>NZ_SMJW01000091.1 GCF_004348335.1 Actinomadura bangladeshensis | reverse complement strand
TAGGAGGACGGCGGGAGCCGCAGGGCGCCGAGGGGGCGGTCCCAGGCGGGGCTGTTGTCGAGCCCGGACTCCCAGGGGTGGCAGATGGCGATGAGGCCGCTGGAGTCGAGGTCGCGGGCGCGGGCGAGGTAGCGGTGCTGGGCGGTCAGCATCGGGTAGAGGCGGGCGAGGAACGCGCGGCTGCCGTCGAGGTCGGTGGCGCATTCGTGGAGGCGCAGGGCGGCGAGGGCGTGCAGCGGCGGCTGGGTGAGCCCGGAGGTGTGGACGCCGTGCGGCGCGTCCGGCTGGAGTTCGCTGCGCCAGAGTTCGGGCCCGGGGAAGAACGCGTGCCGGGCGAGGCTCGTGTTGAAGACGATGTGCGGGAGCATCCCGTCGGCCCACTGGCCGCGGAACAGCGACAGCAGTTCGGCTTCGGCGCGGTCGCGGCGGTGGCGGGCGAGGCCCATGCTGATGAACGCCGCGTCCCAGCTCCACTGGTGGGGGTAGAGGCCGGGCGACGCGGCGGTCGCCGTCCCCGTCCAGTTGGCGTCCAGGACCCGGGCCGCGGCCTTCCACAGCGCGGTCTCGTCACCGGTCAGACGGGAGCTCATGTGGTCCAGGTGACCTCCTCGGCGTGGGAGGGGCTCACCGTGATTGTCACCTCAGATCGCGGTGACGGCGACCCCTGCGGGAGTGTCGATTCTCAACGCGGGCGGGAAGTGCGCCGTGATTATTCACGGTTCCGCCGCGCGTTCCAGGAGCCATTCCGCGATCTCCTCGCCTGCGGCGATGCCGCGGGCGGCGGTGACGGTGGTACGGGGGGACGTCCACCCGGTGTCGTGCAGTTCGCCGTGGGCGGGGCGGATCGACAGGTCGGCGGCCTCGAGCAGTTCGACGTCGAGGAGGGAGTCGCCGGCGGCCAGCATCGTGGACGCTCCGGCGCGGCGGGCGACCTCCTCGGCGGCGGCGGCCTTGGTGAGGCACGCGGGCAGGCAGTAGACCTTGCGGCCCTGCAGGGACGTCCGCCAGCCGCGTTCGGCGCACCAGCCGGTGAGGTCCTCGACCCAGCCGGCGGGCAGCGCGGCCCGGTCGACGACCGTGTAGGCGAACAGGTCGGAGGCCGTGCGCTGTTTCAGGACGAAGTCACCGCTCGACTGGGCGAGCCGGTGCTGGACGTCCGCGAGCGGCGCGCACCCGTCCGCGACACGGGACCGGACGGTCTCGGCCCATTCCGGGTCGTCCTCGCCGTCCACGAGGAGGTGGCCGCCGTTCGCGCAGATGGCGTACGCGGGCGGCTTCTCCAGCAGGTGAACGCGGCGGTACTGCTCCGGCGTGCGCGTCGTCGTGGGAACGAGCGTGGCGGCCGTCGGCAGGACTTCGAGCGTGCGCGCGGAAGCCTCCGTCATGTAGGAGAGCGGCGCCCCCTGGTAGAACTCCACGCACAGCAGGCGCGGCATCGCCTCGTCAGGCCCGTCCAGGGCGAACGCGGCCGCGGAGTAGATGAGCGTACGGTCGAGGTCCGAGCACACCAGGACGGTCACTGAACGGCTCCCTGGCCGAAGCGGGGATGGATGAACCCCATGCACGCATAGGGGAACCGGTCGGGCTCGACCTCGTGGACGGGCACGCCGCGTTCGTCGGCGAGCAGCCGGATGTGCGTCACCTCGGGGCCGGCGTCGGCCCGCACGAACACCTTCCACGGGACGCGCCGCAGCAGCACCCGCGTCGTCTCCCCGATGCCCGGCTTGACCAGGTTGAGGTCGTCGATCCCCTCCGCCTCGGCGCAGCGCCGGACGGCCTCCCACCCGGACCAGTCGGGCGCGCGGTCGGCGGCGCGCAGATCCGGCAGGCCCTTCGCGACGCGTTCGGCGACGTCCGGGAACCGCGCGGCGACGGCGTCGAGGAACACGCCGGACACGTCGTCGCCCGCCAGCTCCCGGTAGAACTTCGCGCCGTGGAAGTCGCCCGGCCCGATGAGCGAGGCGTTCAGGACCGTCCGGCTGACCAGGCCCGACACCGTCGAGTTGAGGCACGCGGACGGGATCAGGAAGTCGTCGCGCGTCCCGTGGAGCGACGTGCACCGCCCCGGGTCGGCGAGGACGGCCAGGTCGGACGGGAACGGATGCGGCGCCAGCGCGGCGGTCAGCTCCCGCGTGATGGCGCCCTTGCCCGTCCAGCCGTCCACGAACATCACGGACGCGGGGTCGTGGTGCTCGGCGAGGTACCGCAGCGCCGCGGTGTCGATGCCCCGGCCGCGGACGATGCTGACGGCGTAGTGCGGGAGGTCGAGGCCGTGCGCGTACCGCGCCCAGCGGCGCATCAGGATCCCGACGGGCGTCCCGGCCCGCGCCAGCGACACCAGGACGGCGCCCGGCCCACGCTCGGCGAGGATCATCTCGGTGACCAGCCCGGTCGCGTAGGCGAGCCGCTCCGCCGACGCCTCCAGCGCCCGGTGGAACAGCCGCCGGTACTCCGGGCCGGGCTGGTACTCGACCGGGAGCGACTCGGCGTAGTGGGCGCGTCCCGCCTGGATCGCCGCTTCGCGCTCCTCCGTGGGCGCCTCCAGGCGCACATGCGAGAGGTCCTTGAGCAGCCAGGCGACGTCCTCCGCCGGGTAGCTGCCGAAGGACGGCCCGTACAGCGGCCCGTTCAGCGGCTTCACGAATCCCTCCCATAGGCGGGGACAGTGGCGACCAGTACCGGTGCAAGCGCGCGCAGCCGCTCCAAGAGGCCGCCTGCGAGCGCCTCCGTGTCGCCGATGTCGTCCACCACGAAGACGATCTGGTCGAACCCGCGCTGACCGGAGCCGGCGACCACGTTGTAGGCGTACCGCTCCCCCGGCCCGTCGGCGGGATCGTCATGCGACGGGAACACCAGCCGCGTTCTGATCGCGTAACCGGGGTCGTCCACGGCGAGCACGGGCGAACGCGTGGTCGTCGAGTAGCGGACGTCCACGGACGGCAGCGCGTCGGCGAGCGCCTCCGCGAGACGCAGCGGCGCGTACATCAGCTCCTCGAACCCCAGCACGAGCACTCGTGACGCATCATCGAGCTCCGCGGCGAGGGCGTCGGCCATACGCGCGAGGTCCTTCTCCAGGCGTGCCCGATGCTCGGGCTGGAAGCCGTGCCGCCCGCCGTCCGGCAGACCGGCCGGCCACTCCAGCTCCACCCGCGCCACCTGGAACGGCGGCCGGTCCGGGACAGCGGAATCGCCGGACAGGCCCGCGACGAGGGCCTGCCCCGCCTCCAGGATGCCGTCCGGTAGCTCGACGTGCCCTCCGGCCAGCGCGACCGCGTCGATGCGGGTGCCCAGCCGGTCGGCGATACCGTCCATGCGCGCCCGGTCCTCGGGCCCGCGCAGATCGACCAGTGCCGCCAGGACGTAGTGGTCCCTCGGCCGGACGGCGTGCAGCGCCTCAATGGTGTTCAGCACGGTCCGGCCCGTGGACAGCTCGTCGTCCACCAGCACCACCGGGACGTCGCGGTCGAGCATCGCCGGATCGGCGGGCAGCAGCAGATGGCTCGTGGCGTGGCTGTGCTCCTCCTCGAACCCGCCGTAGGTCGCGAAGCCGGGGACGGGACGCCGCGTCGAGTGCAGGTAGTAGGCGCCGCCCAGGGCGTCCGCCACGGAATGCCCCAGGGCGGTGGCGGTCTCGGCGTAGCCGAGGACGATCGCGTCCACGGGAACCCGGGGTGCGCGCATGAGGTCGCGCAACCTGGCCGCAGCCCCCGGCACACCGCCCAGGGCGTCCGGCAGGAGCGAGCCGGGATGGGCCGCGTCCTCACCCCGCAGGCGTGCGCGCACGAGCTCGCCCAGCGACAGCCCTGACCCGTACACGAGCCGAGGATCCGTCGGGACGTGCTTGCCCAGCACGGCCGACACCAGCAGGTGCGCACGGCGCGGATTGCGCCGCACGGCCAGCCCCACGAGGGACGACAGCCCGGCCCCCACCGGGCGGGAGCCGTCCATGAGCCGCACCCCGAGGCGCGACGAGACCCAGGAGGACGTCACCGGCCGCCCGCCGCTTCCAGCAGCTCGACGAACGTGACGCCCTCCGCCGCGACCCCGAACACGCTCGCCCGCAGCATCAGCCGCTGCGCCCACGCGCGGTGCGGCTTCGCCTCGTTCATCTTGTTGGCATAGGAACTGGCCATCGCCCCGCCCCCGGCGACGCCGAGGATGTCGGCGGCGTCGCAGTACTCCTCGTGCGTCACGACCGACAGGGCGTGCACGGCCGCGACGTGGCTCGGATGGATCACGGTCTTCCCGAGGAGGCCGTTGGCCTTGTCCAGGTGGACCTCGCGGATCAGCCCGTCCAGGTCCGAGGTGATCAGCCGCTGCCGCAGCGGCGCCGCCTGCTGCGCGTCGAACGGCGACTGCCGCAGCTGCGGCTTGAACATCCGCTCCCCCGCCGAGAAGTACTCCCACACCGGCCCGGTCACCACGTACCCGGTGCCGTCGGCGCGGCCGAGCACGTTCACCACGTCGCAGATGACGCTCGCGACCGGCCGGATGTCGTAGATCGTGAGGTCGGGCGGGCGGCGCAGCCCGTAGGCGGCGGACATGTCCGTCGCGCCGAGCCGGACGGCGAGGATCCGCGACCGGTGCTTGGCCAGCAGCCGCGCCACGTCGTCCAGCATCTCCGCGCGGGTCTCGGCGTACACCGCCTCCGGGCTCTCGATCACCGGCATCGCGAGCAGCCGCAGCCCGGTGCGGACGGCGGCGTCCTCCAGCGCGTCGAGGAACGCGCCGCCGCCCGCCGGGGTGAACTTCGGCAGCACGAACCCGCTGACCAGCCCGGCGGCGCCGCCGAGCCGGCCGAGCAGGCCGCCGATCTGGCGCGGGTCGCGGATCCGGACGAACAGCAGCGGCACCTCCGCGCCGCGCTCCCGGCAGGCCGCGTCCAGGTCGCGGAACTGCGCCACCAGGTTCGCCTCGCCGGCCGCGACCTCGTCGTCGCCGATCGCGTCCTCCAGGCACACGACCATGCTCATCACGCCCCGCCGCGCGGCCCGCTCGATGTCGGCGGCGAGGCCGGGACGGGTGGCGGGGCTGTACAGCGTCGCGCCGAGCGCCACCGCCAGCAACGCCGGGTCGCCGTGCCGGTCGAACGGGCGCGGATGCCGGTAGAACAGGTGCTTGCGACGCGCGGCGTCGATGTGGTCGAAATGCCGCATGGACGGCCGTCAGCCCATCACAGGTGGGCGGACACGGCCGGCAGCAGGTGCTGGAAGGTGCGGCCGGTCGCGGTCGCGCCGATCGCCGTCATCGACCAGCCGTGCCCGTCCCGCGTCACCTTCGCCATGATCTGCGCGTTGTGCTGGCCGGCGCCGCTCAGGTCGTAGCGGGCGATCTCCTCGCCGGTGCTCTCGTCCACCAGGCGGCAGAACGCATTGGCGATCTGGGAGAAGTCCTGCCCGGTGAAGGAGTTGACCGTGAACACCAGCTGGGTGACGTTCGCGGGGACGCCCTGCAGGTCGACGTTGATGACCTCGTCGTCGCCCTCGCCCGCGCCGGTGAGGTTGTCGCCGGTGTGCTGGACGGACCCGTCCTTGCTGCGCAGCTGCCGGAACCACACCTGGTCGGCGAGGTTCCCGGCGGCGTCGAACAGCAGGCAGGACGCGTCCAGGTCGATCGACTGGGCCCGGCCCTTGCCGAACAGGCCCTTCTTGGCGACGGCGTCCCAGCCGAGCCCCATCCGGACCCGGCTGAGGGTGCCGCCGCCGGGTTTGGCGAGCGAGACCTTCTGCCCCTTCTGCAGCGAGATCGACATCGTTCGGCTCCTTCGGTGAATCGATGCTGGTCGCGGGGGTGGAGTCGGACCGGTCAGACGTTGCTGGAGTGCAGCTGCTTGCCGCCGCCGGACGGGGAGCCGGAGGCGTCCTCGTCCTCGCCGCGGTTGCGGACGATGGAGCTGACGAACGCCGCGATGATCAGGCCGGCGCCGAGCCCGCCGGTGATCCACTCGGGCACGTGGTGGCCGATGCTGATCAGCATGCAGGTCGCGAGCGCGCCGATCGCCCAGTGCGCGCCGTGCTCCAGGTAGACGTACTCGTGCAGGGTCCCCTTGCGGACGAGGAAGACCGTCAGCGACCGGATGTACATGGCGCCGATGCCGAGGCCCAGCGCGATGACGATCGGGTCGGTGCTGATGGCGAACGCGCCGATGACGCCGTCGAAGCTGAACGAGGCGTCCAGCACCTCCAGGTACAGGAACAGGAAGAACCCCGCCTTGCCGGTGGCCAGCGCCAGCGAGCTCGGCCCGGACTTCGCCGGTGCGGCCTCGCGGCCCTCGCCGTCGCCGTCCTCCTCCTCGTCGTCCTCGCCCGCCTCGGAGAACAGCTCGCCGAGCCCGTTGACCAGGATGTAGGTCACCATGCCGAGCACGCCCGCGATCATGACGTTGCCCGGGTCGTCGGCGGTCAGCCACGCCACCAGCGCCAGCGAGCCGCCCGCGACGACCACCGCCAGCTGGTCGAGCTTGCCGATGCGCGCGAGCGGCCGCTCCAGCCACGGCAGCCACTTCTCGGCGCGCTCCTCGAACACGAAGTTCAGGAACAGCATCATCAGGAACATGCCGCCGAACGCCGCGATCATCGGGTAGGCGCCGTTCATCAGCTCGTGGTAGCGGTGCTGGTCGTTGAGCGCGAGGTCGAACGCCTCGACCGGCCCCAGCTTGGCGGTGATGCCCACGATCAGCAGGGGGAAGACCAGCCGCATGCCGAACACCGCGATCGCGATGCCGACGGTGAGGAAGATCTTCTGCCAGAAGGGGCTCATCCGGTCGAGCACCTTGGCGTTGACCACGGCGTTGTCGAACGACAGCGAGATCTCGAGGATCGCCAGCACGGCGACCAGGGCCAGCCCGGTCGGCCCGTCGTAGAGGAAGGCGGCCAGCAGCCCGAGGGCCGTGATGCCGAAGGACCAACCGAAGGTGCGAAGAATCATGCGCGTATCTCTGCTAGTGAGGACGGCCGGGCGTGGCGGCCGGGTGCGGGGTGCGCCGGCCGTCAGCCGACGTTGACGCCGAAGTCCGTGGCGATGCCGGCCAGACCCGAGGCGTACCCCTGTCCGACGGCCCTGAACTTCCACTCGCCGTTGTGGCGGTACAGCTCGCCGAAGACCATCGCCGTCTCGGTGGAGGCGTCCTCGGTGAGGTCGAAGCGGGCGAGTTCGTTGCCGTCGGTCCGGTTGACGATCCGGATGAACGCGTTGCGGACCTGGCCGAAGCTCTGGTTCCGGTTGTCGGCGTCGTAGATCGATACCGGGAACACGATGCGGTCGCACTCGGCCGGCACCCCGTTGAGGTCGACGTTGATCGACTCGTCGTCGCCCTCGCCCTCACCGGTCAGGTTGTCGCCGGTGTGCTCGACCGAGCCGTCCGGGCTCCTCAGGTTGTTGAAGAACACGAAGTGCTGGTCGGACATGACCTTGCCGGTGCCGCCGAGCATCAGCGCGGACGCGTCCAGGTCGAAGTCGGCGCCGGTGGTGGCGCGGACGTCCCAGCCGAGGCCGACGGTGACCGCGGTGAGGTTCGGGGCGGCCTTCGTCAGTGAGACGTTGCCGCCCTTGGCGAGTGAGACTCCCATGTTCGGGCCGTTCCCTTCCTGGTGTTCCTGTTCGGATCCGCGGCTCGGGGGGCCGCGGGGTCAGACGTTCCGGATGAGGTGCCGGAGGAGGTGCCGGGTCAGATGCTGACGCCGAAGTCCGTCGCGATGCCGGCCAGCCCGGAGGCGTAGCCCTGGCCGACCGCGCGGAACTTCCATTCGGTCCCGTTGCGGTACAGCTCGCCGAAGACCATCGCGGTCTCCATCGAGGCGTCCTCGGACAGGTCGTAGCGGGCCATCTCGGCGCCGTCGGCCTGGTTCAGCACCCGGATGTAGGCGTTGCGGACCTGCCCGAAGTTCTGCCCGCGGCTGTCGGCGTCGTAGATCGACACGGCGAACGCGACCCGCTCGGCCGCGGCCGGCATCGCACCGAAGTTGACCTTGAGCTGCTCGTCGTCGCCCTCGCCCGCGCCGGTGGTGTTGTCGCCGCTGTGCTCGACCGCGCCGTCGGGGGTGCGCAGGTTGTTGAAGAAGACGAAGTGCTGGTCGGTGATGATCTTTCCGGAGCCGTCCAGCACCATGGCCGAGGCGTCGAGGTCGAAGTCCGTGCCGGTCGTGGTGCGCAGGTCCCAGCCGAGACCGACGATCACCGCGGTGAGTCCGGGTGCCTGCTTGGTGAGCGAGACATTGCCGCCCTTGCTCAGGCTGACGGGCACGATGGGCCTCCAAGATCGCATGCCGTGGCGGACGCCGATCCGGCGCCCAGCATTATCGACGTAGCAGCGATGCTATCCGTTCCATGCGTTGTGAACCCGTGCCGGCTTTCCCCGTCACAGCGGGCGGTCGCGGGCACCCGGGGCGCGAAATACCGGCCGTCTGGGCCAGACTGGGCAGGGACGAGAGGAGGCAGTGGTGCGGGGACCGGGCGACCAGCGCCGCCGGGGCGGCAGGGGGGCGCAGGCGGCTGTCGCGGCCACCGAGGCCAGGGAGGCCGCCGCGGCCGCCTTCTACGACATGGACCAGGCGCAGAAGTACATCGACGGCCGCGTCACCGTCTTCGAGGACCTGGACGCGGCCGCCGCCGCGCCCGTCCGGCGGGAGTTCGGCCTGCTGTCGGAGTCGGCCGACGCCGCGTCGGTCGCCTACATCTCCGTCCTGGACGCCCACGACCTCGATGACCGGGACCGGTCACCGGCCGAGTACGACGCGGCCCGCCGCGCGTTCGTCGCGTCCGCCGAGCGGCTGCGGCAGGTCACCGGGAACCTGAACGGCTTCGCCGAGCGGCTCGCCCCCAGGATGGCCCGGCTGGAGGCGGCGCTCGACCAGCTCCCGTCCCGGCTGACCGCCGCCCGCGACGCGGTGGCCGCCGCCGACGCCGCGCTCGCCGCCGCGAAGGACGCCGGGATGGACGCCTCCGAGCCGGAGGCCGAGCTGGCCCGCGCCCGGGAGATCCTCGCCCAGCTCGGCTCCAAGGGCCTCGGCGGGCTCGGGCTGGACGGCGCGATCCGCCGCGCCGAGGAGGTCCGCGCGATCGCCGAGCGGGCCCGGGAGGCCGCCGCCGAGCTGCCGCGGCTCGCGCAGAAGGTGCGCAACTCGCTCGCCTCCGTCCGGACCCGCGCGGACGCCGTCGGCAACCGGGTCGGGCCCGTCCAGGAGGCGATGCGGGCGCTGCTGCGCGGCTACTCGCAGGCGTGCTGGCAGGACCTGCGGGGCGCGCCCGAGGCCATCGAGGCGGCCGCCACGCGGGCCCGGGAGCGGCTGAACGAGGCGTCCGCGCACGTCGCGCGCGCCGAGTGGAAGGAGGCGCAGCGGGCGCTCACCGCCGCGCGCACCGAGCTCAACGCCGCGGACCGCCGCGCCGGGCAGGTCACCGGGCGGGTGGAGGAGCTGAAGGCGGTCGCCGCGGACCCGGCGAAGCCCGCCGAGAAGGCCCAGTTCGCCGTCCGGGACGCGCAGCGGCTCGCGATGGCGCAGCCGGGCGGGGCCGCGCCGCGGCACGCCCGGGTGCTGGACGGTCTCGTCGAGCGGCTGGAGAACGCGCCGAAGCGGCTCACCGGCGTCCACCCCGACTACTGGGCCTACCTCCAGGAGCTGGAGGCGATCAGAACCGCCGCCGGGGACGTCGTGACCCGCATCCGCTCCGAGCGCGCCGGGCAGGGGTAGCCGCTGGGCGAACCCCTAGGCGAACAGGGTGTCGCCCCAGTAGCCGCCTTCGCGGACGCCCGGCGGGCACGCGTACACGCCCGACCCGACATGCTGGATGTACTCGTTCAGCGCGTCGGTGGCCAGCGACTGCTGGACCGGGATGAAGCCCGTGCGCGGGTCGCTCTGGAACGCGATGAAGAACAGCCCCGCCTCCAGCCGCCCGAGGCCGTCGGACCCGTCGGTGAAGGAGTAGCCGCGCCGCAGGATCCGCGCCCCGCGGTTGGAGTCGGGGTGGGCGAGCCGGACGTGCGCGTCCGGCTTCATCCGCGCGAGGTCGGGCTTGTCGCGCTCCTTCTGCTCCCCCACCGGGGCGCCCTCGCCCTTGCTGCGGCCGAAGATGTCCTCCTGCTCGCGCAGCGACGTCCGGTCCCAGGTCTCGATGTGCATCCGGATGCGGCGGGCGACGAGGTAGGAGCCGCCGGCCATCCAGCCGTCGTCCTTCCCGGCCCACACGTGCTCGTCCAGCAGCGCCCCGTCGCCCGCGCCGATGTTGTCGGTGCCGTCCTTGAACCCGAACAGGTTGCGCGGGGTCTGCGCGTCCGGGGTCGTCGAGGACGTCTTGCCGAACCCGAGCTGCGACCAGCGGACCGAGACCGTGCCGAACCCGATCCGCGCCAGGTTCCGGATGGCGTGCACCGCGACCTGCGGGTCGTCGGCGCACGCCTGCACGGCGATGTCGCCGCCGCTGCGGTCGGGGTCGAGGTTGTCGCCGGGGAAGTGCGGCAGGTCGACGAGGGCGGCCGGCCGGCGCGCCTTGAGGCCGAACCGGTCCGCGCCGTCCTTCTCGAACAGCGTCGGCCCGAACCCGATCGTCAGCGTGAGCCGGGACGGCGGCAGGCCGAGCGCCTCCCCGGTGTCGTCGGGGGGCGCGACCGGCGACCCGGCGACGGCGCCGTTGCCGACGGGCCGGCCGGCGGTCATCGCGGCGGCCGCGTCGGTCCACTCCTTGAGCATCCGGACGAGCCGGCCGCGGTCGCCGGTCGTCACGTCGAACGCGGCGAAGTGCAGCCGGTCCTGGACGGGGGTGGCGATGCCCGCCTGGTGCGCGCCGCGGAACGGGACGGCGGCGCCGGCGCCGGTGTCCTCGCCGGCGGACGCCGCCCGGTCGATGCCCGCACCGGCGGCGGCCCCGACGACCAGGCTCGCACCGGAGAAGGTCAGCATCCTGCGCCGGGACATCCCCGGCCGCGCCTCGGTCATCCCGCCGCCACCTTCCCGTTCCGTTGATCCGTCCGCGCCACTGGTTCGCCCGCGCTACGCGGCGACGACCTCGGCGAGCTTGGACAGCGGCTCGCCCAGCGCGTTCACCGCGTCGGCCAGGTCCTTGCGGTCGTCCTTGCCGACCTTGTCGTAGGAGACGTATCCGTCGCCCTTCTCGTGCTTGTTCAGCAGCGCCTCGACCTTGGCGAAGTTGTCGTCGAGGTCGGTGGCGAGCTGGGCGTCCCGCTCCTGCACGACCGGCTTGAGCAGCTCGTAGATCTTCCTGGCGCCGTCGACGTTGGCCTTGAAGTCGACCAGGTCGGTGTGGCTGAACGCCTCCTCCTCACCGGTGACCTTGCCGGTGGCGACCTCGTCCAGCAGCTCCTTCGCGCCGCCCGCCATGTCGTTCACCGGGTCGAGGGTGAGGCCGGGCAGCCGCGACTTCAGCGTATCCAGGTCCGCCAGCAGCTGATCGCCGTACTTCTCCTTGCCCTTGACCGAGCCGTCCTCCCAGAGGGCCTTCTCCAGCAGGTGCCAGCCGGACCAGTCCTTCTTCTCCTCGGGCTTCAGGTCGGCCTCGCGGGCGTCGACCTTCGGGTCGATGTCGCCGAACTTCTCCGCGACCGGCTCGATCGTCTCCCAGCCGACGCGGGACGGCGCGTACAGCTCCTTGGCCTTCTCCACGTCGCCGGCCTTCACCGCGTCGACGAATTCCCGCGTCTTGGCGATGGTGTCGTCGAGCTTCACGATGACGAACGCCTTGTAGTCGGCGGCGGCCTTGGACAGCCGCGCGTCGGCGCCGCCCTCGGCCTTGCCGGTGACCGTGACGTTCTGGGACGGGCCCTTGCCGGTCTGGCCGGCGCTGCACAGCAGCTTGAACTGGCCGGCGGGCAGGTTCACCACGAAGTCGACGCTGGTGCCGGGGCCGATGTTCTCCCGCTCGGCGAGGATCTTGCCGTCCGGCTTGAGGACCTCGAACTCGTTGACCTTGGAGCCCTTGTTGCTGACCTTGAAGGTGGTCTTGCCCGCGGTGAGGTCGGTCTCGGCCACCTCGCAGGAGTCGTCGGTCGCCGTCACCGGGATGGCCCCCGCCGTGTCCGCCTTCCCGTCACCGCCGCACGCCGAGAGCAGGGACATCGACACGGCGGCGGCACCGGCGAGGGCGAGGGCGGACACAGGACGCATGAAAGTCTCCAGGGGCGAGCAACTGGTTAGGCTCACCTAACTTAGCGAAGCCTGTCCTCAGCCCGTCAAGTGGCCCCCGCGACAGTGAGCCATCGCACGCCGCGGCTGCCCGACCCGGTTGTGCGCGGCCCGCCGCGCGGTCCGGTCAGCGGGGCCGGTCGCGCAGGCCCATCGTGAGGTTGCGCGCCGCCATCGGCGGGCCGCCCGGCTGCGGGTCCCCGTAGGGCGGGAGGCCCTGCTGCGGCGGGCGCTGCTGATACTGCTGCGGCTGCTCGCGCTGCTGCCCCGCGGGCTCCGCCCAGACGGCCGTCCCGTACGCGCAGACCTCGAAGCCGCCGCCCACGTGGGCAGTGTCGAAGCGCATGCCGACGACGGTGTTGGCGCCCTTGCGGCGCGCCTCCTCGCCGAGCCGGTCGATCGCCTCCCGGCGCGCCGCGGCGAGGCCGGCGGCCGGCCGCTCCCCCGTCACCCGGAACGTCGCGCTGCTCCCGCCGTGCGCGGGCTGCGCGGGCGCGCCCTGGTCGGCCTGCAGGGACGTCCCGAGGACCTCCCCGAGCACGCTCCGGATGTCGTACCCCGGCACGCCGTCAGTCGTCACGATCAGCATGCCCACCACGGTAGATGACCACCGGGACGAAATGCGACGAATCACCGCGAGTCGCCCTGGCGGCGCCGCCGGACGGGCCAGCCGTCCCCCCGGCAGCGCGGCCGGGGGACGGCCGGCCCGTCCGGCTCCGCCGTCACTCCAGGTATTCGCGGAGCATCTGGGCGCGGGACGGGTGGCGCAGCTTGGCCAGCGTCTTCGACTCGATCTGGCGGATCCGCTCCCGGGTCACGCCGAACTCGCGGCCGACCTCCTCCAGGGTGCGGGGGTGTCCGTCGGCCAGGCCGAAGCGCAGCTGGATGATGCGCTGCTCCCGGTCCGACAGGGTGCCGAGGATGTCCTCCAGCTGGTCCTGGAGGAGGATGAACGCCGCGGCCTCGATCGGCACGACGGCGTCCGCGTCCTCGATGAAGTCGCCGAGGTCGGAGTCCTCCTCGCCGATCGGCGACTGCAGCGAGACCGGTTCCTGGGCGATCCGCTGGATCTCCACCACCCGGACGGGCGACAGGCCCATCTCCAGCCCGATCTCCTCGGGGGTCGGCTCCCGGCCGAGGTCCTGGTGCATCTGCCGCTGCACCCGGACCAGCTTGTTGATCGTCTCCACCATGTGGACCGGGATCCGGATCGTCCGGGCCTGGTCGGCGATCGCCCGGGTGATCGCCTGCCGGATCCACCAGGTGGCGTAGGTCGAGAACTTGAACCCCTTCGTGTAGTCGAATTTCTCGACCGCGCGGATGAGCCCGAGATTTCCCTCCTGGATCAGGTCGAGGAACAGCATTCCCCGGCCGACGTAGCGTTTCGCGATCGAGACCACCAGCCGCAGGTTGGCCTCGATCAGGCGTTGCTTCGCCCGCATGCCTTCGCGGGAGAGCAGTTCGAGGTCGAGCAGCTCGCCGCGGGCGAGGACGGCGGTGCGCGCCATCTTCTCCTCGGCGAACAGGCCCGCCTCGATCGATTTCGCGAGTTCTACTTCATCTTCTGCCGTGAGAAGCGGTACGCGACCGATCTCTCTCAGGTAGATCCGAACCAGGTCGCTCGTCGGCGCCCGCTTGCCGAGGTCTCCCTCATCCGCTCGCGCGACGTCCTCGGTCTCCTGCTGAGACTCGAGGACCTCCACCCCCTGCTCTGCGAGCATCCGGACGACCCGTTCCATGGAGTCGTCCGGCAAGTCCGAGCGATCGAGTGCGGCAGCGACGTCTTCGACGGTCACACCGCCGCGTTCTCTGCCGCGTGCGACGAGGTCCGCCACCTGATCAACCGATGGCGCCTCGCTTGGCAGCACCGAAGGGCCCACGGGGACAGTCTGCGGCAAAGGGGGCCTAGATCACAGGACCCATTTTGCGCTCATTTGCCTTACTGTGATCCGAGCCCTCGCTCGCGCAACACCCGTCTCTGCTGCTCAAGCGCGACAAGATCGCCGAAGAGCTTGTGGTACTCCTCCTGCGCCTCGACCGGATTCAGCCGCCCGAGTTTAGATTTCGCGTCCGCGATCATGCGGGTGAGCTGGCGCTCCTGTATCCGGGCGAGCAGTTCCATGGCATAGCGGTCGTCCGAATCCTGGGCGGACCGGACCGGTTCCACGCCGAGCTTGGTGATCAGGTCCCTGACCTGGTCGTTGGGGGCGCTCTCCAGGAGCAGCGACACCCACTCGGCCACGTTGCCGGCGGCCGTCACGCCGCCCGCCGCCGCGAGCACCGCGCGCACGGCCGCGTGCGGCGGCGCGATGAACGCCTCGGCCGGGACCTCGTCGAACACCGGCCCGAGCAGCGCCGGCCGCTGCACGGCCAGTTTCAGCAGCTCGCGCTCGCGCTGCACCTCCGGGTCGGACGGGTCGAACGCGGGCCGCCGCGGCTCGGCGGCCCCGTTCCCGTTCCCGTTCCGCCCGTTCCCGTTCCGGCCGTCGCCGCCGTACCCGTCCCGGCCGCTCCCGGCCGGGGCGCGCCCGTGGCCCGCGCGCTCGCGGGCGTGCCGGCGGTTCGCCAGCTCGCGGACGCGGCGCAGCACGAACTGCTCGTCCATGACGCCGACCCAGCGGTCCAGGTTGACGGCGTACATGTGGCGGCGCGACCGGTCCTTGATGGCGGCGACGACGGGCGCGGCCGCGTCCAGCGCGGCGAGCCGCCCCTCGACGGTGTCGAGGTCGTGCTGCTCGATCGCGCTGCGCACGGCGAACTCGAACAGCGGCAGCCGGGAGGCGACCAGGTCGCGCACCGCCGCGTCGCCGTGCCGGATGCGCAGGTCGCAGGGGTCGAGCCCGTCCGGCTGGACGGCGACGAACGTCTGCGAGACGAACTTCTGCTCGTCGTCGAACGCGCGCAGCGCCGCCTTGCGGCCGGCCGCGTCGCCGTCGAAGGTGAAGATCACCTCGCCGCGGAACTCGTCCTGGTCCATGAGGAGCCGGCGCAGCACCTTGATGTGGTCGTCGCCGAACGCCGTGCCGCAGGTGGCGATCGCCGTCGGGACGCCCGCGAGGTGGCAGGCCATCACGTCGGTGTAGCCCTCGACCACCACCGCCTGCCGGCGCCGCGCGATCTCCTTCTTCGCCAGGTCGGCGCCGTACAGCACCGAACTCTTGTGGAACAGCGGCGATTCGGGGGTGTTCAGGTACTTGGGGCCGTCGTCGTCCTCGTAGAGCCTGCGTGCGCCGAAGCCGATGACGTCGCCGGACAGGTCGCGGATCGGCCACATCAGCCGGCCGCGGAAGCGGTCCATCGGGCCGCGGCGGCCCTCCTTGGCCAGGCCGCCGGCGACGATGTCGCGGTCGGCGAACCCGCGCCCGCGCAGGTGCCGTACGAGGCCCTCCCACTCGCGGGGCGCGAACCCGACGCCGAACCGGGCGGCGTCGGCGGCCTCGAAGCCGCGCTCGGACAGGAACGTGCGGCCGATCGCGCCCTCGGGGGACTCCAGGTTGCCGGCGTAGTACTCGGCGGCGGCCTTGTGCGCCTCGATCAGCCGGGCGCGCTGCCCGCCGTCCTGGCGGGGGCCGCGCCCGCCGCCCTCCTCGTAGCGGAGCTGGATCCCGGCCTGGGCGGCGAGCCGCTCCACCGCCTCGGAGAACGACAGGTGCTCGATCTCCTGGACGAACTTGATGACGTCGCCGCCGGCCTCGCAGCCGAAGCAGAAGTACAGCCCGCGCGAGGGCGTCACGTTGAACGACGGCGACTTCTCGTCGTGGAACGGGCACAGGCCCTTCAGGTTGCCTCCGCCCGCGCTGCGGAGCTGCAGGTACTCGCCGATCACGGCGTCGATGGACGCCCGCTCCCGGACGAGCGCGATGTCCTCGTTGCGAATCCTGCCTGCCACGACCAAGGAGTCTACGGCGGGGGCGTGACATCCGGCGCTTCCCCACCCGAACCGGCTCCGGAGACATCCTCCGGTTTGTCGCGATCCTCCTGTCCTGGTCGAAATGCCGTGGTCACTGGCCGGACTCGGCCGGATCCGCCCCGGGTAAGCGCGGTTTTACTCTGGACAACTCGGACCGTCGCGCGATGTGATGACTGACCGAGATTTTGCTCACACCCAGGCGGACGCGATGACGGATGTTGTGCTCGACGGCGTCGACAAGGTGTATCCGGGCGGGCATGTCGCCGTCCGGAAGGTCCGCCTGCGCATCAACGACGGCGAGCTGTTCGTCCTGCTCGGTCCGTCCGGCTGCGGCAAGTCCACCATCCTGCGCATGATCGCCGGGCTGGAGGAGATCACCTCCGGCGACCTGTGGCTGAACGGGGGCGTGGCCAACGACCTGCCGCCCCGCGACCGGAACGTCGCCATGGTGTTCCAGGAGGGCGCGCTCTACCCGCACCGCACGGTCAAGGGCAACATGATGTTCCCCCTGGAGGTGTCCGGCGACGACCGGGCCGAAGCCAGCGCGAAGGTCGTCGAGCTGGCCCGCGCGCTCGGCCTGAACACGATGATCGACCGGCTGCCGCGCACGCTGTCGGGCGGCCAGCGGCAGCGCGCCGCGATCGGCCGGGCGCTGATCCGGGAGCCGTCGCTGTTCCTGATGGACGAGCCGCTGTCCAGCCTGGACGCCGGGCTGCGCGCCGAGCTGCGGGTCGAGATCGCCGCGCTGGTCCGCTCCACCGGCACCACCACCGTGTACGTCACGCACGACCAGGTCGAGGCCATGACGATGGCCGACCGGATGGCGGTGCTGCGGGACGGCGTCCTGGAGGACGTCGGCACCCCCGAGCAGATCTACGAGGACCCGGGGACCGTGTTCGTGGCCGCGTTCCTCAGCTCGCCGCCGATCAACCTGATGCAGGCCACCCTGTGGGCCATCGAGGGCGAGGGGCTGCTGGTCGACTTCGGGCCGCAGCGGCTGCTCGTCCCCTGGAACGATCCCCGGGCGTCGGCGCTGATCAGCCACCACGGCCAGACGGTGATCGTCGGCATCCGCCCGGACACCCTCGTGCCGATCTCGCCGGGCGCGCCGGCGCCGCACGGGTCCGTGCTGTCCGGGCAGGTCCGGGCGCTGGAGTTCCACGGGCACGAGTGGCTCGCCTACGCCGCGGCGGGCATCCCCACGGTCGACGCGGCCGAGGTGGGGCGGCCGCCGCAGGCGCCGTCCTACGAGGCCGAGCGTCCCGGATGGCGCGACCGGGTGCGGGAGATGCTGGGCCGGACGCCGCCCGAGGAGGCGGCCCCGGAGGAGCACTCGGGCCACCACCGCCGCTCCGACCTGGTGTTCCGCATCGCGCCCGGCGACCGCCCCAACCGGGGCGACCACGTGGCGCTGACCGTGGACCTCGGCCGCATGCTGTTCTTCGGCGCCGACGGGCGCCGTGTCACGCCCGTCCAGCGCTAGTCACGGGACGATCTCGCGCAGCCTCCGCAGCCCCGCGTCGATCTTCGTCCGCGGCACGGCGCCGTAGCCGAAGACCAGCCCCGGGACGGGCGGTCCGGTGACCGCGAACTCCGACAGCGCGAACAGCCCGATGCCCGCGCCGAGCGCCCGCGCGGCGATCGCGGTGTCGTCCGTCCCGTCCGGGAGGAGGGCGCTCAGGTGCAGCCCGGCCTCCGCCGGGACGACGTCCAGCCGGCCGGCGAACAGCGTCCCGAGCAGGTCCGCGACGCGCTCGTGCCGGGCCCGGTACTCGCGGCGCGACCTGCGGACGTGCCGGGCGAGGAGGCCCTCGTCGATGAACCGGGCGAGCGCCGCCTGCGCGGGCAGTTCGGCGTGCCAGGACGAGACGTACCGCGCCATCCGGAACGCGCGGTGCAGCGACGGCGGCGCCACCAGGAACCCGAGCCGCAGCACCGGCCGCATGATCTTGGAGAAGGTGCCGGTGTACAGCACCCGGCCGTCCTCGTCGAGGCTCTGCAGCGGCTCGATCGGCCGTCCCCCGTACCGGTACTCGGTGTCGTAGTCGTCCTCGACGATCACCACGTCGCGGCGCCGCGCCCAGTCCAGCAGCGCCCGGCGGCGCGGCAGCGACATCGGCATGCCCAGCGGGAACTGGTGGGACGGCGTGACGTACACGGCCCGCGCGTCGCCGGGCAGCGCGTCCACCCGCAGCCCCTCCGCGTCGACCGGCACGCCCCGGACCCGCATCCCGGCCGCGGCCAGCAGCATCCGGACGGGCGGGTACCCCGGGTCCTCCACGGCCACCACGTCGCCCGGTTCGAGCAGGACGCGGACGATCAGGTCGAGCGCCTGCTGGACGCCTTCGGTCACCACGATGTCGTCGCCGCCCGCCCGCACCGACCGGGAGACGCCGACGTGCCGGGCGATGGCCTCGCGCAGCGCGGGCAGCCCGGCCGGGTCGCCCGCCGGGGCGCCCCGCGCGGCGGAGCCGGTCTCCCGGACGAACGTCCCCGCGCCCGCCCGGCTCGTCAGGAACCCCTCGGCGGCGAGCCGGTCGTAGGCGACGCCGACCGTGTTGCGGGAGATCGCGAGCCGGCGCGCCATCTCGCGCGTCGGGGGCAGCGCCTCGCCCGCGCGGAGCCGCCCGTCCAGGATCGCCGCCCGCACCCGCGCGTAGATCTGCTCGGCGAGGTCGCGGCGGACCTGTACCTGTCCACCGTGGCGCACGTGAAGCCGGACGCGCTCGCGCGGCCCACACCGTGCCCGGACTGGACGCTGCACGGCCTGCTGCGCCACCAGGTCGGCCAGGACCGGGGCTTCGCCGCGGCGGCGCGGGGCGAGGGCGAGCGCTTGGCCGTGTGGCGGGGCGGCGACCTCGGCGACGACCCCTACGCCGCCGCAATGGACTCCGCAGAACTCGTCGGGCGCGCCTTCGCCGACGTCGCCCTGGACGCCGAGCTGGCCCTCCCCGAGCTCGGCGGGCGCTTCCCCGCCGCGCTCGCGGTCAGCTTCCACCTCGTCGACCTGGTCGTCCACGCGTGGGACGTCGCCGCCGCGATCGGCGTCCCGTGGGAGCCGGCGGACGACCTCGTCGAGACGTCGCTCACGGTCGCGGCCCTGGTGCCCGAGGAGAGCCGGGGCCCCGGCGAGTCGTTCGCCGCGACCCTGCCGTCCCCGGGCGGCGCGGCACCGAAGGAGCGCCTGCTCACCCTGCTGGGACGGGACCCCGCCTGGCGCTGAGAGGCCGGGCCTGCGGGCGGGCCGCGCGGGTGCCCGCTCAGGCGGGCGCGGGAGCGGCCTCGCAGGCCGCCTCCTGGTACATCTCGATTTTCCATTTGATGTGCCGCTGCTGCGCGCGCAGCGTGGCGATCTGCTCCTCGACCCGGCGGTCGTGCTCCCGGAGCAGGTCGAAGCGCTCCTGGAAGGTCCCGTCGCCGCCGCGGGCGAGCTCGGAGTAGCGGAGCATCTCCGCGATCGGCATCCCGGTGCCGCGCAGGCAGCGCAGCATGTGGAGCCAGGCCAGGTCGTCGTCGCTGAACACGCGCCGCCCGGAGGCGTTGCGCGCGATGCCCGACAGCAGCCCGATCTTCTCGTAGTAACGCAGCGTGTCGATGCTGAAACCGCTCTTCTCGGCGGTCTCGGACGGGGAGTAGGAACTCACGTCCTCCAGGATCGCACCTGGAGCGCACTCCAGGTCAACGTCCTCGCGGCGGGGCGGCTTGACCTGGAGTGCGCTCCAGATCGCAGAGTGGAGGGGACGGCGAACTACGAGGACAGGGACTGCCATGCGCATCGGACTTCAGGTTCCCAGCTTCACCTTTCCCGGCGGGCCGGAGCAGATCGCCCCGGTGTTCGGCCGGATGGCCCGCGAGGCCGACCAGGGCGGGCTGCACTCGTTCTGGGTGATGGACCACTTCTTCCAGATCCGCGGGGTCGGCGCTTCGGAGGAGCCGATGCTGGAGGGCTACTCGGCACTCGCCTACGCGGCGGCGCTGACGGAGCGGATCACCCTCGGCACGATGGTCACCGGCGTGACCTACCGGCACCCCGGCATCCTGGTCAAGACCGTGACCACGCTGGACGTCCTGTCGGGCGGGCGCGCGTGGCTCGGCATCGGCGCGGCCTGGAACGAGGAGGAGTCGCGCGGCCTCGGCGTCCGGTTCCCGCCGACCGCCGAGCGGTTCGAGCGGCTGGAGGAGACGCTGCGGATCGCGCACCGGATGTGGAAGGGCGACGAATCGGCGTTCGAGGGCGAGCACTACGCGCTGGAGCGGCCGCTGAACTCGCCGCCCGCGCTGCGCGGCCCGCACCCGCCGGTCCTGATCGGCGGCGGCGGGGAGAAGAAGACGCTCCGGTTCGTCGCCGAGTACGCCGACGCCTGCAACCTCTTCGACGGCGACGAGCTGCCGCGCAAGCTGGACGTCCTGAGGGAGCACTGCGAGCGCGAGGGACGCGACTACGGCGAGATCGAGAAGACCTCGCTCAGCCTCTTCACCGGCACGCCGTCCGTGGACGAGGCCGTCGACAAGGTCGGGCGGCTCGCCGAGCGCGGCATCGACCACGCGATCTTCTCCCAGGGCACCGGGCAGGACCTCGCCGGCGTCCTGTCCGAGGCGCTGGCCCAGACCCGGGATCTCGTCCCGGCCGGGCGCTGAGCCCCGCTCACGCGGCGGCGGGGGTGAACACCCACTTCTTGTAGGACCAGTAGCGGAAGGCCGAGCCGAGGCCGACGCCGGCGAGCAGGCCGAGGTTGTAGGCGATCCCGCCGTGCAGGCCGAGGGTGTAGTAGGTGAAGCCGGTGCACAGCACCTGGATGAGCAGCCCGACGCCGTTCAGCGCGAAGAAGATCGCGACTTCCCGGCCGGAGCCGTCGCTGTCGCGGTGCCGGAACGTCCAGTGCCGGTTGAGCAGGTAGGACGTCAGCGTCGACACGATGGTCGGGACGACCACGCTGGTGACCGGGCTGCCGCCCAGCCCCGCGCGCATCAGGTTGGCGCCGAAGATCATGATGAGCGTGCCGACGCACCCCACGAAGCCGAAGCTCACCAGTTCGCGGAGGAATGTCCGGTACGCCGGGGCGGATGAGACCGTTTCGACCGGTCTCGACCGCTGCACAGTACTCACTCACCCAGACCTTACCTGAGTAGGACATATACGAAAGTCACCACCCCGCTTAAAGATCAGTGGCGGCGGACGTGCACATGTCTGATGGAACGCCCGATCGGGACATTCCATTTCAATCAGGCGAGGTCGGCCAGCGGCACCTCCGGGTCGGCGAGGCGGGCGGCGTCCACGGTGCGGCCGGAGCGGATCAGCGCCTGGACGTCCCCGGTGACGTCCCACACGTTGACGTTCATCCCGGCGACGACCCGGCCGCCCGACAGCCAGAACGCGATGAACTCCCGCGACTCGCGGTCGCCCCGGTGGACGACCTCGTCGTACTCCCCCGGCGACGCGACGCCCGACATCTCCATGCCGAGGTCGTACTGGTCGCTGAAGAAGTACGGGATCCGGTCGTAGACGACGTCCTGCCCGAGCATGGCGCGGGCGGCGGCGGGCCCGCCGTTCAGCGCGTTCGCCCAGTGCTCCACGCGGATCCGCCGTCCGAGCAGCGGGTTGAACGCGTTGGCGACGTCCCCGGCGGCGAAGATGTCGGGGTCGGACGTGCGCAGCGACTGGTCGACGAGCACGCCGTCGGAGACCTCCAGCCCGGCCTCCTCCGCGAGCCGGGTGTTGGGCCGCACCCCGATGCCGACGATCACGACGTCCGCGGGGACCTCGGCGCCGCCGGAGGTGACGACCGCCGACACCTGCCCGGCGCCCCAGAACCCGGCGACGCCGTCGTCCATCCGCAGGATGACGCCGTGCTCGCGGTGCAGGTCGGCGAACACGCCGCCGAGTTCGGGCCCCATGGCGGCGTGCAGCGGCGTCGGCTCCGGGTCGATGAGCGTCACCTCGTTGCCGTGGGAGCGGGCGGCGGCGGCCGTCTCCAGCCCGATCCAGCCCGCGCCCGCGATCACCACGCGCCGCCCGCCGTGCGCGAGCGCCTGCTTCAGCGCCGCCGAGTCGGCCATCGTGCGCAGGTAGTGGATGCCCTGCAGCTTGGAGCCGGGCACCTCCAGGCGGCGCGGGGACGCACCGGTCGCCAGCAGCAGCCTGTCGTAGGAGACCGGCTCCTTCGTGGACAGGCGCACCTCGTGCGCCCCCCGGTCGATCGAGGCCACGGACATGCCGAGCCGCAACTCCACGTTGTGCTTGTCGTACCAGTCGGGCTCGTGGACGTGCGCCTTCTCGCGGGGCTCCTTGTCCAGGAGGAAGCCCTTGGACAGCGGCGGACGCTCGTACGGCCGCTCGATCTCCTCGCCCACCAGCAGGATCCTGCCCGTGAAACCCTCCTCGCGGAGCGTCTCCGCCGCCTTGGCTCCGGCCAGGCTCGCGCCGGCGATGACGAACGTCTCCTCGGGCATGGCGACCTCCTGTAGTTGACTTGTAGCTATCCCTACAGGCGCCCCTGTGCCGAGACAAGGGCCGTCGCCGGGCGCGTCCGCACGTATTCGCACGCCTCAACCGCGGGGAAACGCCCCCGATCAGTGCGGACGGCCGCCCAGCATCCGGTGCCGGGCCATCGCGGAGAGATCGGTCAGCGAGGCGATCTGGTCGACGACGGCGCGCAGCCGGGCCGCGTCGTCGGCGGCGCGGGTGAACGCCTCCCGGAACCCGGGGTCCAGGCTGCCGGGCGCGCCGGCCAGCATCAGCTCGGCCAGCTCGGTGATCAGCGTCCGCTGGCGGGCCCTGATCTCCTCGTGGCTGATCCACACGTAGTGCGCCGTGATGCCCTTGAGCAGCGCGTTCTCCATCCGCGGCACGCGCGGGACGATCAGCTCCGCCGCGTACCGGGTGAGCGGCCGGTCGCCGTAGGCCTCGCGGGTCGCGGTCTCGGCGGCCAGGCAGAACCGCCCGATCAGCGTGCTGGTCAGGTTCTTCAGCGCGGCGAGGCTGCGCGGGGTGCCGTCGTAGCGGTCCGGCCAGCACGGCTCGGCGAGCAGCGCGGCGAAGCGCTCCTCGAGCTCGCCGAGGTCGGCACCCGGGCAGTACAGCTTCTCCGCGGTGGCGGCGACGAGCCGGCGCTCGGCCGGGTCGGCGAGCCGGGCGAAGTCGACGTGCCCGGCGACCAGCGCGTCCTCCAGGTCGTGGACGGAGTAGGCGACGTCGTCGCTCCAGTCCATGACCTGCGCCTCGAAGCAGGTCCGGCCCGCGGGCGCGTCCTCGCGGACCCAGGCGGCGACGTCCATGTCGTCGTCGTAGACGCCGAACTTCCCGTTGACCGCCTCGGCCTGCGGCCACGGGTACTTGATCGCGGCGTCCAGCGCCGCGCGGGTCAGGTTGAGGCCGACGCTGCGGCCGTGCAGGGGCGGGCCGTCCGGCGCGAACGACTTCGGCTCCAGCCGGGTCAGGACGCGCAGGCTCTGCGCGTTGCCCTCGAAGCCGCCGCAGTCGCGGGCGACGATGTCCAGCGCGTACTCGCCGTTGTGGCCGAACGGCGGGTGCCCGATGTCGTGCGACAGGCACGCCGCCTCGACCAGGTCGGGGTCGCAGCCGAGGGACTTGCCCAGCTCCCGGCCGACCTGGGCGCACTCCAGCGAGTGGGTCAGCCGGGTGCGCAGGCTCTGCACGGTGTCGGCCGCCGCGTCCGCGCCGGGCGAGGCGACCTGCGTCTTGGCGGCCAGCCGCCGCAGGGCGGCGCTGTGCAGCACGCGGGCCCGGTCGCGTTCGAACGCCGTCCGGTCGCGGCGCTTGGCCGGTTCGGGCGCCCACCGCCGGCGGTCGGGCGCGGTGTAGCCCTCGATGATGTTGCTCGTCATGGCCCTATCCAGGGTAAGCGGGCGCGCCCGGTCCGGCGGCCCGCCGGTTCAGCGGCTCGGCGGGACGGAGGACGACGGCGCCGGAGTCCCGGACGGGTCGATGCGGATGCGCTTGACGGTCTCGTCCGGCACCTGGACGCTCTTGCCCAGCAGCACGTACGACAGGTAGCCGCCGGTCTCCCGGACGATGTAGTTGAACTGGGTGTCGCGGGTCTGCACGCTGGGGCCGCTGCGCGTCGGCGAGGCGGCGGCCTCGATGCCCTGGTCCGCGGCCATCTTCTTGGAGCGCAGCCCGTGCCACGGGTCGGTGACGATCACCGCGGAGTCCCAGTGGTGCCGGTCGAACTCGGCGCCGGCGGCCTTCAGGCTCTCCAGGGTGTCCCGCCCGACGGGCACCGCGAAGACCTTGGACGCGGGCACCCCGCCCTCCTTGATCAGCCAGGCGCGGCCGGCGCCGGCCTCGGTGTAGTTGTCGCCGGGCGCCTTGCCGCCGACGGTGACGATGGCGGGCGCGACACCGTCGCGGTACAGGTCGAGGGCGTGCTGCAGCCGCCACTTCAGCGTCGGGGACGGCACCCCGTTGTACTGCGCGGCGCCCAGCACGATGATCGCGTCGGAGCGGGGACGCTCGTCCTGCCGGGCCTGGTGCCAGATCCGCGCGCCGACGGTCAGCGGGGTCAGCACGACGATCGCCAGCAGGCCGATGAGGACGCTCATCGGGATCGTGAACCAGGGCGACCGGCGGCGCTTGCGCGGGCGGTCCCCACGCTCGCCGCGCTCTTCGGCGGCGGGCTCTTCGGGCTGGGTCTCCGGCAATTCCACTTCCAACGTCATCGCATCGGACACACTATTGAGATGGTCCGGCTCGCGTCCGAAGTTCACACATACCGCGTGTAACGGAACCCACACGCGCGCCGGCGGCCGGTTCACCGTGTGCGGGAACCGGCCGCCGGCCGCGGACGTCAGCGGCTGCCGCCGCCTCCCGAGGCGTCCGCCGCCGCGATGGCGGCGCGGCCGGCCTCCAGCCGGGCGACCGGGATGCGGAACGGCGAGCAGGACACGTAGTCCAGGCCGACCTCGTGGCAGAAGTGCACCGAGTCGGGGTCGCCGCCGTGCTCGCCGCAGATGCCGAGCTTGATGCCGGGCCGTGCTTTGCGGCCCTCCTCGGCGGCGATGCGGACGAGCCGCCCGACGCCCTCCCGGTCCAGCGTCTCGAACGGCGACACCCCGAAGATGCCGAGTTCGAGGTAGCGGGAGAAGAACGCCGCCTCGACGTCGTCGCGGGAGAAGCCCCACGTCGTCTGGGTGAGGTCGTTGGTGCCGAAGGAGAAGAACTCGGCGGCCTCGGCGATCTGCCCGGCGGTGAGCGCCGCCCGCGGCAGCTCGATCATGGTGCCGATCAGCGCCGGGACGTCGACGCCGGTGGACTCCCGCACCCCGTCCAGGATGCCGCGCGCCTCGTCGCGGACGGCCTCCAGTTCCTGCACCGCGCCGACGAGCGGGATCATGATCTCCGGCCGCGGGTCGCCGCCCGCCTGCTTGCGGGCCGCCGCCGCCTCGGCGATCGCGCGCACCTGCATGGCGAACAGGCCGGGAATCACCAAACCGAGCCGCACGCCGCGCAGTCCGAGCATAGGGTTCTGCTCGTGCAGCCGGTTGACCGCCTCGAGCAGCCTCCGGTCCTTGGCGTCGGCGCCGTCGCCCGCGAGCGCGACCCTGACCGACAGCTCGGTGATGTCGGGAAGGAACTCGTGCAGCGGCGGGTCGATGAGCCGGATCGTGACGGGCAGCCCGTCCATCGCCTCGAAGATGCCCTCGAAGTCGCTCTTCTGCAGCGGCTCCAGGGCGTCCAGCGCGGCCTGCCGCTCGGCGTCGTCCTCGGCGAGGACGAGCTCCTCGATGAGCTGCCGCCGGTCGCCGAGGAACATGTGCTCGGTGCGGCACAGCCCGATCCCGGCGGCGCCGAACCGGCGGGCGCGCGCGGAGTCCTCCGGGTTGTCGGAGTTCGCCCGCACCTTCAGCGCGGCGCGCGCGTCGGCGTGCTTCATGACGCGGTCGACGGCCTTGACGAGGTCGCCGCCCTCCTCCGTTGTCAGCTCGCCCTCGAAGTACCGGACGACGGGCGAGTCCTCGACGGGGACCTCGCCGAGGTAGACGTCGCCGGACGACCCGTCGATCGAGATGACGTCGCCCTCGCGCACGGTCACCCCGCCGGGGGCGGTGAAGTGCCCGTTCTTGACGTCGACGTCCAGTTCCTCGGCGCCGCACACGCAGGTCTTGCCCATGCCGCGCGCGACGACGGCGGCGTGCGAGGTCTTGCCGCCGCGCGAGGTCAGGACGCCTTTGGCCGCGACCATGCCGGCCAGGTCGTCGGGGTTGGTCTCGCGGCGGACGAGGATGGCGTCCTCGCCCCGCTCGGCGAGCTCCACCGCGCGGGCGGAGCTGAACACGGCCTTGCCGACGGCCGCGCCCGGCGAGGCGTTCATGCCCTTGGTGAGCTTGCGGACGCCGTCCACCCGGCTCGCGAAGCGGGGGAACATCAGCTGCGCGAGCTGGCCGCCGGTGACGCGGCGGGCGGCCTCGTCCACGTCGATGAGCCCCTGGTCGAGCAGCTGGCAGGCGATGCGGAACGCCGCGGCGGCGGTCCGCTTGCCTACTCGGGTCTGCAGCATCCACAGCTTCCCGCGCTCGATCGTGAACTCGATGTCACACATGTCGCGGTAGTGGTTCTCCAGCGTCTCCATGATCTCGAGAAGCCGGTCGTAGGACGCCTTGTCGATGCGCTCCAGCTCGGTCAGCGGCACCGTGTTGCGGATGCCGGCGACGACGTCCTCGCCCTGCGCGTTCTGCAGGTAGTCGCCGTAGATGCCCTGCTGGCCGGACGCGGGGTCGCGGGTGAACGCGACGCCGGTCCCCGAGTCCAGGCCCATGTTGCCGAACACCATCGAGCAGATGTTGACGGCGGTACCGAGGTCGACGGGGATGCGCTCCTGCCGCCGGTACAGGATCGCCCGGTCGGCGTTCCACGAGTCGAACACCGCTTTGACGGCGAGGTCCATCTGCTCGCGCGGGTCGGTCGGGAAGCCCCTCCCCGTCTGCCGCCGCACGATCCCCTTGAACCGGTCGACGAGCTCTTTGAAGTCGTCGGCGACCAGGTCGGCGTCCTGGTCGCTGCCGCGGGCGCGCTTGACGTCCTCGATGGCCTCCTCGAACAGGTCTCCGTCGATGTCCAGCACCGTCTTGCCGAACATCTGGATCAGCCGCCGGTAGGAGTCCCAGGCGAACCGCTCGTCGCCCGCCTGAGCGGCGAGGCCGTGCACGGACTCGTCGTTCAGGCCCACGTTGAGGACGGTCTCCATCATTCCCGGCATGCTGAACTTGGCGCCGGACCGCACGCTCACCAGCAGCGGGTCGTCGCTCTGGCCGAGCTTCTTGCCCATCGCGGACTCGAGGTCGGCGAGATGCGCGTTCACCTCGTCCGCCAGCCCCTCGGGCAGGTTCCCGTGCTCGAGGTAGTGCCGGCAGGCCTCCGTGGTGATCGTGAACCCGGGGGGCACGGGCAGTCCGAGGTTGGTCATCTCGGCCAGGTTGGCGCCCTTGCCGCCCAGCAGATCCTTGAGGTCCTTGTTTCCCTCAGTGAAGTCGTACACGAACTTCGGCACGGGGAGCTCCTTCTCGCTCCGGTTCCACCCAGTGACAGTTCCGGCCCACCCGCACCGGGGGCGCGCTTCATCGCGTTCCCCCAGGCAGAAGCGGGTCCGCTGCACTGTTTGCCGGGACTGTACCCGCGCCGCGCGCGGTTGCTCGGCGCCCGGTGCGCCGGACGGAGTTTTCCCAGCTCAGACCGCAGATAATGGTCTATTCCACTGGGGAGACCGACACCACACCGCGCTCCGCCCCCCGGCCGGGGACGCGGTCGCGCGCCGCTGGCGCGTTCACTGCCGGGAAGAGGGGATGATGGAGATCAAGGAGGTGGCGTTGTGAGGCCGAAGGTCGCCGGCGGCCGCGCGGGGGATCCGTTCGCCCCGATAGCCGATTTCGGGTTCCTGTCCGACTGCGAGACGACCGCACTGGTCGCGCCCAGCGGCAACATCGAGTGGATGTGCCTGCCGAAGATGGACTCGCCCAGCGTGTTCGGGTCCATCCTGGACCGCGACGCGGGGTACTTCCGGGTCGGCCCGGCGGGCGTGGAGGTGCCCGCCGCGCAGCGCTACATCCCCGGCACCATGGTCATGGAGACCACCTGGTGGGTGCACGGGGGCTGGCTCGTGGTGACGGACGCGCTGCTGATGGGCCCGTGGCACCACGAGACGGAGCGGTCCCACACGCACCGCAGGGCGCCGACGGACTACGACGCCGACCACGTCCTGCTGCGGATGGTGCGGTGCGTGAACGGGCAGGTCCAGGTCCGGCTCGACTGCATGCCGGTGTTCGACTACGGCCAGACGCCGGCGCGCTGGGAGCACACCGGCGCCGGCTACCACGAGGCCGTCGCACGCGGCAACGGCGTCGGGCTGCGGCTCAGCACCGACATGAACGTCGGGTTCGAGGGGTCGCTCGCCACGTCCCGGACGCTGCTGAAGCAGGGCGAGTCCCGGTTCGTGGCGCTGTCGTGGAGCGAGCACGCGGCGCCGTCGTCGTGGGAGGAGGCGCAGGAGCGGCTCGTCTGGACCGTCCACCACTGGCAGCACTGGCTCGACCGGGGCCGCTTCCCCGACCATCCGTGGCGCAGCCACCTGCAGCGCAGCGCGCTGACGCTGAAGGGCCTGACGTTCGCGCCGTCGGGCGCGGTCGCGGCGGCCGCGACGACGTCGCTGCCGGAGACGCCGGGCGGC
Source organism: Actinomadura bangladeshensis (assembly GCF_004348335.1). Lineage (GTDB taxonomy): Bacteria > Actinomycetota > Actinomycetes > Streptosporangiales > Streptosporangiaceae > Spirillospora > Spirillospora bangladeshensis. Next base: position 1,224 of record NZ_SMJW01000091.1, on the reverse strand, counting down.
GACCGCAACTGGGACTACCGCTACACCTGGATCCGCGACTCCACGATGGCGCTGTGGGCGTTCTACACCCTCGGCTACGACTGGGAGGCCAACGACTTCTTCTACTTCATCACCGACGTCGCCGAGGCGGCCGAGGGCAAGCTGCAGATCATGTACGGGCTGGACGGGCGGGAGGAGCTGCCCGAGTCGACGCTGGAGCACCTCACCGGCTACGACAACGCCCGTCCGGTGCGCATCGGCAACGAGGCGTACATGCAGGCGCAGCACGACGTGTGGGGCGCGATCATCGGCTCCATCTACCTGTTCGTGCGCAAGCGGGACCGGCTCGACGACCGGCTCTGGAAGATCATCATCAAGCAGGTGGAGGACGCGCTCGCCAACTGGCGCACCCCCGACTGCGGGATGTGGGAGGTGCGCGGCGAGCCGCAGCACTTCACCTCGTCCAAGATCTTCTGCTGGGTGGCGGCCGAGCGCGGCGCCCGGCTCGCCCGCATCCGCGGCGACCAGGACCGGGCGCGGCGCTGGCAGGCCGCCGCCGACGAGATCCACGCGGACGTGCTCGCGAACGCGCTGGACGAGCGGGGCGTGTTCACCGCCCACTACGGCGCGACGGCGCTGGACGCCTCGGCGCTGCTGATCCCGCTGCTCGGCTTCCTGCCCGCCGACGACAAGCGGGTGCGCGAGACCGTCCTCGCCATCGCCGACGAGCTGTCGGAGGACGACCTCGTCCTGCGCTACCGGGCCACCGAGACCGACGACGGGTTCGAGTCCGACGAGGGCACGTTCACGATCTGCTCGTTCTGGCTGGTCAGCACGCTGGTGATGATCGGCGAGCTGGAGCGGGCGCGGGCGCTGTGCGAGAAGCTGCTGTCGTATGCGAGCCCGCTGCAGCTGTACGCCGAGGAGATCGACCCGCACACCGGCCGGCACCTCGGCAACTTCCCGCAGGCGTTCACCCACCTGGCGCTGATCAACGCGGTGATGCAGGTGATCAACGCGGAGAACGACGAGCCGCACTCGCCGCTCGCCTGACCCGCCCGGACGCCCGCGTCAACGGCCGCACGGATCGGCCGGGCCGCCCGGCCCGGCCGATCCGGAGGCTTGATCACAAGTTGGCCGACATCTGCCGGAATTGACTCTTTTGTCGAACAGCCCGGTTAGCGTTCCGCCGTGAGCACGCCACCGCCCGCTGATAACCTTCCGAACGACCCCGGACCCGCCTCC
>NZ_SMJW01000090.1 GCF_004348335.1 Actinomadura bangladeshensis | reverse complement strand
TCCATGACGGCACCGCGACCAAGATCCGAGACCGCCGCTGCAAGGTACTGGCCGCCGCCTACACCGCCAACCCCGAACGGTTCCACACCAGGCCCGTCCCGCCCGAACTGCCCGACAAGGCCTGGATAAACGAACCACCCAAGGACAAGAACCAGGAGAACAACCAGGCCCAACCCGCAGCCTGAACTGTCTCAACGAGTTTGACAGGCTCCGGATCCTCACACGATCGTGCCTGCCCGGCCAGTCCATGAGCAGCTCGAAGGTATGCCGGTGCAGCGCCTTGTGCGCCCACACCGATGTCTTCTGCGTCGTCGCCCCGAGGAGGAAGTGGAGCAGTTCCACCATGCTGGTCTTCCCGGTCCCATTGCGGCTGTCGGTGTCCGTGGACCGGCGTTCACGCTCGGCGAGGACCAGGTTGAGCCCCGGCTGGAAGTGCAGGGTCTTGAACCGCTCATCGTCGGACCCGAGCCTATGGAACATCGGGCCTCGCCTTGAAGATGAGGAGATCGCTCTCCGCGTCGAAGTCGACCAGGCCGAGCGCGTACAGCACATCCAGGGCGAGAGCGAACCACCAGAACGGAATCGGCGCCTTGTGCCGGTTCTCCTCCCGCCAGGTCAGAAGACGCCGCCACGCCTGCGTGATCGTGACGGGCTGCCGTCCCGTGGCGAGGACGAGCTGCGCGCCCACCGCGAGCAATGCCCGCTGCGGGGCGATCCCCTTGGTCGGGACGATCATCCTTCGCTCCTGGCCGCCGGGACGGACTGCCACCCGACAGGCGGCAGCTTGAAGATGTCGCATTCCTCGAAGAAGTACATCAGCACGACTCGGGCGTTCAAGCTCATCTGGAAGTCCGCGCGCTCGTTGCCCAGGATGTAGCACTCGAGCTCGTCGAAGATGTCGTCCGGCGCCTCGTGTATCTCCGCGAGCATCAGGTAGTGGTCTCTGAAGGCAGCGGCGACCTCGTCGCGTTCGCCCGGGGCCCGGCAGTTGTCGTAGTAGGTGTGCACGCACGGGACGTACTTGAGCGCCTGCCTCAGCAGGTCCTCGACGTCCGGCGAGAAGGTGTTGTATTTGATCTTCTTGGCGGACGGTACAGGGATGTCGGGCAGACCGCGCGTCGGGCGCCGCTCCTCGGACAGGTGAGTCAGGAGCGGCAGCACGTCTTCCAGGGCGACGCCGGTGACGACCTTCTGTACGGGGAGGGGGCCGAGAAGGTCCTCGATCTGCTGCCGCTCCAAGCGGCAGAACTCGTTGTAGAAGCGCCGGTGGCCGAAGTTCTCGAACCTGATGCCGGGGTTGTCCTTCTGCAGGCTGGTGAGGGCCTTGCTCACCTGCGGGTGCATGCCCCTGCGGTTGTTGTGGACGAAGACGTAGACGTCGAAGTCGCCGCCGCGCTTCTTCATGGCTTTGGCGAAGTCCTTCTTGACCTTGTCGCCCACCTTCGCCGGCTTGTCGACCTCCGGACCGTTGCAGGCGTAGAGCCGCCGTTCATGGACCATCATCCCGTCGGCTCCGAGGTCTCCGAGTTTCCCATGGGTGGCCACGTCGAGGTAGGCGCTATATCGAACGGACATCACGTCATGGAAGAACTCTTCGAAGGCGTTACCGTGCAATTCGGGCAGCTTCGCACTGAGCAGGTGACGCAAGATCGAACGTTCCCACAACTCAAGCCCGTATCCCAGCACCCTGACACCCTAACGATGAGCAGTGTCATTCGGAGCGTCATGATCGAATGTCTGCGATTTCTGCATCCATGACCTTCTGGGCCGATAATTCGGTCGCGATCATGGGTCGGGGGCGACGGTTTCTCCGGGCGGCCGGCAAGTAAACTCAGTCAACGCCGGAAGGACCGGCAGACTGGGACAGATGCGCGACCCACCGCGCGTGGAGGACGGATGCCGGAGACCGACGAGCCGGCGGTGTCGGTGACCCTCGCCGAGATCGCCCGCATCGCCGGGGTGGGACGGGCTGCCGTCAGCAACTGGCGGCGGCGCCATGACACCTTTCCCGCTCCCATCGGCGGGACCGACACCAGCCCGCAGTTCTCCCTGCCGGAAGTCGAGACCTGGCTACGCGCGAACAACCGGTTCAAGGCCCCCGCCGGCCTGCTGGAACGGCTGTGGCCTCGATTCGACGCACTCGGCGACCGGGACGCCATGGGACGGGTCATCGCAGCGCTCGGGCTCGGCGCCGGCGACGGGAACATCGTGGCCCCGGAATTGCAGCTCGGTCCGGTTGAACAGGCGCTGCTCGAGGACTCGCGGGCGGTGGCGCGGGAGGAGGGAACCGCCGAGGTCTTCTGGTTCCTCCTCGACCGGTGGCTGACCGCTCACGTCCGGCAGATCGCCACCACGGCGGAACCGCTCGCCTCGGTGATGGCCGAGATCGCGGCTGCAACCACCCGGCAGGTTCGCACCGTCCTGGATCCGGCGTGCGGAACGGGGACACTGCTAATCGCGGCGGCCCGGCAGTGGCAGAGCGCGCGGCTCGTCGGACAGGACGCAGACGCGGTCATGGCCGCAGTGGCTGCCGCCCGGCTCAGCATCGAGAACGGCAATCGGCGGATCGAGGTCAAGGCCACGGACTCGTTGCGCGGCGGCACACACGCGAACGCAGACGTGGACGTCGTGCTCTGCAGCCCGCCGACGAACGAACGCGACTGGGGTCAGGAGGAACTGACCACCGACCCGCGCTGGGCCTTCGGGCTTCCGCCGCGTTCGGAGTCCGAGTTGGCGTGGGTGCAGGAGGTCATCGCGTCCCTCTCACCGGACGGGACGGGCGTGCTGCTCCTGCCGCCCACCGTGGCGACGCGCCGGGCCGGCCGCCGGATCCGCTCCAATCTGCTGCGCACGGGGGCGTTGCGAGCGGTCGTCGCGCTACCGGTGGGCGCGGCAGCCCCCTACGGCGTCGGCCTGCACCTCTGGGTGGTGCGGCGGCCGCCTGGAGTGGGAGCCGACGACGGCGTGCTGCTGGTGGACACCGGCGACTGCCGGACGACGTCGTCCGGCGGGCGTGCCGTGATCGACTGGGGCGCCGTCCGCGACCGTGCCGTGGCCGCGCTCCAAGGTGGGCAGGTGGACGCGGCCCGCGTGCTTCCCCCGATCGAACTGCTCGGCGGCGAGGTGGACCTGTCGCCCGCGCGGCATGTCGCCGGCACGGGGCCGGCCGCGTCCGGCGCCGAACTCCGGGAGGCGTGGGCGGAATTTCGCGCGCGTCTGGAGCAGGTGGCCGACCTCAGTCGGATGCTGTCGGCACTCGGCCCGTCCTCTGGAGCCCGGTTGCCATCGGTGTCGGTCGCCGAGCTGGAGCGGGGCGGGGCGGTGACCATCCGGCCGGGGCATCCGGTGCCCGACGAGCTGCTCGGCCGCGGCGACCGTCCCGAGGACGCGTTCCGGTTCCTTTCGATGCACGACCTCATGTCCGGCGACCGGGCCCGGAACTGGGTCGGCGCCCGCACCTTCCAGGATGCCGAGCTCACCGTCGCCGAGCCCGGCGACATCGTCGTGGTCGGCGCCCAGCGCGCCTTCGACGCCTGGGTGCAGGAGCCGGAGCAGGTGGTCCTGGGCGCGCAGCTCATGGCCGTACGTCCCGATCGCGAGCAGCTCGATCCCTGGTACCTGGCGGGCTGTCTGCGGACGCCGGCGAACGCGCGGCGGGCCGGCGGGCACGCGTCGACGTCGTCCCGCATCGACATCCGGCGTCTCGAGGTGCCCCGGCTGCCGCTGGACGAACAGCGGCACTACGGCGAACTCTTCCGCGAGCTGGCGACGTTCACGGGGTCACTGCGCCGGCTGGCCGAGACCGGGACTGCGCTGGGCGACACGCTCGGCGGGCTCCTCGCAGCCGGGCATCTGCACCCAGGCGAGTCCTAGGCGCTGGGGAGCCGGTCCAGAAGTGCCTGGATCGCGGCACCATGACCGCGTTCCCGGAGTTCGAGCGCGATCTCGCGCAACCGGCGCACGAGCGTCGCCGGAACGGGGGTGAGTGCCAGCAACGCGCGGGCGGTGTCCGACCAGCCTGCGACGCCCTCATCGAGAAGCTCATCGGCGATCAGGCATTCGGCGAGGCCGATCCGCGCCTCCAGCAGGATCTCCTCCCCCTCCCGGGTCGGGTCGCCGGCCGCCTGCCGCTCAGCGTCCCGGTAGCGGGCCCTGGCTCGCGCCATGATGCCTTCGAGCCGCGCCGCATCCCCGCAGCGCAGGCAGGCCCGTGCAATGGGCAGGTAATCGAGACCCCAGGCGCGCCGGACCTCCTCCAGCGTCGCGTCCAGCCGGGCGGTCGCCGGGCCGGGTTCGCCCGCCTCGATCTCATCGGCGGCCTGAACAACGAGCTCGTCATACTCGTGGCGGCTCGGACGGTCCGCCCCCGGACGCCGCCGTCCCCGTCCACGGCGGGGCGCCCGCCCCGTCTCGGCGGGACGTTCCAGGGCGTCCGGGATGCGGAAGGGCAGCGTCGGGTCCGGGTCGAGCCCGGGGTTGGGGGCCGCGTCCCCGGGCCGGGGCAGATGCGGCACCAGGACCCTGATGACCTCCTCGGGCGTCGGACGGGATGCCGGTTCCTTCGCCAGCATCCGGTCCACGATCTCGTCTATGCCGGGGTCCACATGGTCCACGAACTCGCTGACGCGCGGCGGCGGGTCGTAGAGATGCTGCTCGTCGATAGTGCGGTCGGTCCGCTTGAGGAACGGTGGGCGCCCGGTGAGGAGCAGGAACATGACGCCTCCGGCGCCGTAGACGTCGGCCGCGAAGGTGACGGTGTCGCTCGACCGGATCAGTTCGGGGGCGCGGTAGCCGGGGCTGCCGGGTGTGTGGCCGTCCTCGGTGTAGCGCGTCGCGTCCGGGTCGGTGAGGAAGGCGATCCCGAAGTCGATCAGGTGGACCTTGCCGTCTTTCGCCACGATCGCATTGTGCGGCTTGACGTCGCGGTGGACGGCGCCGTTCGCGTGCGCATAGGCGATCGACTCCAGGAGCTGAGTCATGAGCGCGGCGACGCTCCGGGGAGACAGCGTGTGGCGTCGGCGGAACTCGTCCATGGGGACGCCGTCCACGTGCTCCATGACCAGGTAGGGGTCGAGCCCATCGTTGCCGCGCGCCAGCAGGCGCGGAATCCGGTCGCACCTGAACCGCTGGAGCAGATCACATTCGCGTTCGAATCGGCCTTCCAGCATCCTCAAGTGCCTGGTGCGCTCCCTGGACGACCGCCCCCCGTTCGCGCGTGCGGAACGGAGGATCTTGACCGCGACAAGGCGGCCGGTCTCCACCTCCCGTGCGGTCCAGACCTCGCCCATGCCTCCGCTGCCGAGGAACTCTTCCACCCGGAACCTGCCCTGGAGCAGATCGTTCGGCTCCATGTCCTTCTCCCCGTGACGTGAACTTGCCGATTTCCATCCTGATGCCGGTAGACAGTGTGGCACACTGATTGGTGTACACAGAACTGAACTAAGTTCACAGACAACGGGAGTGAGTGTGAGCGAGCTACCTCCGGGCACCGAGGGCGATGCCGGGCTCGTCCGGGTCGGGCTGCCGCTGCTCCGGGACGAGCCGCGCGGTTGCCCGCACGGCCGGTCGCTCCGCGCCCGGCCGCTGGTGGTCGATCCGAACCGCGTGCGCCGTAAGCCGATCGTCGACTTCGCGCTCAAGCCGGTGATGGACGCGCTCGACCTCATCGAGCACCGGAAGAAGGAAGTCGGCGCGGCGCTGGCGGAGCCCTGGACGTTCCGGAGCTGCCACCCATCCCACCGGGCCTGGGCCGAGACCGCCGTGACGAACTACCTGGCAGCACGCACGACCGAGGAGGAGTCCCGCCGCGCGGCGGGCCGTCCCGCCACCTTCCCGGTCCGGGAGGAGTGGGTGGCGATCAGCAGGCTCACCGTGCCCGACGCCCGAGGCGCGCGCCGATACGAGCGCACTGCGTGGGGGCGCCGCTACGCCTCTGCGGACGGCGGGACGCGGGAACTGTGGCTGCCGTCCGTGAACTCGGTGAAGGAGGACCGCCCTCCTGCGGAGATCGCCGCAGCCGCTGCCGTGGCTCTGACCGGCGTCTCGGCGAAGGCGAGGTTCGGCCGCCCCTACCAGGAGACGGGCGGGCATGCCGACGTGCCGGCCAGGGTCAGAGTGATCGCGGTCGGATGCGGGGACGGCGAGGTACGGGTGCTCGCCGACTGGGATGCACACGAGGTCTCCCGGCGGTACGAGTCGCTGGCGCAACCGGCGCTGAGGCGTCTGATCGGACGCACGGAACTCAACCCCGGTTCCGACTGCGTGAACTGTGAGTGCCTGACCGGTTGCCCGCAGCCGACACGCGCACCCGGCCTGCTGGGAGTTCCGGCGCCGTCCCGGCCGCGCAGAAGACGGAGTGTCTCGGCGGCGGATCTCCGGGTTCATGACGACTGTCCGGCCAGGTTTCACCTTACGCGCGTGCTCCACCTCAAGGCGGACCAACCGGAGAACCCCGCGATCCGGCGTGGCAGGGCCGTGGACGCCGTCCTCAACGAACGCCATGGCGGGCAGCGCACCGAGCGCGGCTGCCGCGATCTGCCCCTGCCGACGGCACTGCCCGGGCTCGCCGAGGGCGAGACGGGTCCGGCGCTGCGGATGCTGGCGCAGCATCGCGGAGTCTGTCCCCTGGACGGATTGCCGGACCGGGAGCAGGTCCGGGCTCAGCCGAGGCTCACCGCCTATGACCCGGTGGCCGACGCCGTCGTCATCGCCGATCCCGACCTCCTCTACACCGATACCGGGGGCTGGGTGTGGAGGGAGACCAAGACGTCCGCCACTCCGCTGTGGGAGGGCCGGCCGCTGCTGGAGAGCTATCCGCAGCTCGCCCTCGCGGTCGTGCTGATGGCGGCCGGCATCCCGGGCGGGGATCCCCGGCGATCGCGCATCGAGTTGGAAGTCCTCTACGAGCACGGGGCGGCCTGCGAGGTCATCGACCCGTTCGACGAGCCGACGCTCACTCAGGCGCGGGCCGTCGTGGCCAGGCTCGCCGATCCGTGGACGGCGGACGAAACCTACGCACCGTCCCCCGGAGGCCACTGCACAGGATGCGAGGCGCTCACCTGGTGTGAGGCCGGACGAGCCCAGACGAACGGAAGGTGACCATGGCTGCGATCACGAGTACCCCAGAACCCTCCGGCTGGGCCGCGCATGGCGGCGTCGTCCTGCTGCACACGCTCGCCAAGGGGCTCATCGACCTGGAGGAGAAGACCGACCTCGAAGCGTTCGCGATGCCGTACCCGGCCGAGGCACAGCGCGCGCTGGACCGGACCGTGCTCGCCTGCCTGCTGCGCGGTGCCGACCCACCGCGAAGCCTCGCGCAGTTGCTCGACTGGTGCGCGAACCGGCCTCTGTCGGACTGGCCGCTCGACCTTGCCGACGACACGGTCGGGCCGGACGACCGGCTCCTCGACGGCGATTCGGCGCGGCCGACGGAGCTGTGCCACGAGTGGGCGAAGCTCGGCCCCGATGCGGCCGGGGAGCACCTGGAAGGGGAGGTGATCCGCGCCGCGCTGCGGATGTGTCAGGAGTACGGCGAAGAGCAGAGCTACAGCGCGTTCCGGGATCTGCTGGTCGACCGGCCGGTGCTCACGTCCGCCGAGGCGTTCGAGGTGGCCGCCGACCTGCTGATGGAGCCGGTGCGCGACCTCATCGGCTGGATCTACCAGCCGGTGCCGGCAAGCCACCTGCACGACGGCGCCTACGCGACCTGCGGCCGGTGCCGGACGCTGCTCACACCGACCCGTGAAGGGACGTGGTGGTGCGAGCGGGACTGGTGCCGCCGCCAGGGGCCACCGCCGGTCGGCCGGCGGCTGTTCCCGGAAGAGGTCGGCGAAGTCCTCCAGCTGCGGCGGCCACTGCGCCAGTTCGTCACCGGCCCCGGCCGGGCCGAGATGGACCTGGCGCGCGCGCTCGTCGAACTCGGCCTGGTCATACGGATGTGGCCGGGGTTCGACAGCTACGACCTGCACGTCACGTTCCCGTCCGGGACGGTGTGGGCGGTGGACGTGAAGGACTGGGCCAGTCCCCGGCTGCTCGGGATGGCCGCCCGTCCCGTGCGGCCGACCCCGCCCTACGACGAGGCGTACTGGGTGGTGCCGCGGCATCGCGTCGCCGACCGTCCGGGCTATGTCGCCACGTTCGAGCGCAACCGGCCGCCCGAGGCCCGGGCCGTCCGGCTGCTCACCGACGACGACCTCGTACGGCTCGCCGCCGAGCTACTGCGCCGGCGCCGAAGGACGGAAGGAGACCGGCATGCGTGATCGGACCACCTGGTACCGGGGCGTCACCGCGGAGTTGGGACGCCATTGGAGCGGGCTACCGCTGGAGCTGCAGGAAACCAGGCCGTCCCTGTTCTGCCAGGTCGAGCTCGCGCTGCGGCTGCTGGAGAAGGTGGCTCCCGGTGAGGCGGGCGAAGGAGCGTACACACTGCTCGGCGGCTATCCCTTCGCTCGCGCCATGGGTTTCGCGGTGACGGAGCAGGACGAAACGGCCCTCGCCTCCGGCAGGCACCTGCTGTGGACCCTGCGGCGGCACCGCACGTGGGTGCAGGCGCTGGAGACCTACCGGCGTTTCCCCGAGAGGCTGCGGGCCTACGAGGTGCCCCCCAAAGAACGGCCCGACAGGCTGAGTCTGACCGTCGCCAACGACAGGTTCACCGTCTATGACGCCGCGCTCAGCGCTCCTCCCCCGTTCGCCGCCGAGAAGTTCAAGCTCGCCCCCGCCGGACGCAGCAGCTTCGTCGAGCGGCGGCGGATGGCCTCGGTCACGCTGCCCGCCGAACTCGCCCGGCCGCGCCCGGCCGGACACGACCTTTCGGCGGGTCGGCGCGGGAACGGCGCACCGCTCACCGTCACCCGAGGCGACCTGCTCGAAACCGCGCGGTGGATGGACGCCCGTGAACGCGAGGAGGAGGTCGAGAAGCCGGGCCACTGGGAGAGCCGGCTTTCGGAAGTGCGCATCGCGCTGCGCGACGACGGCGGGGAGACGTTCACCGAGCGGGAGCAGTTTCGGCTGGACGGTCTCGTCCACATGGCCGGCATGGTGGGGGCGGGCAAGAGCACGCTGATGATCCTGGTGGCGGTCTGGGCGGCGCGACTGGCCAGGCCGCTGCGCACCACCCTCGTCGTCGGCGACGTGGCCGAGCAGCTGCGGCTCAACGCGCTGCTGGGCGGGATCGGTGTGCCTGCCGTCCCGGTGCTCGGTGCGAGCACCCGGGAGAACCACATCCAGCGGCTGCACCGGCGGCTCGCCTCGCAGGGGCAGGGTTCCCTGCTCGAACATCACGACGAGCGGTTCGACCAGCTGAGCACCGTTTGCGTGGTGGACGCCCTCCGCGGCACGGAAGCGGGCCGGCCGCTGCGCTACGCCGACGCACCCTGTAATTCGCTCCGCCCGGAGGTCCCGGGTGCCGAAGAGGAGGCGCAAGGCGTCCTGCCGGAGCGGTTCCGCGCACGCGCGCCCGAGCCAGAACGGCCCCGTGTTCCCGCCGAGGATTTCGGCAAGGCCCATGGATGCCCCCTGTGGGGCGCCTGCCCCCGCCATCAGAGCGCGCGGGAGCAGGTCGAAGCGCTTGTGTGGATCGCCAACCCGGCGAGCCTCGTGCAGAGCGCAGTGCCGCGGCATCTCAACGACGAGCGGCTGCGCCAGCTCGAACTCGCCTGCCTCCAGAGCGACATCGTGTTCGTGGACGAGGCGGACGCAGTGCAGATGCGACTGGACCAGATCTTCGCCCCGTCCGCGACGCTCGTCCAGCCGGGACCGGACTCGTGGCTCGACCAATTGCACACCCACAAGATCGAGGAGCTGTCGCGGCGGGCGAGGCTTCCGCTCACCGACGTCGAGATCAACCGCTGGAACTCGGCGCTGGGCGTGGTGAGCACCGCGACCGACGTCCTGTACCGGACGCTGATCGCCGATGAGGAACTGCGGCGCTGGGCCGACATGGACTACTTCAGCCCGTGGACGCTCCAGGAGAAGTTGCTGGCCGACTGGTTCCAGGAGCGGACGACGGCGGAGGAGACCGATGGCGTCCCCGACGAACACGAACTCTTCGAGGCGTACGAGAACGACATGGTCGAACCCGAGCCGGTCACGGCCGTCGCCGATGCCCGGCGACGCGAGCTGACCGAGTTGTTCGACGCGTTCCGCGACGACCCGCTCGGACGGCGCGGCCCCTACGGGTCCGCGACCGACGACATGATCGACCTGACCCGCGACCTCCTGCACAGCGACTCGATGAGGGAGACCCGCGCCCGCACCAGGACGTTCCTGGAACGATTGCTGGACGACACGCCCGCGCCGGTCGGCGACGGGGACTGGGTGGAGACGACGTCACGGCGGCTGGAGTTCATGCTCCTGCTGTCCGCGCTCAACCACCGCCTCGACCGGCTCACCTTCCTGTGGCCGCAGGTCGAGGCGGCCCTGCGGCTCGACACCACGGGCAACGAGCTCGCCCGCAGGCCCCCGCTCGACTACGCACCGATCATTCCCGAGTCGCCGATGGGCAACGTCCTCGGCTTCCAGTACCTGCCGGACGAGCGGGAACGGGACGAGGACGGGCGGCACAGCGGGACCCTGCGGTTCTTCCGCTGCGCGGGCGTCGGCCGCGAACTCCTGCTCGCGCTCCCCCGGCTCGGCGCCGGCACCGGGCGACCCGGGCCCCATGTGGTCCTGATGTCCGGCACGAGCTGGGCGGGCGCGTCAACACGCGCGCACGTGACCGCACCGGTCAACGTTGTCCTGAAGCCCTCGGACCGTGCTCTAGCGGCCGTCCGCCGCACCACGTTCTCGACCCGCTTCCTTTACGACGGCGAAGGCCACGCGATGAGCCTGTCCGGGACGCCGCCGAAGGCCCGTCCCGCCGCGGCGCGGGCTCTCGCCGCCCGGCTCGGCGGTCCCGGTCGGGCAGGAACCTCCAGCCCGCTCGCACAGGAGCTCATGCTCGTTGAGGACGACACCCGCCGCCGGGCCATCCTGCTCGTCGGCAGCTACAAGGAGGCCGGCACGGTCGCTGCCGAACTGCACGCCATGGAGCGGTGGCATGGCCGCGTCCGCGTCCTCGCGGCCGACGACGCGGACCTCGACGCGGCCGTGCCCCTCGCCGTGGCGCAGCACGACCAGGACGGGCCCGTCGGCGTGCTCCGCCGCGGCGACCTGGCGACCTTCGCCGAGGATCCGAGCGCGGAGGTGCTCGTCGCACCGCTGATGGCCGTCGAGCGGGGACACAACATCCTCAACGCGCAGCACAACGCCGCCTTCGGCACCGCGCTGTTCCTCGCTCGGCCGCACCCGCGTCCCGACGACCTGTCCCTCGCGGTGTTCGCCATCAATGACTGGACGGCGCGGTTCGTCCGCGACCAGGCCAGGGCGGACGACCGCGCCGGCCCCGCGACCTTCACCGAACTCGTCGGCAAGGCGGCTGGGCTGAACCGGGCCGGGCTCGACTTCCGGTACGAGGCCCGGCAGGAGTGGCGGCGGCTGCTGTCACGCCGGTACGTCTACTCGCGGCTCTCCGATTGGGAGAAGCGCTGCTTCACATGGGACCAGCTCGTGACCACGTGGCAGGTCATCGGGCGGCTCGTCCGCGGCGGTGTCCCGGCCCGCGTCGTCTTCGTCGACGCGAAGTTCGCACCGAAGACCGCCGCCGCGCTCGCGCCCGGCAGGCGATCCGGTCCCGCACCCGCGCGTGACGGCCTGCTCGCGGGGCTGCGCGACATCCTCACCCCCTACTTCGACCCGGCAGCAGACCCCGCGTGGTTCGCCGACCCTGCCGACCCGACCCTGGCGCGCCTGCTCTACGAGCCGCTGTACGACGCCCTGTGCAACATCACCCACCGGACCTGACGGAGCCTCATCATGCCTGTGTACGACCGCGTGCGGGCCGCCGCATGGCTGCCCGCCTCCCCTGACGCGTCCCTCACGGCGCACTATCGAGCACTGCCGTTTCCCGAGCAGTGGCGGGACGTGATGCTCGACCTGTGCAACACCGGCCGTTCCGAGGACTTGGAGCCGTACCGCACCGTCCCCACTCACCGGATGGACCAGGTGCTGCAAACCCTCGCACCCGACCACCTCGTCCTGGGACGCCCGTTCTCCGGGCAGGGCGGCGCCGGGCACTGGATCCTCGTCCCCGAAGGCACCGCGGCCCTTCCCGAGCCCGCGTTCCGCGCGCTACGTGACGCCTGGCTCAGCGACCTGCGCCCCGACATGGCCGGTTCCCTCGAGTACCGGGAACTCCTGAGCAGAGCGCGGAGCCTTCTGGACGAGGCGCCGCCGTCGTGGCGCCCCGTCGAACTGGAGCTTCTGCGCTGCCCGGTGACCGAAGGCGGAACGGCCGCACCACTCGACCACCAATACCCGCTGACCACCGACTGGATCGCGCGGCGAGTACTCGCCTTGGAGCCTTACGACTTCGACGGCGGACGGCTGCGCTTCCATGCCGTACCGCGGGGCCCGAGGGACCAAGGCGCCGAGCTGGTGTCCGAGCCGCTGCCGTTCGAAGCGCGGGGGCGGACATGGTGGTACTCCATCCGCCTCAACATCACACTGCACACGGTCCCGTTCGAGCGGCTTCCCCGGATTCACCTGCACGCCGGGATCCGGCGCTGGGCCACCAAGGTCTCCGCCACGACGGAACGGCTGCATCTGCCCCCCAGCCGGAAGACGACCGTGCTGCTGCGTCCTCGCGTACCGTGGCTGCGCGGTGCGCCCGTCTCCGACCGGTTCGCCGTCGCGCGCTTGGAACGCCGGTGGGATCGGAAGGCGGGAGCGTGGACCACCGGGTGGGCGGACGGCGGCCCCACCGGAATCCTGCGCAGGATCTCACTGGCGGAGCCGTTCCCGGACGCCGAAGAAGTTCTCACCTCCCCCGAGAAGTGGCTCATCGATGACATGCGGGCCGCCGTCGTCCACAGCACGGCCATGGGCGGGCACGGTGTCGGGACGGGCCTCATGTCGGACCAGCGTTCGAAGATCGTGACGTGGGCGGAGGCTGCGATACCGGCCGAGCTGCGTCCCGTGCCGGAGCGCGTCCGCACCAGTCTGGGGTCTTCCGCACCATCCGTTCCCAAGCGGGCTTCGAGAGCGCAGCGTGTACGCAAGGCCACCGCCTACGCCATGACTTGCCTGAACGCTCCAGGAGCCGACGGATCACCACTCCTTGAAGCACGCCTGCTCTGGCAGACGCCGGAGATGCGTGACGCGGCGATCGACGCGCTGAGCGACCACCTCGGGCTGGTGGACGGCAACCGGCCCGACGGTGCGGAGTTCCGGGACGCCGTGCCCGGCGCTCCGGCCGTCCTGGAATGGCGGACGGTCGAACTGACGGTGCGGCTGCGCTGTATGAAGCTGACCGGCGGCTTGGGGGCCGACCTGCCGATTCCGGGCGGCGCGCGGTCCACCAAGGCGGCGGTGACGGCGGCGATCACGGCTCGGCGGGACGAGGCAACCGCGTTCCTGGCCGCGGACCGTCCGGGCCCCATCCCGTCGATCGCGCTGGTCGAGCTGGACCGGGCCGCCGACTTCAGAACCGCGGACCACGATCCCAAGTTCGCCCTGCGGCTGGGGTTCGCCGAAGCCGGCGTGCTGACCCAGTTTCTTGCGGTGCCCAAGAAGGTCAAGGGCTACAACTCGCTCGGCAACGCCGAGCATCGAGCGCTGATGGCCTGGGACGACGGCCTGCGTCAACTCGGCGCCCGTGTCCACACCCGGTCGGGGCCCGGCACCGGAGTGCCCGCCGGGATGCGGTTCGCGGCGATCTGGATGGTGCGCAAGAACCGGAGAAGCCGCACCCGTTGGGCGGGGCACATCCCCATCGCGGTGCTGATGACGCCGGGTCCTGAAGAGGGCACCGCTCGCGTACAGGGATGGGACGCCGCAGCGGACAGCGGCGCCGGTGATTGGATTTCGTATCCGGCGATGCTTCTGCGGCTCACCCAGCACGTCGACGTCTCCTCTGTGGTGTCGGGGGGCGAGGAGGAAGACGGCCCCGCCGGGCGTCGGCCGAGCCGACGGCGGAACAAGGAGGAACAGCGGAGAGCGACCGGGGAGTGGCTCCAGAAGGTACAGCGCTCGCTGCGGGGCGCCCCGACCATGCTGCTCGCGGACGCGCAGAACGCGCGTTCATTCTGGCCCTGGCTGCAGGACGGGACAGTCGAGGCCGACCGTATACGCACCGGGCATGCGCCGGCCCGCCGGCTCGACCCAGATCTGCGGCTCGTCCGCGTGCGAACCGGGCAGGGCCGAGAGACGCCGCAATGGTGGGGCGTCAACCGTGAGGACGGCCCCAACGGCATTCCGTCCCACCTATGGGTGCCTCAGCAGGGCGGCCGCGTCTTCTGGAGCACCACCCCCAAGCCCGTACAGTTCCAGAGCTCTGCGGTCGTGGCCGACAAACTCGGTGGCCGGCGGCTCACCCAAGGCCCACGGGCCGGCGAACTGACGGTGGACACCGACAAGCCGGCCTGGAATCCGAGCCTGGTGGAACTCGCGGTGCTCGGATGCCACGAAGCTGACGGCGATGTGCCGGAGGCTCTGGCACTCGTTGTGCACCATCTGCGCCAGCCCGCGGATTATCCGGAAGCTCTCAGCCTGCCTCTGCCGCTACATCTGGCCGGGCTGGCCCAGCAGTACGTCCTGCCACTCCCGCCAGAAGGGTCAGGAAGCTAGGGACTCGCGGGCGGTCATGAGGGCGAAGCCGAGGAGGTTCTCGCCGCGCCAGGACGAGACCTGCTCGGCTCGGGGGTCGTCGGCGGTCAGGCCGATGCCCCAGATGCGGTCCAGGGGGCTCGCCTCTACGAGGATGCGGTCGCCGGTGCCGAGGAGGTAGTCGCGGAGGTCTTTGTTCTGGCCGAACTTCGCCTCGCTGCCTCTTGTGACTATCGCCACACGGTTGTCGCGCCACCTTTGCTCGTCGAAGTCCCGGACGCGGCGGCCGAGGTCTTTCGCGCGGCGGGGATGAGTGGCGGCGATGATTGCGGACGCCGTTTCCTCGTCGCCGAACAGGCGGGCTTTCTCCGCCATCATGAAGTGCTCGGCGGTCGCGTAGGTCGTTCCTTCGAGGGTGAAGGGGGACGGCCACCACTGGCTGAGGTAGCCGGGTCCGGGGGTCTGGTGGCCCCAGAAGAACAGGAACTTCAGGCGGGCGCCCTCGTTCTGGAGGCGGGTCAGTTCGGCTGCGTCCATGGGGAGAAGGGTGCCGGACGGGGCGCGGCCGGGCCACCGGGTTTCCCGGACGGGAATGAATGATCCATTAGCGGTGTTCACCATTGCGTCGCGTCCCGCGGGGGAGGGACGCGGTCTAGACCATTTTGCGAAAGCGGGCCGGTGGCCGCGAACATCGTGTCATTGCCCCGGCTCGAACTGGGAGGACAGCAGTACCAATGGACAACGCCCTGGCGAACCCCCGTCGCACCAAGATCGACTCCTGGCCGGAGCGGCCCTCGGACGCCGAGTCCGAGCGTCCCGCGGAGGCGGAGGCCGATGTCGATCTCGCCGCACGCTGACGGCACATGGATCGAGACCCGTCCGGCTGATCCGGGCGGGTTCTTCGCGTTAGGGGGCGGCGCGCCCGGCGGCGTCCTGGACGGCGGGACGGCGGGCGCGCCGCGGGTCAGCGGGGCGGGGCCGTGCTGGCGCGCAGGACGATCTCGCCGGCGACGCGCTCGATGCGGCTGCGGCGGGCGGCGGGCTCGCGCATGGCGAGGCCCATGACGCGCTCGCCCATCACGTCCAGCGGCAGCGCGACGGTGGTGAGCGGCGGGGTCAGGTCGCGGACGATCGGGATGTCGTCGAAGCCCGCGAGCGAGATGTCGTCCGGCACGGCGACGCCGTGGTCGCGGAAGGCGGCGAGGGCGCCGATCGCCATGACGTCGGTGACGGCGAACACGCAGGTCGGGCGGGTGCGGCGGGTGAGCAGTTCGGCCGCCGCCGCGTAGCCGCCGTCGCGGGTGAAGGCCGCCTCCACGATGTGCTCGGACGGGACGCGCACGCCCGCGTCGGCGAGCGCGTCGGTGAAGCCGCCGAGCCGGTCGGACACGGTGGTCAGCGCGTGCGGGCCGGTCAGCACGGCGAAGTCGCGGTGGCCGAGGTCGAGCAGCGCGCGGGCGAGCGCGGCGGCGCCCTCCCGGTTCTGCGGCAGGACGGCGTCCACCTTGAGGCTGCGGTGCCGGCTGAGGACGGCGACGCGGCCGCCGGTGCGCTGGTAGGGGTCGAGTTCGGCGGCCATCGCCCGCTCCCACTCGCGGTCCTCGAAACCGGAGCCGATCAGCAGGATCGCGCGGGCCCGCTGGGCGCGCAGCATCGCCACGTACTCGATCTCGCGGGCCGGGTCGCGGAACGTGCTGGCGAGCATGACGAGCATCCCGTGGTCGGCGGCGGTGCGCATCACGCCGCGGGCGACGCCGGCGAAGTAGGGGTCGCTGACGTCGTGGCAGACGACGCCGACCGACTTGCTGGACGAGCTGGCGAGCGCCTGCGCGTGCGCGTTCGGGGTGTAGCTGAGCCGCCCCGCCGACGCGAGCACGCGCTCCCGCAGGTCGGCGCGGACCTGCGAGGTCCCGTTCAGGACGCGGGAGGCGGTGGCGAGCGAGACGCCGGCGTCGCGGGCGACGTCCTGCAGCGTCACGTAGGCCCGGTCCGCGCGCTGCTCCTCGGCGGCTTCGGTCATCGCGCTCCTCGGTCGACGCGGGCCAGCGCGGCGGGTTCCCGGCGAACTCCCTCTTGACCGCGGTGCGCGTCCCTTCTTACGGTACATCAGAAAGCGCTTTCTGAACGCGCTTTCACTGGCACCCGTCCCGGAGGACCCCATGGTGAGTCAGGGCACGACGACCGCGCCGCCCCCCGCGCAGGCGTCCGGCGTCGTCGAACGCGGCCGGCCCGGCGCTGGCGAGCGGATCCGCGACGGCCTGGAGCGGTCGTGGCGGCCGGTCGCGCTGCTGCTGGCCTGCTTCGCCGCCTGGTGGGCGGTAAGCGCTTTCACGCTGGTCGAGGAGTACCTCGTCCCCTCGCCCGGCGCGACGCTGCGGCTCATGGCCGACAAGTGGGGCTACATCTGGCACCACACCTGGGTCACCACGTACGAGACGCTGATCGGCTTCGCGCTCGCGGTGCTCATCGGCGTCCTCGCCGCGGTGCTCATGGTGTACTCGGCGACGGTCGAGCGCACCCTCTACCCGATCCTGCTGTTCGCCCAGGTCATCCCGAAGATCGCGATCGCCCCGCTGTTCGTGGTGTGGCTCGGCTTCGGCATCGGCCCCAAGATCGTCGTCGCGGTCCTGATCGCGTTCTTCCCGGTGGTGATCTCGATGGTCGCCGGGCTGAAGGCGGTGGACCCGGAGATGCTGGAGCTGTCGGCCACGATGGGCGCGAGCCCGCTGGCCGCGTTCGCCAAGATCCGGCTGCCCGCCTCGCTCCCCCACCTGTTCTCCGGCCTGAAGGTCGCGGTCACCCTCGCCGTCACCGGCGCCGTCGTCGGCGAGTTCGTCGGCGCGAACGAGGGCCTCGGCTACGTGATCCTGCAGGCCAACGGCAACCTCGACACCCCGATGCTGTTCGCCGGGCTGCTGGTCATGTCGGCCATCGGCGTCGTGCTGTTCGTCGTCGTCGAGGTCGCGGAGAAGCTCCTGCTGCCCTGGCACGCGAGCCGCCGCGCCGAAGCCGTCACGACCACCTACTGACCCCCGCCGCAACCCACCCTACGGAGGGCCGTCCGATATGAAACTCCGCACCCTCGCCATCGCCGTCCTCGCACCGGTCGTGGCGTTCGCCGGCGCCGCCTGCGGCGGGGACTCCGACGAGACCACGAGCGCCTCGGGCAAGAAGCTGACCAAGGTCGTGCTGACCCTGAACTGGTACCCCTACGGCGAGCACGCGCCGTTCTACTACGGCAAGAAGAAGGGCATCTACGAGAAGCACGGCATCGACCTGGAGATCAAGGCCGGGCAGGGGTCGCAGAAGACCGTCCAGGCCACCGCCGCCGGGCAGACCGACTTCGGCTGGGCCGACACGCCCGCGCTGCTGTCCGCCGTCGACAAGGGGATGCCGGTCAAGAGCGTCGGCGTGTTCCTGCAGACCACGCCCGCCTCGGTGCAGTCGTTCACCTCGTCGGGGATCACGAAGCCCGCCGACCTGAAGGGCAAGAAGATCGCCGGGACGGCCGGGGACGCGCTGGCGCGCACCTTCCCGGTGTTCCTGCAGAAGAACGGGATCGACCCGAGCGAGGTGCCCGTCCAGAACACCGACCCGGCCGGGAAGATGGCGGCGGTGCTGTCCGGCAAGACGGCCGGGCTGATGGGCTTCGCCAACGACCAGGGCCCGACGATGGCCGACAAGTCCGGCAAGGACGTGTCGTACCTGCGGTACGCCGAGTTCGGGCTGAACTTCTACTCCAACGGCCTCATCGTCGGCGAGCGGAAGCTGAAGAGCGACGCCGGCCTCGTCAAGAAGATGGTCGCGGCCACCAGCGAGTCCTGGACGGCGGCGGAGGGCGACCAGGCGGGCGCCGTCGCGAGCATGGCCGGCGCGTCCGAGCAGCTCCCGCCGGACAAGGTCGTCACCGAGCAGTTCAAGACGACGCTGACGCTGCTGCACACGTCCGCGACGCAGGGCAAGGCCCCCGGCGTCAACTCCGAGGACGACTGGAAGACGACCATCTCGACCTTCCAGCAGGCCGGGGTCATCGAGAAAGCGCAGCCGCCGTCGGCCTACTGGCAGGCGTCGGCCGCTCCGCAGGCATGACGGGACGAGCGTTGAAGACCATGAGCGAATCGGCCGCCGGAACGAAGACCGGCCGGGAGACCGCCGTCAGCCTCGACAAGGTCGCGGTCCGGTTCCGCACCCGCAAGCGCGACGTCACGGCGCTGCGCGAGGTGTCGCTGGACGTCGCGATGGGAGAGTTCGTCGCGATCGTCGGACCGTCCGGCTGCGGCAAGTCCACGCTGCTGAAGCTGGTCGCGGGACTGCTGAAGCCGTCGTCCGGCACCGTGCTGCTGCGCGGCGACAAGGTCGCCGGGCCGCGCCACGACATCGGCTACGTGTTCCAGCGCGCCGCGCTGCTGGAGTGGCGCAGCGCCCGCAAGAACATCCTGCTCCAGGCGGAGATGCGCAAGATGCCGGCGGAGCAGGCCCGCAGGCGCACCGCCGAGCTGATCGAGATGACCGGGCTGACCGGGTTCGAGGACGCGCTGCCGCACGAGCTGTCCGGCGGCATGCAGCAGCGGGTCGCGCTGTGCCGGGCGCTGCTGCACGAGCCGCCCGTCCTGCTGATGGACGAGCCGTTCGGCGCCCTCGACGCGCTCACCCGCGAGCAGCTCAACGTCGAGATGAACCGGATCTGGCGGGAGACGGGCACGACGATCCTGCTCGTCACGCACTCGATCGCCGAGGCCGCGTACCTGGCCGACCGGGTCGTGGTGATGACCGAGCGGCCCGGCACCATCGACGAGGTCATCGACGTCGGCCTGCCGGCCGAGCGCGACTACTCCGCGACCATGGCCCGCCCCGAGTTCGCCCGCGTCACGAGCCGCGTCCGAGGTCTGCTCGGCGCGGGTGCCGCGGCCGATTGACACACATACACCACAGGTTGGGAAGGAACGGGATGGAACGCAGGTCCATCGGGATCGTCATGAACGGCGTCACCGGCCGGATGGGGTACCGCCAGCACCTCCTCCGCTCGATCCTCGCGATCCGCGAGCAGGGCGGGGTGCGCACGGGCGACGGCACCGTGCTGTGGCCGGAGCCGGTGCTCGTCGGGCGCAGCGAGGCCAAGCTGCGCGGCCTGGCGGAACGGCACGGGCTGACCGCCTGGACGACGGACCTGGCCGAGGCGCTGGCGCGTCCGGACATCGACGTCTACTTCGACGCGCAGGTCACCGGCGCCCGGGTCGAGGCGATCAAGGCGGCCGTCGCGGCGGGCAAGCACGTCTACACCGAGAAGCCGCTCGCCGAGGACCTGGACGGCGCGCTCGCGCTGGCCCGGCTCGCGGACGAGGCCGGCGTCAAGCACGGCGTCGTCCAGGACAAGCTGTTCCTGCCGGGCCTGCTGAAGCTGAAGCGCCTGGTCGACGGCGGCTTCTTCGGCCGGATCCTGTCGGTGCGCGGCGAGTTCGGCTACTGGGTGTTCGAGGGCGACTGGCAGGAGGCGCAGCGGCCGAGCTGGAACTACCGGGCCGAGGACGGCGGCGGCATCATCCTCGACATGTTCTGCCACTGGCGGTACGTGCTGGACGGGGTGATCGCGCCGGTCCGGTCCGTGCAGGCGCTCGGGGCGACGCACATCCCCGAGCGGGTGGACGAGGACGGCAAGCCCTACGAGGCCACCGCCGACGACGCCGCCTACGGCATCTTCGAGCTGGACGGCGGGATCATCGCGCAGGTCAACTCGTCCTGGACGACCCGGGTCTTCCGCGACGAGCTGGTGGAGTTCCAGGTGGACGGGACGGAGGGCTCGGCGGTCGCCGGGCTGCGCCGCTGCCGCGTCCAGCACCGGTCGATGACGCCGAAGCCGGTGTGGAACCCCGACCTGCCCGCCACCGAGGACTTCCGCTCGCAGTGGCAGGAGATCCCGGACAACACCGAGTTCGACAACGGCTTCAAGACACAGTGGGAGATGTTCCTGCGGCACGTCGCGCTCGATGCCCCGTTCGCGTGGGACTTCTACGCGGGCGCCCGCGGCGTGCAGCTCGCCGAGCTGGGCCTGCGCTCGTGGCGGGAGGGCCGCCGCCTGGAGGTCCCGGACCTGTGAAGATCGAACTGCCGGGGTCGCTCGCGCCCTACACGATGGGCGAGCCCCGCACCTACGAGCCGCCTCCCGGGCCGAGCACGGCGCGGGTCGCGTACGCGGCCGCGCACGTGGTGCCGGATGTGTCCGGCGACTCGCTCGACTGGGACACGACGCTGGCGTTCCGGCGGCACCTGTGGTCGTACGGGCTCGGCGTCGCGGAGGCGATGGACACCGCGCAGCGCGGCATGGGCCTGGACTGGGCGGCGACCCGCGAGCTCATCGTGCGGAGCGGTCGGGAAGCGCTTTCAGTCGGCGGCCGGATCGTCTGCGGCGCGGGCACCGACCAGCTCCCGCCCGGCCCCGCGACGCTGGACGAGATCGCGGCGGCCTACACCGAGCAGCTCGCGGTCATCGAGTCGGCCGACGCGGTGCCGGTGCTGATGGCGAGCCGCCACCTGGCCGCCGCCGCGCGCGGGCCGGAGGACTACGCCGACGTCTACGGGCGGCTGCTGGCGCAGGTCGGGCGGCCGGTCGTCCTGCACTGGCTGGGGCCGATGTTCGACCCTGCACTGGACGGCTACTGGGGCTCCCCCGACCTCGGCGCGGCGGCGGATGCGCTGCTGGCCCTGATCGGCGAGCACGCGTCCCGGATCGACGGGGTGAAGATCTCGCTGCTGGACGCCGGCCGGGAGATCGCGTTCCGGCGGCGGCTGCCGTCCGGCGTGCGCCTCTACACCGGAGACGACTTCAACTACCCGGAGCTGATCAGGGGCGACGCCGAGGGGCACAGCGATGCGCTGCTCGGCATCTTCGACCCGATCGCGCCCGCCGCCGCGGCGGCCCTGCAGGCGCTGGACGGCGGCGACCTCGCGTCCTACGACGAGATGTTCGCGCCGACCGTGCCGCTGTCGCGCCACCTCTTCGAGGCGCCCACCTACTACTACAAGACGGGTGTGGTGTTCCTGGCCTGGCTGACCGGCCACCAGCGGCACTTCCGCATGGTGGGCGGGCTGGAGACCGCGCGTTCCGTGCCGCACATGGTGCGACTGTTCCAGCTCGCCGACGCCGCCGGCCTCTTCCCCGACCCCGGTCTCGCGGCGCACCGGATGCGCGCCTGGCTGACCGTCCAAGGAGCCGCGTCATGAGGTTCAGCCTCAACCAGTGGACGACCCGGCACTGGCCGCTGCCCGAGCTGGCGGACGGCTGCGCCGCGGCCGGCGTCACGGGTGTCGGCCTGTGGCGCGAGCCCGTCGCCGAGTACGGCCTGGCCCGCACCGCCGAGCTCATGCGCGACCACGGGCTCGCAGTCACGTCCCTGTGCCGGGGCGGCTTCTTCCAGGAGCCGGACGCGCTGGAGAGCAACCGGCGCGCCATCGAGGAGGCCGCCGAGCTGGGCGCGACCGTCCTGTGCCTGGTCAGCGGCGGGCTGCCGGAGGGCTCCCGCGACCTGGACGGCGCACGCGCACGCGTCGCCGACCTCCTCGCCGAACTCGCGCCCTACGCGGGCGAGCACGGCGTCCAGCTCGCGATCGAGCCGCTGCACCCGATGTACTGCTCCGACCGCTGCGTGGTCTCCACCCTCGCGCAGGCGCTCGACCTGGCCGCGCCGTTCCCGTCCGCCCAGGTCGGCGTCATGGTCGACACCTACCACCTGTGGTGGGACCCGGACGCCTGGACGGGCATCGCCCGCGCGGGCGCCGAGGGCCGGGTGTCGCTGTTCCAGGTCGCCGACTGGGTGACGCCGCTGCCCGAGGGCGTCCTCACCGGGCGCGGCATGCTCGGCGACGGGTGCGTGGAGCTGCGGCGCTTCCGCGAGGCCGTGGACGCGACCGGCTACACCGGTCCGATCGAGGTGGAGATCTTCAACGACGCGCTGTGGGCCATGCCCGGCCCGGACGCCCTGGCCCTGACCCTCGCCCGCTACCGCGAGCACGTCGCATGACGCACGCGCCGGGACCCGGCGTGCCGCCCTCATGAGAACGGCACGCCGCGGCTCGACGCGCCCGGCGGCGGCGCCCGGCCGGAGCTGGCGGGCGGCGTCGGGGGCGTGGCTCGGGATCGGCACGGCGCCGGGCGCGCTCGTCCTCGGGGCGCAGGTCGGCGGGCGGCACGGCGGCGCGCTGCCCGTCCTGGTCCTGGCGGTCGGCGGCGCCGTCATGGCGGCGCTGCTGCTCGCGCAGGGGCGCCTCGGCCTGCGCGCACCGGCCGGCGAGGACGCGGGCATGGCCGAACTGGCGCCGCGCTACCTGCCACCGGTCGCCGAGCGCGCCTTCACCGCGCTGCTCGCGGTCGCGATGGTGGGCTGGTTCGGCTTCAACCTCGGCCTGGGCGGCGCGGCCGCCGCGGCGCTCGGCGGCGTCCCGGACGCCGCCGGGGTCGCGGCGCTGACCGTCCCGCTGGTCGCGGTGCTGATCGGCGGCGGCGGGCGGTGGAACGCGGTCGCGGTCGTGACCACGCTCACCGCGATCGCGCTGATCGGCATCGTCGCGGTGAAGCTCGCGCCGCCCGCGTCGCCGGTGTCGCTCGCGCGGGACGGCCCGCCGGGCGTCCTCGCCGCGGACCTCGCCGGCTACATCGGGTACGTGTCGGTGTTCGCCGTGCGGGCGCCCGACTTCACGGTCGGCCTGCGCGGGCGCGGCGACCTCGCGGCCTGCGTCGCGCTCCTCGTCGTCCCGGCGCTCGCCGCCTCCGTCGTGGGCGCCGGGGTGGCGGCGGCGAGCGGCTCCACCGACGTCGTCGCCGTTCTCGCCGGGCCCGACGGGCTGCCGGCCGCGAACCTGTTCGTCGCCGCGTCGGTCATCGCCCCGACCTTCGCAGCGGTCCACTCCGGTGCCTTGGCGGTCCGCCGCTTCCTGCCCCGCGAACGCGGCCGGGACAGTGGCTCCCCGGGAGCGGAGGGCGGGTCGGCCGGGCTCAGCGCTCCGGCGCGCGGAGCCGGATCAGAGCGGGGGCGGTCGGCGCGCGTGGACGGACGGCAGGTGGTGGCCGTGCTGGCGATCGCCGTGCCCGGGGCGGTGCTCGCCGCGCTGCGCGTCGACCGGATGCTGCTCGACTGGCTGACGGTGCTCGCGGCGGCGCTGCCGGCGCTCGTGCCGCCGATGGCGGCGGAGGCCGCGCGGCGGCGGCGCGGACGGCCGGCGCATCCCGTGGCCACCTGGATCTGGGCGCCCGGGGCCGCGGTGGCGGTGGCGCTGACCGTGGCCGGGTACGCGGCGGCGGCACCCGCCGGCCTGCTCGTCTCCGCCGCCGGGACGCTCGTCCACGCGTGGCGGCGCCGGGTCCGGGCGTGAGCCGATGTGGACATGTGCCAAGACCGGAAATCGTTCTTGACGCCGGGCGGGACCGGCCGTACGTTCGAGAAAGCGCTTCCAGAAAGCGCTTTCCAGCCACCCCTCACACCCTGGACGGCCGGAATGCGACGAAAGCTCCACTGGTGTCTCCTCGCGCTCGCGGCGCTGCTGCTGCCGCTGCTCGCCGTACCGCCGGCGGCGCAGGCGCGGGACGACGCGCCGATCCTCGACCCGATCCCCGACGACCCCGCCCCGTCCGGCCTCGGCCTCGTCCTGCGGGAGGTCGCGCAGCTCCCGCAGTCGAAGCCCACCGGAACCCCCACCGACCCGCGGCTGCTGCGGTGGAACCGCATCAACTACGTCGGCGAGGTCCCCGACCACTCGGGCCGCCTGTACGTGCCGGACCTGAACGGCAACCTGTACCTGCTCGACAAGAAGACCCGCACCCCGCACGTCTACCTGGACGTCGCCGCCACGTTCGCGCCCGACTTCTTCTCCCAGGCCGGGCTCGGGCAGGGCTTCGGGTTCGTGGCGTTCCATCCCGACTTCCGTAAGAACGGCAAGTTCTACACCGCGCACGTCGAGGCCGGGAACGCGCTGAAGACCAAGACGCCCGACCTCACGCCGCAGCCGAACACCGGCTACCACGGCGTCATCGACGAGTGGACGGCGTCCGACCCGAAGGCCGGCACGTTCTCCGGGACGCACCGGGAGGTCCTGCGCATCGGGTTCTCCGGCCGCATCCACAACCTCCAGCAGATCGACTTCAACCCCAACGCGCGTCCCGGCGACGCCGACTACGGCATGCTCTACCTGACGGTCGGCGACGGCGGCAACGGCAACGTCGGCGACAACGGAGGCGACCCGCAGAACCTCGCCGTCCCGCAGGGCAAGATCCTGCGGATCGACCCGTCCGGGAACAACAGCGCCAACGGCGAGTACGGCGTCCCCGCCGACAACCCGTTCGCCGGGCAGGCCGGCAGGCTCGGCGAGATCTACGCCTACGGCATGCGCGACCCGCACCGGTTCAGCTGGGACACCGGCGGCACGCACCGCATGTTCCTCGCGCACATCGGCGAGCACGAGATCGAGTCGATCCACGAGATCTACCCCGGCGCCAACATCGGATGGAGCGAACGCGAGGGCGCGTTCACCTTCCGCAAGGACGACCGCTGCCACCTGTACCCGCTGCCGGCGGACGACGGCAAGTACGACTACGAATACCCGCTCGCGGCCTACGACCACGACCCGCCGCCCGACTGGAACTGCCGCAGCGACGTCGGCCACGCCATCTCCGGCGGCTACGTCTACCGGGGCGCCAAGCTGCCCGCGCTGCGCGGCAAGTACCTGTTCACCGACATCGTGGACGGCCGGCTCATGTACACCGAAGAGTCGGAGATGAAGCACGACGCGTCCGGCAGGAACCGCGCGCAGATCTACGAGCTGGCGGCGTACGACACGTCCGGCAAGCCCGTCACGATGCGGGAGCTGGCCGGTGACGAGCGCGTCGACCTGCGCTACGGCATGGACGCCGAGGGCGAGCCGTACCTGCTCGCCAAGGCCAACGGCAAGATCTGGAAGGTCGTCGACACAAAGCGGATCGCGTCCTGCAAGGCGGGCCCTGTCCAGGTCAAGCACGCGACGGACGCCGGGAGCTGGGCGCCGGTCACGCCGTCGAAGTGGACGTTCACCGGTGGCGAGGTCGTCCTCGCCGAGGCCGGCGAGCAGCGGCCGGGCCCGCGCCGCCCGTTCGAGTACGCGGTGCTCACCAAGGGTCCGGTGCTCGGCTCGACGCGGATCCAGGCGCAGGTGCGGCTCGACACGCCGGTGTCGGTGAGCAACCGGGACGTCATCGTCGTCTTCGGCTACCAGGACGACACGCACTTCTACTACGCGCACCTGTCCAGCGACAACACCATCTACCCGCACAACGGGATCTTCCTGGTGAACGGCGCCGACCGGCAGCGCATCGACCAGCAGTGGAACGCCAACCGGTCGCACGGCGCGCCGCCGTCCATCACGGACGAGGCGTGGCACGGCGTCCGGGTGGACCGCTGCGCGGAGACCGGCGAGACCGCCGTCTACGTGGACGGCTCGTCCCGCCCCGTGTTCACGGCGCTCGACACGACCCTCGGCTCCGGCCGGGTGGGCTTCGGCTCGTTCGACAACACCGGCCGGCTCCGCGGCCTGACCGTCCGCGGAACCCCAGCGAAGTAGCGGCCTCCTCCGGGCGGGCGGCGGGCCCCGGCGCCCGCCCGGAGGGCTCCAAGGAGTCCACCATGCTGATTCGCCGCGGCCCCGCAGCGCTCGCCACCGTGCTGCTCGGCGCCTCCCTCACCGTCGCGACCCCCGCCCGAGCCTCGACCGGCGGCGTCTTCCCGCCCCTGAAGAAGAACCTGATCTCCTACTACGACTTCGAGCATCCCGTGCCCGGCGACCCGTCCCGCGAGGTCGACCGCGGCCGGTCCGGGACGACGATCGACCTGATCAACGGCGGCGCCGCCATGCGGGTGCGGGACGGCGCGCGTCGGCACGCCGTCCAGCTCAAGCAGGTGGACCCGTCCCTGAACGGGAACGACGACTGGAAGGCGGGGATCTACTCGGCGACGGGCGTGCCGTCCCTGCACGCGTTCAACGCCGCCAAGGGCGCGACCCTCATGGGCTGGTTCAAGATGACCGGCACCAACCCGAGCCCCAACACCGTCACCGCGAACCCCGACGACAAGTACAACGCGATCGGGCTGTCGGGCCTGCTCACCGGCGACTCCGACGGCCACGGCGTGCGTGCGCTGCTGGAGATCATCGATGTGTCAGGCACCCTGCGCGTCGTCGCGCTGGGCCGCCGCGTGGACGGGTCGAAGTCGCAGACGTTCGCGGCGAGCGAGGACTGGCAGAGCGTCCTCCCCCAGAACACCTGGGTGCACCTCGCCGCGACGTTCGACTACGACACCGGCCAGATGGCGCTCTACAAGAACGGCGCGCCGCTGCCCGGCTTCTACACCGTGGCCGGTGACCCGTGGGGCGTCGACGGCGCCCCAGAACCCGACGTCACGTCCGCGACCGACCCGCGCGGCATCAAGATCGGCGGCAGCTTCCCGCAGAACAACCTCGAACGGAACCCCTGCAACTGCCGCATGGACGGCCTGATGTTCCTGGACCGCGCCCTCACCCCCAAGGAGGCCGCGATCCAGTACAGATTCGCAGGCCACTGACCCCGACAACCCGCCGGCGCCCGCCCCGCGCGTGCGCCGGCGGTTCTCGATTCGGCAGGTCAGCGCATGACCTCGGCGTCATTCCACCGGGAACCCGCCGCCTGCCGGACGGCCTCCCTGATCGTTTCCGCGTCCCTCTCGTACGGGCTCAGGTCGCACACTTTCACGCCCGCGAGATCGGCCTTCCATTCGGGATGGTGCATGCGCTTGGGGAGTCGCATGGGCGGGTGCTCGGGCCAGGCCATGAGCCACATGTCCTTCGACACGTCCAGCGGGCGGGCGATCCGCACCTCGTCCACCTGGTCCCAGGGGATCCTCGTCGTGTTGCCGCGCGCTCGCACCTCCACGCCGCCCTCGTCCACCCGGAGTTCCATCGGGTTGAGCACGGACTGGAAGGTGGCCAGGCCGCCGACGAGGGCGACGGCGAAGACGCCGATCACGATGATGCCGAGCCCCTTGCCGTCCACACCGAGGAACGGCGCCGCGATCATCACGGCGACCATCAGGGCGGCGACGCCGAGCGCCCCGAACGCCGCCCGCCGGAAAGGCTTCTTATCCGCGTGAAAGACGGCAGGCTCCATCGGACTTCCCCGGCTCGAGAGTGCGGCGACAGGATGACAGCAGACTTTACCGACAAAGTCCCTACTCGTCGGGCGCGTTGAGCACGGAGTACGGGGCTCGCGCCCGACCGGCCGTTTCCTCGGCGTCCCGCGTTGCGGTCCAGGTGCCGAGCAGCCGGAGCGCCTCCTCGGACGGCGATCCGGGCTCCGGCGCGTAGGCGTAGATCCAGCGTTCGCCGTCGTGCAACTGGAGCGCCTCGACCTGCAGCCCGATCTCGCCGACGACGGGGTGGCGGAACCGCTTGGGGCCCCGGCACGGCACCTCGACGTCGTGCTCGGCCCACCAGTTCCGGAACTCGGGGCTCGCGACGGACAACTCGCCGATCAGCGCCTGCAGCCGCTTGTCGCGCGGGTAACGGCCCGCGGTCTCCCGCAGAACCCCGACGCTCACGCGCGCGTTCATCTCCCAGTCGAGGTGGAGGTCACGCGTCGACGGCTCCAGGAACAGCCAGCGCGGATGGTTGGACGCCCCGGACGGCATCGGTTCGAGCCCCACCAGCAGGGCCCGCCCCATCCGGTTCATCGCATGGACGTCCCCGCGCGAGTCGATGACGAACGCGGGGATCGTGAAACTGCCGAGCATCGTCCGCATGCCCGCGTCGAGGGGCGGGAGCCGCAGTTCGCCGGGCTCGGGCGGGGCGACGGCCGCCCGGACGAGGTTGTGCAGGTGCAGCCGCTCGACCTCCGCCAGCCGCAGCGCGCGGGCGATCGCGTCGAGCACCTGGTCGGACGGCTGCAGGGGCCGGCCCTGCTCCATGCGGGCGTAGTAGTCGAGGCTCACGGCGGCCAGCATCGCGACCTCCTCGCGCCGCAGGCCCGGGACGCGGCGCCGGCCGCCGGCCGGGATGCCCACGTCCTCGGGCCGGACGCGCGCCCGCCGGGTCCGCAGGAACTCTCGCAGCTCAGCGTTCTTGGCCATGCCTCAACGGTAGGCGGCAAGTGCCCGGCTTGGGTGGGTCTGTGCGTCCGAGGTCGCCGCCGCCACTGGTGGGGCCGGGACGCGCGCCGCAAGGTGAACGCATGACCACCATCACTCAGACCTCACCGCTCGGCGACCGGACCGTGCGGCGCATCGGCTTCGGTGCGATGCAGCTCGCCGGCCCGTGGGTGTTCGGCCCGCCCGCCGACCCGGACGCGGCCCGTGCCGTGCTGCGCCGCGCCGTCGACCTCGGCGTCGACCACATCGACACCGCCCAGGTCTACGGCCCCGACGTCGTCAACGAGCTCATCGCCGAGGCGCTGCACCCGTACCCGGACGGCCTCGTCCTCGCCACGAAGGTCGGCGGCGCCCGCGACGAGCAGGGCGGATGGGTCCGGGCGTCCCGTCCGGAGCAGCTGCGGGCGACCGTCGAGCAGGACCTGCGCACCCTGCGGCGCGAGCGGATCGACCTCGTGAACATGCGGTTCCAGGTCGGCGGCCCCGAACCGGACGACGTCCCGCTCGCCGACCAGCTCGGCACCCTCACCGACCTGCGCGACGAGGGCAAGCTCGACCTCATCGGCCTCTCGACCGCGTCAGCCGAGGTCGTCGAGGCCGCGCTAGAGATCACCCCGATCGCCGAGGTGCAGAACGCCTACGGCATCGCGAACCGGACGGACGAGCCGGTCGTCGACCTCTGCCGCGCGAACGGCATCGCCTACGTCCCGTACTATCCGCTCGGCTCCGCGTTCACCGGCGGCCCGCAGGCACTCGCCGCAGACCCGGCGATCGCATCGGTGGCCGCCGAGCACAGCGCCTCGGCGTCGCAGATAGCCCTCGCCTGGCTGCTGGCCCACTACGACCGCATGCTGCTGATCCCCGGCACGAGCTCGATCGCCCACCTGGAAGAGAACCTGGCCGTAGACGCCATCAAACTGGACGAAGCCGACCTATCCACCCTGGACCGCGTCACCCCCCTACCAGCCCCCAACTTCTGACTAGTGCGGTGCCCACGAATGCCGACCAGGCCGCCGCCTCGTTGACCTGCGGCGTGTTGTTGTTTCCGACGCGCTCATAACAACAACACGCCGCAGGTCAACGCACCCGGTGAACCTTGGTGGACACCGCACTAGGGGCATAGGCGGGCGGTGTGGAGGCCGGTGTCGGTGGCGGCGATGAGGGTGCCGTCCGGGCAGAGGGCCAGGTCGTTGACGGGGGCGGGCACCTCGATGCGGTG
>NZ_SMJW01000008.1 GCF_004348335.1 Actinomadura bangladeshensis | reverse complement strand
ACCCGGCCCCGTCCACCCCCGGCGGCGGTACCGGCTCCGCGACCGCCGGAGCAACACCTCCGGCCGCCATCCCGGCCACGAGCACCCCGGCCACGATCCACCGCATCAGCGACGCCCCTCCCCACGACCACCAACCAGATGATCATGACCCGCCCCCGGCGAACCGCGCACCCCCGGCCAGTGAACACTCGCGCAAGACCGCGTAACGGACCGCAGGCGAGAAGGCGGCGCCGGCCTCGGGCACAGGGGCCGCGCGCCGACCACTCCGACTCGCTGCGCCGGTTCGCGCCGGCAGGCCGGGAGGGGCGTTCAGCTCCGCGGCGTGCGCGGAGCTCCGGACACCGGCCGGGGCGGAGAAGGGTGCGGGTCGTTCAGGCGTCGGCGGGGAGGTCGGAGTGCTCCTCGTCGGACGGGCGGGGGGACTCCGGGCCGTCGCGGCCCAGGCGGAGCATGCGCGACACGCGGACGGTGCGGAACTCGCGGCCGCGGACGCTGAACGAGTGGCCCGGCGTGGCCCTGATCTCCTCCGCCATCGCGGACCATCCGGCCAGCTCCTCCGGTGAGGCGGGGTCGCCCTCGAAGGCGCGCAGCCTCGGCAGCCGCCCGGTGAAGTACCGCGCCAGCCCGTCGCGGGCGTCCTCGGGGGTGTCGCCGCCGGTCAGCGGGCCCCAGCCGTTGTCCGCGAGCTCCACCACCATGAACGTGGGCGGCAGCACCACGACGCCGGGATGCGCCTGGATCGCGTGACGCGCCTCGGTGCGCACGATGTCGGGGATGTCGCCCGAAGTCGCCAGGAAGATGACGAGGTTCAGCCGCAGCTGCGCCTCCCAGTGCCCGCACGGCGCCGCCGGGTCGATCGGGTGGTCGCGCAGCAGGCCGTCCGCCGCGAGGTCGGCGTCGGTGGTGCGGGGCGGCTCCAGCACCCGGTCACCGAACTGGACGAACCGCTCCACCCGGATGATCCGGTACCGGTGGTCGCCGACCTCCCATTCGTCCTTGGCGAGCTGTTCGCCCTCCTCCGGGTCGAGCCGGGCCGCCGCCGCGAGCATCGCCTCGGCGGTCGCGGTGCCGGGGCCGTCGGCGGCGGCGGTCCGCAGATCGATGGCGAGGTTGTAGCGGGCGGCCGTCGGGTCGTCCGCCCCCAGTGAGCCGATGCGCCACTCGTCCCCGGTCTGCGTCGCGTGGCCGAATTCGGGGGAGCCGATGGAGTAGATCTTCGGGTAGCGCAGCATGCGCTCGCCGAGTTCCCGGTCGCGCACCGCCGCGACCGGATCGAGGCGGGCGACCACGTTGATGTGGTCGTACCCGCGCATCAACGCGAAGGTCATGCCCGCATCCTGGCCGCGCGCCCGGTTCCGGCGCACGCCTTTCCCCGCATTCCCGCGCCGGGCGTGCCCTCATTGCCCGCAATTATCCGCCTTTATTCGGGAGAATTGATGCGGGGCCTTTCCGGCGGTCAGCCGTTCAGGTCGATGACGACCTTCACGTCGTCCGGGTGCGGGGTGAAGGCGTCCGCGTAGCGCTCCAGCGGGACGCGCCGGGAGATGAGCCGGCCGAGCCAGTCCAGGTCGGCCTCCGCCAGGGACCGCGCGGCGGCGGCGTAGTGGCCGAGGTTCGCGTTGACCGACCCGATGATCGCGTCGTTCTCCAGCACGATGTCGCGGTTGAGGTCGCCCGCGTCGACCTGGAGCATGCGGCCGGTCGGCGAGACCCCGGTCAGGCACACGATCCCGTAGGCGGCGTTGCGCGCCATCGCGCCGAACACCAGCTGGGACACCCCGGTCGCCTCGATCACCACGTCCGGCTCGCAGCCCTCGACCGCCTTGTCCAGGCCCTCGTGGTGGTAGGTCGCGCCGAGGTCGGCGACGAGCTGCGGCTTCGGCCCGTCCGCCACCCGGTCGAGGACGTGCACGTCGAGGCCGCGCTGCGCGCCCAGCATCGCGGCGAGCAGCCCGATCGGCCCGGCGCCCGTCACCAGCACCCGGCGCGGCTCGAACCAGGCCCGCGCGCCGACCTTCTCGATCTGGTCCCATGCCTTCGCGACGACCGTGGTCGGCTCCATCAGCACGCCGACCTCGGCCAGCCGCGGGTCCAGCTTCACGGCGTAGTCGGCCTCGACCCGCCACGCCCGGCTCGCGTACCCGTCGATCTCCTTGATGCCGCGCTCGGTGTACCGGCCGTTGCGGCACATGTCGAACTCGCCGTGGGCGCACGCCCCGCACGGCTCGGGGTCCGGGCGGCGGACGACGCCGACGACGAGGTCGCCGGGGGCGAAGCCGCTGCCGGACGGCGCCTGCCGCACCCGGCCGAGCGACTCGTGCCCGATGACCAGCCGCTCGTGCCCCGGCGGCGCCCAGCCGTAGTCGCCGGCGGCGATCTCCCGGTCGGTGCCGCACACCCCGACCGCGAGCCCGTCGACCAGCAGGTCGTTCTCCCCGGGCTCGGGGTCGGGGACGTCGG
The DNA here is from genome assembly GCF_004348335.1 of Actinomadura bangladeshensis. GTDB lineage: Bacteria > Actinomycetota > Actinomycetes > Streptosporangiales > Streptosporangiaceae > Spirillospora > Spirillospora bangladeshensis. The sequence continues at coordinate 68,125 of NZ_SMJW01000008.1, read as the reverse complement.
TGACGGCCAGTGAGCCGCCCTTCTCCGGGACGACGGTCAAGGCGCGCATAGGGTCTCTCCTTCTCCAGCGGTCAGGACCGGCGGACGGCGGGGCGGGTGCCGCTCAGGTGCCGCGCGGTGTTGACGAGTCCGACGTGCGAGTACGCCTGCGGGGTGTTGCCGATCTGCCTCCCGGTGGCCGTGTCGTATTCCTCGCTGAGCAGGCCCAGGTCGTTGCGCAGGCCGAGCAGCCGCTCGAACAGCTCGGTCGCCTCCCCGGTGCGGCCGATGCCGTGCAGCGCGTCCGCGAGCCAGAACGTGCAGGCCAGGAACGAGCCCTCGCCGCCCGGCAGGCCGTCCACGCCGCCGTCCGCGCCGGTGTCGTAGCGGAGCATGAATCCGTCCCGGTACAGCTCGCGCTGCACCTCGTCGACCGTGCCGACCACCCGCGGGTCGTTCCACGGCAGGAACCCGACCTGCGGGATGAGCAGCAGCGCCGCGTCCAGCCCCCGTGAGCCGTAGAACTGGGTGAACGTGCCCCGGTCGGAGTCGAACCCCTTCGCGCACACGTCGTCGTGGATCTCCTGCCGCAGCGCCTTCCACTGGTCGACCGGCCCGTCCAGGCCGTACTGCTCGACGCCCTGCACCATGCGGTCGACGCCGGCCCACGCGAGCACCTTGGAGTGGACGAAGTGGCGCCGGTCGCCGCGCACCTCCCACAGGCTGTTGTCGGGGTCGCTCCAGTGCCCCTCGAGGAAGTCCATCAGGGCGACCTGCATGTCCCAGGCGTTCTCGTCGGTCCCGATGCGGGCGGTCCGCGCGAGGTGCAGGCCGTCCAGGACCTCGCCCCAGGTGTCCAGCTGGAACTGGCCGGACGCGGCGTTGCCGACCCGGACGGGCGCCGACCCCTCGTATCCGGGCAGCCAGTCCAGCGTGAACTCGGTGAGCCGCCGGGTGCCGTCGATGCCGTACATGATCTGCAGGTCGGCGGGGTCGCCGGCGACCGCGCGCAGCAGCCATTCGCGCCACGCCTTCGCCTCGGCGGCGAACCCGGTGCCGAGCAGCGCCTGCAGCGTGAACGTCGCGTCCCGCAGCCAGCAGAACCGGTAGTCCCAGTTGCGCGGGCCGCCGAGCTGCTCGGGCAGCGAGGTGGTCGCGGCGGCGACGATGCCGCCGGTCGGCGCGTAGGTGAGCGCCTTCAGCGTGATCAGCGACCGGCGGACGGCCTCGTCCCAGCGTCCCTCGTAGCTGTAGCTCCCCATCCAGCCGGACCAGAACGCCTCGGTGTCGGTGAGCGCCCGCTCGGGCTCGACCGACTGCGGGCGCGGCAGGTGCGACGGCTTGTAGGTCAGCACGAACGGCACCCGCTCGCCCGCCGACACGGCGAAGTCGCCGTAGGTGGCGAGGTTGCGGCCCTCCATCGCGACGGGGGTGTTCAGCCAGGCCGCGTCCGGGCCCGCGATCGCGTTGCGCTCGCCCTCGCGGTGCCGCACCCACGGGACGATCCGGCCGTAGTCGAACCGCAGCCGCAGCTCGGTGTGCATGGGGACGCGCCCGCTGACGCCCTCCACGATCCGGACGATGTCGGCGGCCTCGCCGCGCGGCGGCATGAAGTCGATGACCCGGACGGTGCCGTCCGGGGTGTCCCACTCGCTCTCCAGGATCAGCGTGTCGCCGCGGTACCGGCGCCGCGTGCACAGCCCGCCGGACGCGGGCGCGAGCCGCCAGAACCCCGCCCGCTCGTCGCCGAGCAGCGCGGCGAAGCAGGCGGGGGAGTCGAACCTCGGCAGGCACAGCCAGTCGACCGATCCGTCCCTGCCGACCAGCGCCGCCGTCTGCGTGTCCCCGAGCAGTCCGTAGTCCTCGATCCTCAGTGCCAAGACGAGCATCCTCACTGTTGGTCGCGGGCTTACTTCGACCTACCCGTGATAGTGCATGTATCTCCCGGCCGTCAGAGATTCCGGGGAACGGCTCCGGAAACGCTCCGGCACGGCGGCCTGGGAGCTGCCGCCGTGCCGGTGCCGGTAGTTGTCAGGGTGTGCCGCAGGTGATGGACGGGTCGGAGATGTTGCCGCTCGGCGCGTTCGCGGTGAAGCCGAACGACGTGGAACCGCCCGGCGCCAGGTTCGAGTTCCAGCCGACCGGCTTGACCGTGACGACGTTGCCGCTGGTGCTGGCGCTGCCGTTCCAGAGGGCGGCGATCGTCTGGCCGGAGTTCAGCGTCATGACGACCGTCCAGGAACTGACGGCGCTGCTGCCGGCGGTGATGGTGACCTGGCCGTTGAAGCCGTTGTTCCACTGCGTGGTGCGGGTGTAGGTGCAGGTGATGGTGCCGTCGCCGCCATCGTCGCCGCCATCGTCCCCGCCGTCGTCGTCGGAGGAGCCGCCGAGGGCCTGGAGCGCCGCGTCGTACGCGGGCTTCTTGTTGTAGTTGTCGTCGAAGAGCAGCGCGGCGCCCTCACCGGGGAACACGTCGGGGACCCACGAGTACTTGTCGGTGATGCCCCACACGGTGATGACGGTGCAGCGCGACACGGCGAGGCAGGCGGACACGACCTTCTTGTAGTCGTTCGCCTGGGTGGCGAGCTTGGAACTGTCCGCCGGGGTGTTCATGCGGATGTCGAGCTCGGTGATGTGGACGTCCACGCCCAGCGCCGCGAACCGCTGGATGTTGGCCTGCATGTCGGACGGGACGTTGCCCAGGGTCAGGTGCGCCTGGAGCCCGACGCAGTCGATCGGGACGCCGCGCGCCTTGAAGTCCTGCACCATGTTGTAGACGGCATTGCTCTTCGCGTTCTGGCCGTCGATGTTGTAGTCGTTGTAGCAGAGCTTGGCGTTGGGGTCGGCCTGGCGTGCCGCCCGGAACGCCTCCTCGATGTAGCCGTCGCCGATGACGCGCTGGAAGACCGAGTCGCGGCGGGCACCGGAACCGTCCTGGAACGCCTCGTTCACCACGTCCCAGTAGTTGATCTTCCCGGCGAAGTGGCCGGCCTCCTTCGCGATGTGGTTGCGCATGACGCTGAGCAGGTCGTCGCGCGAGGAGATGCCGCTGACCCAGTCGGGCAGCTGGCTGTGCCACACCAGCGTGTGCCCGCGGATCTTCATGCTGTGCGCCTGCGCGTGGCTGACGAGCTGGTCGGCCGCGCTGAAGTTGAACGAGTTGCGGGACGGCTCGGTGGTGTCCCACTTCATCTCGTTCTCGGGCGTGAGCTGGTTGAACTCGCGGTCGAGGGTGTTCACGTACGCCGACTCGCCCATGTGGCTCTGGGCGGCGGCGGTACCGAAGACGCGGCCCTTGGCGGCGGCCGCCTCGCCGAGCGTGCCGGGGGCCGCCGACGCGGGAAGCGCCACGGCCACCAGCATCGCGAGGAGCAGTGACACCGCTCCCAGCACTGCGGTGAGTGCCTTTCTCATGGTTTCGTTCCTCCTAGAAGGGTGGGGGTTGAGCGAAACCCGGCCCGTCGGCTTTCCGGGGGCCCGAGATATGAGGTCCTGAGGCCTCCGGTGTCGACCACGATCTTCTGCACGACGACCGTGGGGTCGACCATCCAGAGCTTCAGGGTGTGCGTCCCCGATTCGGTGATGGTGTGGGTCGTGACGGTGCGGTTCACGTTGTCGGAGGTGTTCCGCTCCCACTGCTTGTTCATGGTGGTGTCGTTCGCGCCGGTCTGCGCCGTCGCGTTCACGACCTGCGGCTGCTCGTCATCGATCGAGACGGCGTATTTCAGGCCCTCGGTGGAAAGGACGCTGTTCCTCGGCGACATGTAGACCCAGACCTTCACCGGGCCGGTGGTGGTCAGCGTCATGTCGTATTCGAGGCGCGGGCCCTCGCCGGCCTGCCGGCTGGGCGCGGTGACCGGGAACGGTTTCATTCCGGCGTCCGTCCGGCCGATTCCGGGGACGCGCTTCCACTGCGCCGCCGCCGTGTCGGTCGCGCGGCTGTAATGGTCGGCGTTCATGGAGATGTAGCCGCCGGCTTCGACGAAACCGTGCGCCCGGTACGAGGCCGGCTTCTTCACGACTGCCTGGACGGTCACGGTGCGGCCGTCCGGGCCGGAGATGTCGATGGGCACACGGCTGGTCCCCTTGGGGGCGCGTGACCAGTCGATCCACACCGTGGCGCGGACCTGCTTGTCGACCTGCCCCCGGTCGTGGGTCACCCGCACCCAGGGCTCGGCGGGGGAGATCTTGTACTGGAACGGGTCGGACCCGCGGTTGAACACCTCGATGTACTGCGCGGGGCCGCTCTGGTAGGGGCTGAACTCCGGCAGGACGGCCGCGGACTTCGCGTTCGGCCACCACGCGTCGGAGCCGTCGATGGCGACGCCCATGTCGGCGCCGTCCGGGACGTCGATCCGCTGGAGCTTGGGGAAGATCTCGTCCGGCAGGGCCACGTTGTCGCGCTCGGGCTGCTGCCAGGGCGCGTTCGGGCCGTACCGCTCGACGTCGCCGTAGCCGATGTGCGGCTGGCTCTGGAAGCCGTTCCATTTCCCGCCGGCGAGTCCGGTGTTGTAGTGGTCCGACATCGCCTGGTCGTCGGCGAAACGGGCCTCGGCGAGGTCGGCGTACTCGTTGGTGGCGGCCCGTCCCTGCTTGGCGTACAGGATGTTCGTGAACTCGGCTTCCCGCAGCTCGTACAGGTTCGCGGTCGCCTTCACCTGGTAGTGGACGAGCTGGTAGTAGGCGTCCTGGTACGCCTTGGGCAGTTGTTCGCGTATCCGTTCCGCTTGTGCGGCCAGGCGCTTCCACCGTGCGGTGACGGTGGCCATTTCCCTGTACTGGTTCAGGTAGAACGGCGTTTGCTCGTCGTCGTAGACGACCGCGCCGGAGTCGGTCGACAGGTCCTTGTCCGGGTCGACGGTGATGCGGCGGTTCAGCAGTTCCGGCTTGCGCAGCGCCTGGAGGTTCCCGTACGTGTCGAGGACGTCGGCGATCTCGTCCGCGTGCTCGGTGCCGAAGTTCTGCGCGGCGTACTGCCGCTCCCATTCCTTCAGGTTCCGCAGCGGCCACTTGTCGGGGTTCCACGCGTAGTCGAGGAAGAACTGGAGCGGCAGCTCGTCGTTCTTCATGTCGCCGACGTTCGCCACCCACAGGTTGCGGATGCCGTACTGGTAGGACTGGTGCAGCTGCTCCCAGGTGTTGCCGAGCTGCGCGGTGTCGACCCACTTGTAGTTGCGGCCGCCGCCGACGTAGTCGAAGTGGTAGTAGAGCCCGTACCCGCCGGTGCGCGCCGGCAGGCTCTGATCGGGCATCTTGCGCATGTTGCCCCAGTTGTCGTCGGTGAAGACGACCGTGACGTCGTCGGGCACGCGCAGCCCCCGGTCCCAGTACCGCTGGACCTCCTTGTAGAGCGTCCACACCTGCGGGGTGGCGGTCGGGTCCTTGCCGGTGACGTCGCCGAGGATCTCGCGCTCCTTGGCGATGATGCTGCGCATCAGGTCGATGCCGTCGCCGTCCGGGAGGCTGACGTCGCCGTTCCCGCGCATGCCGAGCGTGACGACGCCCTCGAAGTCCTCGTCGGCCATCCGCTGGACGCCGTCTCTCCAGTACTTCTCGATGGCGGCGGCGTTACGGCGGTAGCTCCATTCGCCCGTGCCGCCGTACGGGTCGTGGCCGGGCTTGACGATGGTGCCGTCCGCGTCCCGCTGGGCGGGGACGGCGTGCCGGTTCCACTCCTCGATGCCGCGCATCATCGGCGCCTCGTGGGAGGTCCCCATGACCACGCCGTACTTCTTCGCGGTCGCGTGGTTCAGCGGATCGTCCTCGGCGAACGCCCGCCCCCAGACCGCCGGCCACAGGTAGTTGGCCTTCAGCCGGAGCATCGTCTCGAAGATCTTGGCGTAGAACTCGTGGTTGAAGCCGTTCGGATAGCCGGGCGCCTTGCCGTTCCCGAAGAACTTCGGCGCCCACCGGTTCAGCGCGGGATTCTCGTCGTTGATGAAGAATCCCCGGTACTTCACCGCCGGAGTGCCCTGGGTGTGTCGGCCCGGCTTGACGTACAGCGCGCGCCGGTGCCGCGACGGGACGTCGTCCCAGAAGTACCAGGGCGAGACGCCGATGTTCTTCGAGACGTCGTACGCGCCGTAGATCGTCCCGCGCTGGTCGCTGCCGGCGATCACGAAGGCGCGGCGCACGCCCGGCATCGGGTGGTCGACGACCTGTTCGAGCGTCGTCTCCCACTTGCCCGCGATGCCGTTCACGTCGAGCTTGCCGGACGAGACGAGGTCGTTGATGAGCGGGCTCTTGCCGATCGTCCCGACGATGACGATGTCCCGGCCGGACGGCACCCTGCCTTCAACGGCATCGACGGCCTGCGCGATCTGCGGTTTCACGCCGGTCACGCGCTCGACGTCGGACTGGAGGTCGCCGACGACGCGCACGACGCCGGGAAAGTCGGCGCCGCTGACCACCAGCGGCGCTGCCCTGCCGTGCTCGACGAGCGGGAAGTAGCCGCGCCCGCCGCGGAACGAGATGTAGGACTCCGGGTCGGCGTGGCGGGGCTTTCCATGGCCGGCCGGTCCGGCCGCGGCCATCGCGGCGGCGGGCACGGCGGTGAAGGCGACGACGGTAGGGACCAGGGTCAGGAGGACTTTCCACGTCCGCGGGGATCTGCCCATCGGCGGTCTCCTCAGTGGGGGAGCGACCTCGAAACTTTTCGATAGCTTTTCGAGAGTAGACAGGAAAATAACCCCAAGCGTCCCTACCGTCAACCGTTTCCATCGGCTTTCAGTGGTCAGAACGTCACGAGCCGGACCGCACGCGTGATCAGCATCCGAAACTTTTCGAAGATCGGCGCCGACCTTGCGCCCGCCGTCCGGGCGTCGCCGGACCAGGTCGTCCGGAGGACGGCGGAGTGAAGGGCAGGGCAACTTGCCGATTGTACGTAATTACGTAATAGTGGAGTCGTGGTTGAGGAGACCCTGGCGGATCGCGTCGCGCGCCTGGAGGAGCGGGTGGCCCGGCTGGAGGGGCCGCGTCCGGCGGCCGGCCGGGACCGTCCCGACGACACCTTCTGGGCGCTGGACGGGCTGAAGGACCGCGTCGCCGACCCCGGCGGCGTGCTGTTCACCGGCTCGGTGACGCTGCCGGCCGGCGAGCACTACGAGTGGCAGCAGGGCCACCCGGTGGACGACCTGCTGGCGGACGACTGGTCGCAGGCCGCCGAGACGCTGAGCGCGCTGGCGCATCCGGTGCGGCTGCTGCTGCTCCGCGAGATCCTCCAGGGCGCCCGCACCACCGCCGAGCTGGCCGCCCATGAACGCCTCGGGACGACCGGCCAGCTCTACCACCACCTGCGGCAGCTCGTCGCCGCCGGCTGGCTGCGCACCACCGCGCGCGGGCAGTACGGCGTCCCGGGCGAACGGGTGGTGCCGCTGCTCACCGTCCTCGCGGCGGCCCGCCGCTGACGGCGCGGCGCCCGCCGCCGACCGACCCGATCGGAGGAGAGAGAGATGCTCAGGACGATCGCCCGCTTCCGGACGGTGCTCCTGCTGCTCGGACTGCTGGTGTGCTTCACCGAACCCCTGCACGGCGTCGGCGCGCTCTGGTGGGCCGGGCTCGTCCTGATCGTCGCGGGGATCGTGCTGTTCTTCGTGCCCGGCGGCGGCCCGGACCGCGAGCCGGTCGTGGTGCGCAGCCCGGTGCGGGGCCGCTGGGCGGCGGTCAACAGCCCCGCCGACAAGGTGCCCAGCCACGGGACCCACGAGCTGGGCCAGACGTACGCGATCGACCTCGTCCACGTGCCCGATCCCGGACGGCCGTGGACCCCGCTCCGCCGGTGGCCGCTCGCGGCGCGCCCGGAGACGTTCCCGGCGTTCGGGCAGGACGTCCTCGCGCCCGCCGACGGCGTCGTCGTCCAGGCGAGCGGCCGGCAGCGCGACCACTGGAGCCGGAACTCCTGGCCCGGCCTCCTCTACCTGCTGGTCGAGGGGATGCTCTTCCGCCAGCTTCTCTCGCTGCTGACCCTGTCGGGCGGCCGGTTCGTCGTCGGCAACTCCGTCACCCTCGACCTGGGCGGCGGCGTGTACGCGGTGTTCGCGCACCTGCGCCGCGGCTCCGTCCGCGTGGCGAAGGGCGACCGCGTCCGGGCGGGCGACGTGCTCGGCGAGGTCGGCAACTCCGGCAACACCTCCGAGCCCCACCTGCACTTCCACCTCATGGACCGCCCCCGCCCGCTCGCCGCCGCCGGCATCCCCTTCGCCTTCCGCTACGAGACCGGCGGCCGCCCCGAACTCGGCGCCCCCAGCGCCCGCACCCCCTTCACGGCCCCTGCCTCCGAGCCCGGCGGTGCGCCCGCCGAGTGATCGGCCCGCAGGACCTGCACCCGGCCCTTCCGGGCGGCGGTCGCGGATGCAGGGACACCCGCTGTCAGGTGGTGGCGAAGTCGGCCAGGACGCGGGCGAGGACGTCCATCTGCACCCGGTGCCATGAACCGGGCAGCTGCATTCCCCGCGCGTTGGGGAGTGCGGCCGCCGTCGCCCGCGCCGCGTCGCGGAACCAATCGCTGGTGCCGTCGCTGTTGACCACCAGGGCCGGTATCCGGAGGGCGGCCAGCCGTTGCACGGGGACGTTGAAGTCGCCGCAGAGCGCGGTGTCGTAAAGGAGGGTGTGGGCGTTCGCCTCGTTCTCCGCCCACAGTGGTCCCCGCCGCCAGTCGGCGATCATTTCCGGTGAGAGGTCCATCAACTCGGAGAGGAAGTACTCCGCCGCCTCACCGCGTTTGCCGTCGGCCAGCAGGGCCCGGAGGTTGGCCGCGAAGTCGGCGGCGGGTCGGCGGTGGCCTTCGACCCGGTAGTACGGCTCGTGCAGCGCGAGCCTGGTGATCGGTACGCCGGCCAGCGCCGCTTCGAGGGCCAGGTTCGCGCCGCAGGACCCGGCGAACACCACCGCTCGGCCGCCGGCCTCGTCGATCACCGCTGCGAGGTCCTCGATCTCGCGCGCGACGGCGTAGGAGGGGGAGTCGCCGCTTTCGCCGCGTCCCCGGCGGTCGTAGACGTAGGCGGTGCAGTGCGGCGACAGTTCCGGAACGAGCTGATCGAAGATCGTGTGGTCGCGGAACGCGCCGTTGAGAAGCACGATCGGAGGGCCGTCGCCGGTCTTCTCGTAAGCGATCGTCGTGCCGTCCCGGGAAACGACTTTGCGCATCGAGATCTCCTCGATCCGAATGGATGGGGCCGATTCGCCAATTTCCAGCAGGGCGGTGGACGATCGCTCGAGAAGCGGTCGCAGGCGAACTCGTCCTACCGGACGCAAAAGGTGCGAAAGAACGTTCTCGAAAAGCCATGGAGTTCAGATTGATCTGTGTTCTGCCGACCAATGGCAAACGCCATCGGAATATTGGTGACTCACCGTGACATCGTAGTGACGGGTGCGTGCCGCGAAACGGGTAATAAAACTGTGGCTACGTCGGTCGGCCGCTCCTGCTTATCATGCCGCGCCCTTGTCGGAGGTTCGGGCCGTGACATTAGTACCGCTCACCGGATCCATTCCGTGCGCCGAGTCGGAGCGGGGCGCGTGAAGGCTTGATGCGACGGTGGATCTTGTTTGCGAACTCGTCGCGGCCCGCCGGCGGAAGTCGCTCTGGACGGCCGCCGCCGGACGGTCGGTGCATGTGGCCGACGGAGTAATGGTCTACCAGGTCGTCTGGTCCACCCCGTACTCCTGGGGTGGGAGCGAACAGTTGGGACTCCAGTGAAGCCAGTGGCCATTCAAACGTGAAATTCTCGCCGGCCCTCGACTTTCCACAAAGTCCGGTGATCCCCTGCCGCCTCATGGCCGCCATCCGGACCATCGTTACCCTCCACCGCAGGCCGAACATGGATGCAATCGGCTCACTGGAAATCTGCGCATTCGGAAGGCATGATCAGCGGGATAGGTCCACCAGTGCACTACGGGGAGACGATCATGGACCGCGATCCCAGGCCGCTGAGCATCGGGCTGCTCGGCCCACTGACCATTAACCTCAACCAGAAGCCGGTGCCGGCCAGCGCACCCAAGCAACGTCAGGTGCTGGCTCTGCTCGCCCTGAACGCGGGCCGGGTCGTCACGGTGCCCACGCTCATCGAGGAACTGTGGGGCGACTTCCCGCCGCGCAGTTACGCAACGACGCTGCAGACCTACATATTGCAGTTGCGGAACGCTCTGACCGCAGCCAGTTGCGGCCATCCGCGCGCCCGGCAGATGCTCGGCACCTGCCATTACGGCTATCTGTTGGAGGAAGACGCCTGCCAGACCGATGTCGAGGTTTTCGAGCGCCGGGTACGGGCCGGACGGGCGGCCGCCGAAAACGGGGACCATCGCCGCACGGCGGCGGAGCTCGGCCGGGCGCTGCAGCTGTGGCGCGGTCCGGCGATGGTCGACGTCCGGAAGGGCCGCGTCCTCGAGATCGAGGCGGCGTCGCTGGAGGAACGCCGGCAGGGGGCGCTGGAGCGGCGGATCGAGGCCGATCTGGCCCTGGGGCGGCACAGCGACCTGCTCGGCGAACTGACGCTCGTGACGGCCCGGGACCCGATGAACGAGAACCTCTGCGCGTTCCTGATGGCGGCCCTGTACCGCGCGGGGCACGTCGGGCGGTCGCTGCAGGCATTCCACCGGCTCAGATCCGTGCTCAACCGCGAGCTCGGGGTCGAGCCCGCCCCGAGGCTGCAGCGCCTGCAGGCGGCCATCCTGTCGGGGGATCCCGCGCTGGAGACCGGGGCGATGGCGTGGCCGCGCGAGGAGTTCGCCGCGAGCCGCTTGGACGGTGCCCGGTGAACCGGTCACCGGTGGACGGCGACGCGGCCGCCGGGAAAGCGGGGGCACCGGGCCGCCGGTAAGGCTCCCACCAAGCTCCACCGGCTGGGTTGACGTGCGGCGTGTCGTTGTCATGGGCCGCCAGATGGCACCGATACGCCGCACGTCAACGGGGGGCGGTCCCCCGGAGATCGCGACGCCGCTAGAAGGGGGGATTGCCGTGCTTGCGAGGTCGTGTCTCCGGTCGCTTCTCGCTGAGCAGATCCAGCGCCCGGGTGATGGTGATGCGCGTGTCCGCCGGATCGATCACATCGTCGACCAGACCCCGTTCCGGCGCGTAGTACGGGTGGATGAGCTCTTCCGTGTACCCGGCGATGAGCTGCGACCTGAGCCGATCGGGATCGTCGGCGGCGGCCAGCTCCTTGCGGTGGATCACGCCGACGGCGGCTTCGGCTCCCATGACGGCGATCTCGTTGGTCGGCCACGCGTAGGACAGGTCCGCTCCGATGGATCGCGAGTCCATCACGATGTAGGCGCCGCCGTAGGCCTTGCGGAGGATCACCTGGATGCGGGGCACGGTGGCGTCGCAGTACGCGTACAGCAGCTTCGCCCCGTGCCTGATGATCCCGTGATGCTCCTGATCCACGCCGGGCAGGAAGCCGGGCACGTCGACGAGCGTGACCAGTGGGATGCTGAACGCGTCGCACATCTGCACGAACCTGGCCCCCTTCTGGGAGGCGTCGATGTCGAGGACGCCGGCGCGGACGAGCGGCTGGTTGGCGAGGAGGCCGACCGTACGTCCGCCGATGCGGGTCAGCGCGCACACGAGGTTGCCGGCCCAGTGCTCGTGGACCTCCATGAACTCGCCGTGGTCGGCGATCTCCGCGACCACGTCCCGCATGTCGTAGGGGATCTTCGGGTTCGCGGGCACGATGTCGGCGAGCCTGGGGCAGCGCCGGTCCGGCGGATCGCCGGTCTCGCAGGACGGCGGGAGATCATGGCTGTTGGCCGGCAGCAGCGAGATGAGGTAGCGGACGTCCTGCAGGCAGGCCGCCTCGTCGTCATGGACGAAGGTCGCGACGCCGGAGGTGGAGGCGTGCACCCGGGCGCCGCCCAGCTCTTCGTGCGAGACCGATTCCCCCGTCACGGTCCGGATGACGTCCGGCCCGGTGACGAACATGTGCGCGGTGTCGCGGACCATGAAGGTGAAGTCCGTCAGTGCCGGTGAGTACGCCGCGCCGCCGGCGCAGGGGCCCAGCACCACGCTGATCTGCGGGATCACGCCCGAGGCGCGCACGTTGCGGCGGAAGATCCCGCCGTAGCCGGCGAGCGCGGTGACGCCCTCCTGGATCCGCGCCCCGCCGCTGTCGTTGAGGGCGACCAGCGGCGCCCCGGCGGCGAGGGCGAGGTCCATGACCTTGTGGATCTTCGCGGCGTGCACCTCGCCGAGCGACCCGCCGAGGACGCGGAAGTCCTGCGCGTAGGCGAAGACCCGGCGGCCGTGCACGGTGCCCGCGCCGGCCACGACCCCGTCGGTGGCGGGCCCCGCGGGGCCGGCGCCGTTCGCGCGCCGCCGGAACAGGTCGAACTCGGTGAACGAACCGCCGTCGAGCAGCTGCTCCAGCCGCTGCCGCGCGGTCAGCTTGCCCTTGGCGTGCTGCCGTTCCGTGGCCAGTTCGTCGCCGTTGATCGCCCGCGTGCGGATCTCGTGCAGCCGCCGGACGCGGTCCCTGGTCGTCGGCCCGGGCCGTCCGGCGTCCGGCGCCGGAACGGAGAACTGTTCGCTCATGGTGATGCGTCTTCCTCAAACGGTGGAGCCGGCGACCAGGCGGTCGTGCCGGACCGGTGCCCCGAGGACGTAGGCGGCGGCCGCCGCGGACAGCACGCCGGACAGCGACGGCTCATCGGCGGCCAGCGGCACGACGGGGACGTCCGGGCAAACCCTGGCGGCATGGACCGACAGCAAGCGGCCGGGCCCGACTTCGATGATCAGGCTGACCTCGCCGGCCATCCGCTGGACCGCCTGGCTGAACATGACCGGCGTGCAGAGCTGCTCGACGAGGAGGTCGCGAAGATCGGTGTCCGGCGGCAGGACGTCGCCCGTCACCGTCGAGACGACCCGCCGCTCCAGCGGGCGGAACCGCCTGCCCGCCAGGTACGCGCGCAGCGGCCCCGCCGCGGGTGCCATCACCGGGGTGTGGAACGCGTCGGGTACCGGAAGGCGGGCCGCCTTGAGACCGGCCGCCACGGCGGCGCGCCGGACGCGGGGGAACGCCTCGGCCGGACCCGCGACGACCGTCTGCGCCGGACTGTTGTAACCGGCGACGGCGACCGGCTCGCCGCGCAGCAGGGGCTCGACCTCGTCCCGGCTCCCGGTGACCACCGCCATCATGCCGTCGCCCGTGCACACGTCCGCCAGGATGCGGCCGTGTGCCGCCGCGAGGGCCGGCAGGTCCGCCTCGCTCATCGCGCCTGCCCACTGCAGCGCCGTCAGCTCGCCGAGACTGTGGCCGGCCGCCACCGATGCCTCGATGCCGAGTTCGGACAGGACCCGCACCCCGGTGGCGGACGAGGCGACGATCCGCGGCTGGGCGGCGCCGAGTGAGCCGGGGTCGCCGGCCGCGGGCAGCGGGACGGTCCGGTAGAAGTCCCGTGCCGTGTCGAACCGGCCGGTGAGCGCGTCGCCGCCGATCCCGATGGTGGACCCCTGGCCCGGGAACAGGTATCCGATCCGCGGCTCGCCGTCCACCCGGTCGGCGTCGCCCGCGAACACCCCGTTGGCAACGTCGAAGGTCGCCGCCACGCCGTCGCGCAGGGCCGCGGCCAGCGCGCCGAGCCGCTCGCATGCCTGCTCCGCCGACGCGGCGACGACGCCCGCCCGTACCGGACGGCCGGCGAGCCCCCGCTGCGAGCGTTCGGCCACGTCACCGAGGCCGTCGGGCCCCGGCGCCCGGACCTGGTCGATCAGGTGCGCCACCCGGCCGCGCAGTTCCGTCACCGTCCGCGCGTCCAGGAGCAGGAGATGGTGTGCGGGGGCCGGTCGGGGCTCGGGTCGGACCGGTCCGCCGTGGGCGGTCGTGTTCGCGTCATGAATGTTGTGCACGCGTCCCAGCGTGTGCCAAGCGCCGGGCGCGTCCATCTCGGAGCTTGCCCAATCGGCGGTCCACGAGCGCCGCTCTAGGCGGCCGCGACGGCCGCGGCCCACCGTGGGAGGCCAGGAGCAGACGCAGCGAGGTGCCTATGGACGACGCCGTTGAAAGGGCAGTCGAATGCATGTGGGAGCGTTACGGCGAGCCGCTCTCGCTCACGGAGATCGCGGAGAGCGCCCGGCTCAGCCGCTTCTACTTCACGCGCCTGTTCAGGGAGACGACCGGCGTCACCCCCGGCCGCTTCCTCGCCGCGATCCGCGTCCAGCAGGCCAAACGCCTGCTGATGGACACCTCGATGCGGATCGCCGACATCTCCTGCGCGGTCGGGTACAGCAGCCTCGGCTCGTTCACCAACTATTTCACCGCCAGCGTCGGCGTCTCGCCCGGCCGGTTCCGGCGCCTGTCGCGGACCGGGGGGTTCGATCTGCCGGATCCGCGGCCGAGGCCGCGTCCCGGCCGCGGTGCCGTCGCGGGGACCATCAGTGTGCCGGAGGGGCACGGGAACGCGCGGGTGTACGTGGGCGCCTTCGAGACGCCCATCGTGCAGCACCCGCCCACCGCCGCCGTCGTCGTCGATGTGCCGAGGGGCCGTCCGTCCTGCTACCACCTGCCGGACGTCCCCGAAGGCGAGTGGTTCGTCCACGCGGTCGGCAGGACCGAGAGCCTGGGACCCGATCCGTGGGTCCACCGGACGGCGCTGGTCAGCAGGCACGACCCTGTGACGATCACCGCGGACGCCGCCACCAGCGTCGCGGTGCGCCTGCGCCATGGCCGGCCGGCGGACCCGCCCGTCCTGCTCGCGCTGCCCGACCTGGAGCCCCGGCCCACCCTCGCGGCTGCCTCGGGATGCCCTTTCATCACCGTCCGCCCCGCACCGGCCGGGCACGCCGGCGGCAGGCCCGTTCGACTGGCGACTTCGCGCAGTCGAACGCAGGGCCGCCACGGCACGCTCGAAGACGCCCGCACGCTCTAGGGCTCCTCACCCGACCTGGAAGGAATGACCGACCGTGACCACCCGTGCTGTGCTGCGTCCGCGCTCCGGCGCCGGGACCGCCGAACGGCTCGCCCGCTCCGCGGCGGCGGCCGAAGGCGCCGGCATCGCGACCCGCGACGCGGCGGACTGGCTGGCCGCCCGCAGGCGGGCGTGCGGGGCACGGGTGCGGCGGATCCCGTTCGCCGACCTCGACGGGTGGTCGTTCGCGGCGGACACCGGTGACCTGAGGCACCGCAGCGGGCGGTTCTTCTCCGTCACGGGCCTCGAGGTCGTACGGCCCACCGCGCAGTGGGAGCAGCCGATCATCGTGCAGCCCGAGATCGGCATCCTCGGAATCCTCGCCAGGGAGTTCGACGGCGTGCTCCACTTCCTCCTCCAGGCGAAGATGGAGCCCGGCAACCCCAATCTGGTGCAGCTGTCGCCGACCGTGCAGGCCACCCGCAGCAATTACACGAAGACGCACGGCGGGGCGGCGGTGAAGTACCTGGAGTACTTCCTGCGTCGCGACCGGCACCGGGTGCTCACCGACGTCCTGCAGTCCGAGCACGGCTCGTGGTTCTTCCGCAAGCGCAACCGCAACATGATCGTCGAAGTGGACGAGGACGTGCCCGTCGACGACGACTTCCGCTGGCTCACGCTGGGACAGCTCGGCGCGCTGCTGCACCGGGACAACCTGGTGAACATGGACGCGCGCACCGTGCTGGCCAGCGCTCCGATGCCGTACTCGGACCGGCGGGCGCTGTCCTCGGACGACGGCCTGCTGTCCTGGTTCACCGGCGAACGGGCCCGCCACGACGTGCTGGCCCGGCTGACGCCGCTGCGCGACGTGGCCGGCTGGCGCCGCGACGATCACTCCGTCCACCGTGCCGACCACAGGTTCTTCCGGGTGATGGCCGTCAGTGTGGAAGGGGCCGGGCGGGAGGTCGCGAGCTGGACGCAGCCCCTCTTCGAACCGGTCGGCCCCGGGATCGTCGGGTTCGCGTACCGCGTCTTCGACGGCGTGCCGCATCTTCTCGTGCACGCCCGTGTCGAAGGCGGCTTCCTCGACACCGCCGAACTCGGGCCGACCGTGCAGGCCGTCCCGGCGAACTACGCGCACCTGCCGGCCGCGCGCCGCCCGCCCTTCCTCGACCTGATGCTGAACGCGGACCCGGCCGACATCCGCTATTCGGCGGTCCATTCCGAGGAGGGCGGCCGGTTCCTCAACGCCGAGAGCCGCTACCTGATCGTCGAGACCGGCGAGTCGACGACTCCCGCCGAGGCCCCGCCCGGCTACCACTGGGTCACCCCGGGGCAGCTGAACTGGCTGGCGGGACACAGCCGGTACGTCAACGTGCAGGCGCGGACCCTTCTCGCCGTCCTCAACGCGGGCGCGGCCGGCATCGGCCGCGGCCCGGCGTGAGAGACCTCATTCCGGAAAGGCCGGGCCCGCGCCGCTCATCTTCCCGATGACCTGGCGCATGGACTCGGTGTCGTTGACACGGGGGAAGTCCTCCACCGGTACATCGAGTCCCAGGAAGGCGCACAGCGGTTCCCAGCCCTGCGTCACGTCGTAGACGAGAAGGTTGTCCGGATCGATGCCGTTGACGACCTCCTGGTTGTGGTCGCGGAAGACCTCGATCGCGTACTCCCTGTCGGCGAACCGGCCGTGGAAGAGCCCTTCCCAGACCATGGTGTTCACCACGCGGTACAGCCGCGCCTGCGTCGAGCCGGCCGGTGGAGGGGTCTCCCGGCTCTTGAGGGCGAACTGGTAGAGCGTGTCGTGGGTGCTCTGGTACCAGCCCTCGCCATCGCGGATCGTGAGGATGACCTTCGCCTCGGGAAACGCCTCCAACATCTGCGCGTAGTAGACGGCCGAGGGCCCGTCCGCGGCGGAGGCGTAGCCGTCGAAGACGGTCTCCCAGTCGGGCGGCTGCCCGTCGCAGACGATCCCCTCCCACTGCCTGAGGCGTTCTTCGCTGCCGATGATGTCGAACATGTGGTACGAGGGGCCGTAGCCGAGCCGTTCCAGCGCCGCCTTCAGCGACGTCGTGCCGGTCCTGCCCAGACCGGCGTTGATGAGCCTCACCATGGTGATGTCCCTTCCTCGGCCGCGGTCGGCCGGTCGCGATCAGCGCCAGTCCGCCGGCACCTGCGCGGTGACGACGTTGACGCAGTTCCAGAGGTTGACCAGGCCGATCTGCAGGACGAGGGCGCCGAGCCCGCGCTCGTCATAGAACCGGGCGGCCTCCGCCCAGACCTCGTCGGGCACCGCGTCCTCCCGCTCGCTGAGGCGGCTGGCGTCCTCGGCCAGTGCCAGGGCGGCGCGCTCGGCCGCGTCGAAGCAGGACGCGTCCCGCCAGCCGGACACCTCGAGCAGCCGCTCGTCGGCCTTCCCGTCCCGGCCCAGATCAGGGGGGAGCGCGTAGACACGGCCGTTGACCTGGCTCACCCGCAGCCGCACCAGGTCGAGCGTCCGCTGCGGGACGCCGGCCTTGCCGATGGCCTCGGACAGGTCGAGCAGCGGCTGCAGGGCGTCGGGAACGACGAGCGACGGGTTGGTCATTCGTGGCGGCATTTGCCTTCTCCTGGGCGGTCGGGGGGGGGTGGGTAATAGGCTGGATTCAGGATGCTCTCGTTTGCAAGTTTTGAGCATTCTCGAACCCTTGCGACGCTTCTTTTGCGGCGTTGGCGAGTGCCCGGTAAAGCCGCTCGTCCTCGACGTGGCCCGCCTCCCATTGCACGCCGACCGCGAATGGGTGCCCGGTCGCTTCCAGCACCTCGATCACTCCGTCCGGGGCCCGGCCGGTGGCGGTCAGGCCGGCGCCGACCCGATCGATCGCCTGATGGTGGTGGCAGGCGGTCTCGGGCACGTCGCCGCCGAAGATCTCGGCGATCCGGCTGCCGGGTTCCAGGTCCAGGGGATGCCCGCCGAGAGCGAACGCCCCTGCGTCCGGGCAGTGGCCGTCGTCGCCGGTGACCTCCGGCAGATGCTGGTGCAGTGTGCCTCCGCAGTGCACGTTGAGCAGCTGCATGCCGCGGCATATGGCCAGGATGGGCGTGCCGGTGCTGAGGGCCGTCCCGACCAGCGCCAGCTCGGCGGCGTCCATGGCCGGGCTGCCGACCCGGGTCTCCGGGTGCGCGCCGCGCCCGTACAGGGCCGGGTCCACGTCCGGCCCGCCCGGGATCAGCAGGCCGTCGAGCCGCCGGACGACGTGCTCGACGCCGGGCAGCAGCGGCAGCAGGACGGGAGTGCAGCCCGCGGCGGCGACCCGGGCCACATGCGGCTGGTACGCGAAGCTGACGGTCATGTCGGCGCCCTGGAACGCCACCGGTGCCGTCCGTGCGCATATGCCGATCAACGTGGAGTCCATGGCCGCCTCACTGCTCGCGTTCCGGAGAGGCCGACACGTTAACTGAATTCCGTGCGGAAAAACCAGCCGCGGGAATCCACCCGTCCTTGACTGGAACTAAAGAGGCCGCCGCCAGGGTGAATAGATAATGGCCTTTTGTCTTCTGGAAGGGACGGGCATGAGAGCAGTCGAGGTCCCGGTTCTGATCGTGGGCGGGGGCGGGTGCGGCCTGGCCGCCTCCGTCTTCCTGTCCGACCACGGCGTCGGCCACCTGCTGGTGGAACGGCACGCCGGCACGTCGAAGATCCCGAAGGCCCACTACCTCAACCAGCGCACGATGGAGATCTTCCGCCAGCACGGGCTGGACCGGGAGACCGCCGAGCAGGGGGCGGCGCTGGAGGAGTTCGGCAAGGTCCGCTGGCTGACCTCGCTCGGCGGCGGCGGAGCGCTCGACGCGCAGGTGATCCACGAGATGGACGCCTTCGGCGGCGGCGCGCTGCGCGAGACGTACGCGGCGGCCGGGCCCGTCCTCCCCGTCAAGCTGCCGCAGGTCAGGCTGGAGCCGATCCTGCGCCGCCACGCCGAGCGGCGCAATCCGGGCCGCGTCCTGTTCGGCCACGAGCTCACCGCGTTCACCGACGAGGGGGACCGCGTCGTCGCCGAGATCCGGGACGTCGGGACCGGGAAGGTCACCGCGGTCACCGCGCGGTACCTCGTCGCCGCCGACGGCGGCCGCACGGTCGGTGCCGCCGCGGGCGTGCGGATGCGCGGCCTGCCGGGGGTGGTCGACGTGACGACCGCGTACTTCTCCGCCGACCTGTCGGCCTGGTGGCGCGATGGCACGCTCATCACGCACTTCCTCAACCCGTCCGATCCGGATCTGTGCGGCAACCTCATCGAGATGGGGCCGAGCTGGGGGAAGGGCTGCGAGGAGTGGGTCCTGCACTTCCCGCCGGGCAGCTCCGTCCGCCCCGACGAGCACGAGGTCGTCCCCAAGATCCGCGCGGTCCTCGGCCTGCCGGAACTCGAGCTGACCGTGCACCATGTGACGCGGTGGACCGTGGAGTCGCTGCTCGCCGACCGGTACCGGGAGGGCCGGGTGCTGCTGGCCGGCGACGCCGTCCACCGCCAGCCGCCGACCGTCGGGCTCGGCCTGAACACCGGGATCCAGGACGCGCACAACCTCGCGTGGAAGCTGGCCGCGGTGCTCACCGGCCGCGCGCCCGACGGCCTGCTCGACACCTATGACGCCGAGCGGCGGCCCGTCGGCCGGCACAACGTCGACTGGGCGGTGTCGGCGGCCGCCCACCACCAGGCCGTCCTCGACGCCCTCGGCTTCGGACATCGCACCCCGCCGGAGCGCAGGCGGACGGCCTTCGCCACGTACTTCTCCACGTCCCCGATCGGCGCGGTCGCACGAGCGCGGGCGGCGGAGGTCCTCGCCACGCACCGCGGCGGCTGCCAGGCACACGACGTGGAGATGGGCTTCGCCTACGAGGAGGGCGCGATCGTCCCCGACGGCGGCCCGCCGCCGGCCCGCACGCCCATGCGCGACGCGTACCAGCCGACGACCCGCCCCGGGCACCTGCTGCCGCACGCGTGGATCGAGCGGGACGGCCGGCGCCTGTCGACCCTCGACCTGACCGGTGCCGGGACCGGCTTCGCACTGCTCACCGGCCCGGAGGGAACGCCGTGGTGCGAGGCGGCCGCGCGGGTGGCGGAGAAGTTCTCGATCCCGATCGCCGCGGCCCGCATCGGCACCGGCGCGGACTACGCCGACGTCGACGGCCGCTGGGAGGCCCTCCGGCAGGTGACCGGCGAGGGGGCTGTCCTGGTGCGCCCGGACAACCACGTGGCATGGCGGAGCGGCACCGCCGGCGCGGATCCCGAGGGCGATCTGGCGGCGGCGGTCTCGCGCGTCCTGGACCACAGCGGGTGAGGCGAACCGGCCTCGGGATCGGCGTCCGCCGGCCCCGAGGCCGGGCGGCTACTTCTTCCGCAGGAAGGCGAGCACCTGGTCGGCGGCCTTGCTCGCGGTGGCCATGCAGTTGCCCACGCCCACCCCGTCGTACGCCGCGCCGCACACCGCGAGCCCGGGCAGGGCCGCCACCGAGGCGCGGATCCGCCGCACCCGGTCCGGGTGACCGACCGTGTACTGCGGCAGAGCGCCGTCCCAGCGGGTCACCCGGGACGCGACCGGAGCGCCGGCCTCGCCCGTGGCCTCGGCGAACTCCGACGCCGCGAGCGCCGCGAGGTCGGCGTCGTCACGCCGCAGCAGTTCCTCCGCGCCGAACCCGCCGGCCTGGCAGCGCACGATCTCGACCTCGCCCCCCGGACCCGCCAGGTGCGGCCACTTGACCGACGAGAACGTGACCGCCCTGACCATGCGCCCGTCCACTGCCGGCACCCGGTACCCGCAGAGCCGCCGCCCGGCGGGCCCGCGCCCGCCCTGCCCGTTGCCGGAGGCCGTGCGGGGGTAGGCGAGCGTGATGATCGCCACGCCGGCGTACGGGATCTCGGCGAGCCCGGCCGCCGCCGCGGTGGCCCCGGCCCCGGCCAGCAGGTCCCCGGCGGGCCCGGCGGGCACGGCGAGGATGACGGCGTCGGCCGTGATGTGCTCCGGGTCGGCGGCCGGCCCTGCGGTCAGCCGCCAGCCGTGCTCGGTGCGGGCGAGCTCCCTGACCTCGGTTCCGGTCCGTACGGCGCTTCCCGGCGAGGCGGCGAGGACGGCGTCCGCCAGCACCGGGGGGAGCGTGCCGAGCCCGCCGGTGAGGGTGGCGAGTCCGGGCGGGGACGCCTCTCCCGCCCCGGGGGGCGGCAGCATCGACCGCGCGGCCCCGGTGAGCGACGCGTGCTTGCCGCTCGCGACGGCCAGCGGGGTCAGCATGGCCTCGAACGACAGATCCGCCGCGCGCCCGGCGCACGCGTCGTTGAGGAACGGGTCGACGAGGCGGTCCACGACCTCCTGGCCGAACCGCCCCGCGACGTAGGCGGCGACGGAGACGTCCCCGTCGCGTCCGGTCGCGGGCAGGTCGGCCTCGCGTCGCGCCCGCGCCACTCCTTGGCCGGACAGCACGCCGGACGCGGCCAGCTCCTCCATGTCGGCGGGGACGCCCATGAACTGCCGGTCCGGCAGCGGCCGAAGCCCGCCCCTGGTCCAGATCGCCGTCGCCGTGGTGCTCGCCGGCACGAGCCGGTCGCCGAGCCCGGCCGCGGCGATCAGCCTCTTGGTCTTCGGACGCCGGGCGTACAGCCCCTCCGCGCCCTCGTCGACGGCGACGCCCGCGACCTCCGACACGGCCAGACTCCCGCCGATTCGCGGAGCGCCCTCCAGAAGCGTCACCCTGACCGGCTCGTCCCGCAGGAAGAACGCCGCCGCCAGCCCCGCGATGCCACCTCCGACGATGACCACGTGCGGTGTTCCGGATGCCTGATCCCGTGCGTTGTCCATCATCGTTCCGTTTCCTGCTTGGTCTTGAGCCGCTCGGCGAACAGGCTCCATTCCTTGCTGACGCTGTCGGCTATCGGAGCCAGGACGCTGAGCCAGTGCGCCGGGATGGTGTTGACGAACTCCCGCCACCCGGCCGGATCGGTCGCGTGGAGCGCCATCCACCGCAGGAACTCCTTGCCGTCCTCGGTGTAGCGGACGGCCGGGTCGTTGGCCACCTTGGCCGCCACCCCGGCCCAGACGAGCGGCGCGTCGGTGTGGTTCCTGCGCCGCGGCCGCGTGCCGTCCACGGCGGGCACCGCCGTGAGGGTCCCGGTGAGCGCGCCGGCCGGATGCGGGTCCGGCGGTGCGGCCGGCGCCCGGCGCCCGCCGCGCTCCGCGCCGAAGCCGCGGCGGAGCCGCGCGCTCACGGCGTGGACGGTGCCGAGCGAGACGTCGGTCTCCCTGGCGACCTGCCTGAGCGGGGCGTTCGGATGGGCGTTGATGTACTCGGCGGCGCGGTTCCCGGCCTCGCCGGCGTTGACCGGGCGCCGCCGCCCGTCGCGGCCGAGCCGTTTGCCGTCGGCATGGACCGCTCCGTCCCCGGTCCGCCTGCGCAGCGACGCGATCGTCTTCGCGCTCAGTCCGGTGATGGCGGCGACGGCTCGATCGGACCAGTCGGGATGCGCGGCCAGGACGCGCTGGGCACCCGCGACGCGGTCGGCCTTCGACAGCGGCAGGCCGTGCGAGCTGTTCGCCTTCATGGCGAGCACGAGCGCCTCGGAGTCGGTGCAGTCGAGGAGGCGGCCCTTGATGGTGCGGTCACCGCGGACCTTGGCGGCCTCCAGCCGGTGTAGACCGTCGATCACGCGCCGGCCGTCCTCCTGCACCAGGATGGGCGGCAGCTCCGAATTCCCCACCGCGTCGATGAGCAGTTGGACGTGAGTGGCGCTCGTACCGCCCTGGCGCAGGTGCACTCCCGGCGACAGCGCAGCTACTGGAAAATCTCGTGCCGGCAGCCTCTCGAAATTCTTCAGATCGAATCCGTCAGCGGTCGCGGATTCGTCGTCGCCGGGCCCGGCATAATGGAAGTCCCCAACGATTAAGGCGGCATGCCGATGGTCATGGCCCATCTGGTGTCGTCTCCTTTCGCCCGCCGTGCCCGACGAGCGTGGCAGGGGCCTCTTTAGTCGCAGTCGAGCGCGGGTTGACGTGCCCTAAAGGCGAGTTATGAGAGGTGTTCTGCCTTTTGTGGTGCTGGCTCTCGCCGAGCCGGTGCCGAGCCGGTGCCGAACCAGTGGCCGAGCGCGTCGGTGAGACCGGCGTCGGTGCCGGGGGACGTCCAGGCGATGTAGCCGTCGGGGCGGACGAGCACCGCGTCCAAGCCCGCGAACGGTGCGGGGGCGCGGTCCCAGGTGCCGGAGACGAGGTCGACGCGGTCGGCCCACGGGGCGGCCGGCCGGCCGGTGCCGCCGTGGCCGGGGGTGGTGATGAGGACGCCGCGTGCGCGGTGGAGCAGGTCGGCGATCCGGGTGCGGCCGCCGTCCGGCAGGGCCAGCCGGATGCCGGGCGGCATGCGCCTTCCCAGCAGCGGGTGGTCGCCGGGGCCCATGTCGTACCGGATCCCGAGCCCGCTCAGCATCCCGGCCAGGTACTCGGCCGCGTCCCGGTGGCCTGCCAGCTCGCTCAGGACGCCGCGGACCGGGTCCATCTCCTCGCCGGTGAGCCGCAGCTCGATCGCGGCGCTGGCGTTGCGCGCCAGCTGCCGCCCGATCGGGTGGCGTTCGGCGGGGTAGGTGTCGAGCAGGTCCTCGGGCGCCCAGCCGTCGACCGCGGCCGCCAGCTTCCAGCCGAGGTTCACCGCGTCCTGCACGCCCACGCTCAGCCCCTGCGCCATGGCCGGGGGCTGCGCGTGCGCGGCGTCGCCCGCCAGGAGCACCCGGCCGCGCCGGTACTCGGCGGCGACCCTGGAGGCGTCGGTGAAGCAGCTGATCCAGCGGCACTCGCCGTGGTGGATCGACTCACCGGTGAGCCGCTGCCACGCGTCGGCGAGCTCGGCGTAGGTCAGGGAGTCCCGGTCCCGCGGCCGCATGCCCTTCTCGTGGACGACGACTCTGGTGACGCCGTCCTCCAGGTCCATCGCCATGACCATGCTGCCGTCGGGCAGGTTCTCGCCGATGCGCCGGCGGCGGGTGTCGATCCCCGTGACGTCGGCGGTGTAGAACCCGCGCGTGGGCTCCGAGCCGGGGAAATCGATGCCGGCCAGCCTGCGGACGGTGCTGCGGCTCCCGTCGCACCCGACCAGATACCGGGCGGTGTCCTCGCCGTCGCCGTCCGGCCCGGTGAACGCCACCACGACGCCGTCCGGTGTCTCGCGGAACCCGGTCACCTCGTATCCGCGCAGCACCGGCACGCCGAGTTCGGCCGCCCGGTCTCCGAGCATCCGCTCGGTGCGGAACTGGGAGATCCCCCTGGCGGCGGCGTGGTCTTCCTCGAACATGCCGAGGTCGATCGGCACACCGCCGAAGTGGCCGTCGGCGGGCTCGGTCTCGCCGAGCCTGCCGAGGAGCCCCCGCTGATCGAAGCACTCGGCCGTCCGTCTGGTGAAGCTGGCACCGCGCGATTCGCGCGGCGGGGTGCGGAGCCTCTCGTAGACGGCGACGTCGACGCCGCCGAGGCGCAGTTCGCCGGCCAGCATCAGCCCGACCGGGCCCGCGCCCACGACGATCACGTCCCATGCCATGCTCGCGCTCCTGTTCAGTCGGTGCCGCCGGCCGCCGGCCGGGCGGTCGCGGTGAGGCGCGCGGCGGTACCGCGCGGGGCGCCGAACCAGCGGCCGAGCGTGTCGGCGAGGTCGGCGTCGGTGCCGGGGGAGGTCCAGGCGATGTAGCCGTCGGGGCGGACGAGCGCCGCGTCGAACGCGGGGTCGCCGGCCCACGTGCCGGTGACGATGTCGATGCGGTCCGCCCAGGGCTCGGCCAGTTGGACGGCGTCGCCGCGCCGGGAAGTGGCGAAGAGGGCGCCGCGTCCGGTGCGCAGCTGGTCGGTGACCCGGACATGGCCGCCGTCCGGCAGCGTCAGCCGGACGTCGGGCGGCATGCGCTTTCCCAGCAGCGGATGGTCGCCGGAGCCCATGTCGTAGCGGATCCCGAGCCCGCTCACGATGCCCGCCAGATGCTCGGCCGCGTCCTTGTAGGCGACCAGTTCGCCCAGCACGCTGCGGATCGGGTCCATGTCGGCGTCGCCCAGGTACAGCATCGACGCCGCCTGCGCGTCGCGGAGCAGCCGCCGCCCGACCGGGTGGCGTTCGGCGTGGTAGGTGTCGAGCAGGCCCTCCGGTGCCCAGCCGTTGACCGTGGCCGCCAGCTTCCAGCCGAGGTTCACCGCGTCCTGAAGACCGGCGCTGAGTCCCCACGCGGCCAGCGGCGGCATCTCGTGCGCGGCGTCACCGGCCAGGAGCACCCGGCCGCGCCGGTACCGGTCGGCCAGTCTCGCCCCGTTTCCGCAGGCCCACAGCCACAGTGCCCGCGCGTGGTGGACGGACTCCCCGGTGAGCCGCTGCCACGCGTCGGCGACCTGCGGGAACGTCAGCGAGCCGGGGTCCTGGTCGGGGGGCAGGCTCCGGTCGTGGACCACGATGCGGAAGCGGCCGTCCCCCAGGGGAGTGCACACCACCATGTTGCCGCCGGGAAGCCGTTCCCCGATGGGACGCGGGCGCAGCGCGACCCCGGCGACCTCGGCGGTGTACATGCCGCGCGTGGCCTCCCGGCCGGGAGCGGGGATGCCGGCCAGGGTCCTGACGGTGCTCTGCGCGCCGTCGCAGCCGACCAGGTACCCGGCGGTGTGCTCGATGCGGCCTTCCGCTCCATCGAGGGCGGCCACGACGCCGTCCGCGGTCTCGCGGAAGCCCGTCAGCCGGTATCCGCGCCGCACCGGGACCGCCAGCTCGGCCGCCCAGGCTCCCAGCATCTCCTCGGTCCTGGCCTGGGACAGGCCGAGCACACCGCTGTGGTCTTCGTCCAGCATGCCGAGGTCGATGCGCACGCCGCCGAAGTGCCCCATCGGCCCCCAGCGGAAATCGCCCAGCCGGTGCAGCAGCCCGCGCTGGCCGAGCGACTCGGCGGCCCGCCTGTTGAAGCCGAGGGCCCGCGATTCCCCGGTCGGGGCGGGCAGCCTGTCGTAGACGGTGACATTCACCCCGCCCAGCCGGAGTTCGCCGGCGAGCATCAAACCCACCGGCCCGGCGCCGACAATGATGACGTCAGTATCCATTTCCGACCCTCCATGCCTTATGGGCGAGGCAATCGCCGGCGTCAAGCTATACATCTCGCCGGTCGGGGTTCAATTGAACGCCCTGGGTTCGTCCTGCATTCGCGCTACAGCAATTTCCGAGATGCGGGCGGGCGGTCGCGACCCTCATTGTGAAAGCGCGAACTTTGCGTCACGCGAAGGGACTTCGGACGTGCCGGTTCAGAAGGTCGCGCTCATTTCGGGCGCGAACAAGGGCATCGGATTCGAGATAGCACGGCAGTTGGGCGAACAGGGGAGCACCGTCCTCATCGGCGCCAGGGACGAGGTGCGCGGCGAACAGGCCGCCGACGCGCTGGCCGCCCGCGGCATCGCGGCGGTGCCGCTGCGGATCGACGTGACGGACGCGGTGTCCGTGACCGCCGCCGCGCAGCAGATCGAGCGGCGCCACGGCCGGCTGGACATCCTGGTGAACAACGCCGGTGTCGCGGGCCGCTTCCAGGGGCCCCCCAGTGCGGCGTCCGCCGATGACATGCGGGCGGTGTACGAGACCAACGTCTTCGGCGTGGTGTCGGTGACGAACGCGATGCTCCCGCTGCTGCGCCGCTCGCCGGCCGGACGCATCGTGAACCTGTCCAGCCACGTGGGGTCGCTGACCCTGTGCTCGGACCCGGGCTCCCCGTTCGCGGGCCTCAACCTGATCGCCTACCAGTCCTCGAAGACCGCGCTGAACGCCATCACGGTCGCGTACGCGAAGGAGCTGCGCGGGACGGCGATCAAGGTCAACGCGGCCGACCCCGGACAGGTGGCCACGGACATCAACGGCCACCGGGGCGACCGGACTCCGGCGGCCGGGGCCGCGATCGCGGTCCGGCTGGCGCTGCTGGACGACGCTGGACCGTCAGGCGCGTGCCTGTCGGATGAGGGGACCGTGCCGTGGTAGCGGACGGGCCCGGAGACGGAGGAACACCGTGGCGGTAGACGAGGCGATCCTGGTGCTGGGCGCCACCGGGCGGCAGGGCGGGGCGACCGCCCGCGAGCTGCTCCGCAGAGGGCGGACCGTGCACGCCCTGGTCCGTGACCCGCACGCGCCCGCGGCACGGGCGCTCGCCGACGCGGGCGCCGTGCTCGTACGCGGGGACCTGGACGACGAAGCGTCGCTGCGGGCGGCCATGAAGGGGCTCCACGGCGTCTTCAGCGTCCAGACGTTCCGGGGGCCGGGAGGCGTGGCCGCCGAGGAGCGGCAGGGCAAGGCGGTGGCCGACGCCGCGGCCGAGGCCGGGGTGGCGCACCTGGTCTACAGCTCGGTCGGCGGCGCCGACCGCTCGAGCGGCATCCCGCACTTCGAGAGCAAGGCGAACATCGAACGGCACATCCGCGAGCTCGGCCTGCCGGCGACCGTCCTGCGGCCGGCCATGTTCCACGAGATGTTCCAGGACCTGGGCCCCCGCCTGGTGGACGGCCGGCTCGTCCTGCGCATGTGGCTGCGGCCCGAGGTCCCGGTCCAGCTGATCGCGACCGGCGACATCGGGGTGTTCGCCGCCGACGCCTTCCAGGACCCGGCCGCCTGGCTCGGCCGCCGGGTCGAGATCGCCGGCGACGAGCTGACCGGACCGCAGATGGCCGAGGCGTTCGAGCGCGCCTGCGGCGTCCCGGCCCGGTACGAACCGCTGCCGATCGAGCCGCTCCGGGCGGCGCGGCCGGACCTGGCCGCCATGTTCGACTGGTTCGAGCGCGACGGCTACCACGCCGACCTGCCCGGGCTCCGCCGCATCCGGCCGGACCTCGTCGGCCTCGAGGCATGGCTGCGCGGCAACTGGACCGCGCCCAGGTGAGGATCGGCCTAGGTGAAGATCGGCTTGCGGGTACGGGTCCGCTTGATCTCGAAGAAGCCGTCGGTCTCGGCCACGGCGAGGACCCCGTCCCAGAGCTTGACCGCGGCCTCGCCGCGCGGGGCGGGCGACACCACCGGGCCGAAGAACGCCGCACCCCCGACGGCGATGACGGGGGTGCCCACGTCGGTGCCGACCCGGTCCATGCCGTCCTTGTGCGAGGCGCGCAGCGCCTCGTCGAACTCGTCGGTCCGGGCGGCCCCCGCCAGCGCGGGGTCGAGGCCCGCGGCGGCCAGCGCCGACTCGTAGGTGGACCGCTCCTTGGGCGCCTGCCGCGGATGGAACCGGGTGCCGAGTTCGGTGTACAACCGCCCCAGCACCTCGGACCCGTACTTCTGCTCGGCGGCGACGCAGACGCGCACCGCCTCCAGTGCCGTCGCCAGGCCCCGCCGGTAGCGCTCGGGCAGATCGTCGCGCCCCTCGTTGAGCACCGTCAGGCTCATCACGTGCCATCGCGGCTCCAGGGGCCGGTGCTCGGCCACCTCCAGGACCCATCGGGAGGCCATCCAGGCCCAGGGGCAGGACGGGTCGAACCAGAAGTCCACCGGGATACGGGCGTGGTGCGGCAATGCGGGCCTCCTCGGCATGTGCGGGCTCGGCATGTGCGGGCTCGGCATGTACGGCGGGCGGTCAGCCGTTCGCTTCCCAGTGGTAGAAGCGGGTGGCCATGGCGTCCGCGGGGGAGCGCCAGGTCACCGGGTCGTAGGCTTCGATGTAGGGCTTCAGGTCGTCGCTGATCTTGATGAAGCGGGGGTCGGTCCGCGCCTGCAGGATGCTCTCCCCGCCGTCCGCCTCGAAGTCCTGCAGATGGAAGTACAGGCCCTGGTAGCTGAAGAGCTCCCGCCGCCTGGTGCCCATCCGGTCCGGCATGTCGGTCCGGTCGAACGCGGTGAAGAGCCGGGCGACCTCCGCCGACGAGTGCGGCTGCATCCGGGCGACGATCAGCGTGCTGTACATCGGTATTCCGTCACCTTCACTCAGTAGTTTCCGAGCCCTCCGCAGACGTTCATCGCCTGTGCCGTCACGGGCGCGGCCTCGTCACCGACCAGATAACCGACGAGGCCGGCCACTTCCTCGGCGGTGGAGTAGCGGCCCAGGGGAATCTTCGCCTCGAAACGCTCGAGGATCGCTTCCTCGGTGGTGTTGTGGTGCGCGGCGTAGCCCTGCCTTACCCGCTGCGCCATCGGAGTTTCGACATAACCGGGGCAGACGGCGTTGACCGTGACACCCGTCTTCGCGAGTTCGATGCCCAGCGCCTTGCTGAATCCGACGACGCCGTGTTTGGAGGCCGAATAGGGGGCGCCGAGCACGACGCCCTGCTTCCCGCCGGTCGACGCGATGTTGATGATCCGTCCCCAGCCCCGGTCGAGCAGCCCTCCCGACCTGAGCACCTCGCGGGTCATCAGGAAGACGCTGTTGAGGTTGGTGTCGATGACGTCGTACCAGAGGTCGTCGTCGATCTCCGCGGTCACGCCGCCGCCATTGCGTCCGGCGTTGTTCACCAGGACGTCGACGCGTCCGTAGCGCTCCACGGCGGCGCCGACCAGCCGTTCGACATCTTCGCGGCGCCGGACGTCGGCCGCCGTGCCGTCGGCCTGGCAGCCGTTCGAGCGGAGCTTGCCGGCCGTCTCCCGGACGGCTTCGGGGTTGCGCGAGCAGATGAAGACCTTGAGCCCGCGGCCGGCGAGGGTTTCGGCGACCGCGAGGCCGATTCCGCTCGTCCCGCCGGTGACCAGCGCGACCCGCTGTCCATTGTCCGCCATTCCGCCTGCTCCTTCGTGGATACGGTGGAGCAGCAGCGTGGCAGGGATTGCAGGAATCTCGGTCGAGCGCGGGTAGAAGAAGTACACGTTCAATCGCGTCCATTCTTCAGTTGAACGCACCGTGCGGTTGACCGGCGCAAAACGAAAGTTGTTGAACGAGGATGCGGCGACTTACGGTCGGCCTTCACGAGCTCCAATTCTCGGGAGGCAAACCATGTCCACGTCGCCCCCGGCGCGGGACCGGTCCGCCGCGTACTCGCTGCTGGATCTGATTCAAGGCGCGGTGCTGACCCAGGCGATCTCTGTCGCGGCGAAGCTCGGCGTGGCGGACGTCCTCGGCGACGGACCGCTGCACGCGGACGAGATCGCCAAGCGGACCGGCTGCGATCCCGAGGCGATGTACCGGCTGCTGCGCACGCTGTCCGGCCATGCGGTGTTCGCGGTGCGGGCGGACGGGCGGTTCGCGCTCACGCCGATGGCCGACGCGCTGCGCGAGGACGCCCCCGACTCGATGCGCGGCATCGCGATGCTGATGGGCCACCCGCTGCTCTGGGAGGAGTGGGGCGGCCTGCTCGCCTCGGTGCGCAGCGGCGAGGCCAACCTGCCGAAACTCCGCGGCATGGGGGCCTACGAGTTCCTCACGGCGAACCCCG
Source organism: Actinomadura bangladeshensis (assembly GCF_004348335.1). Taxonomy (GTDB): domain Bacteria; phylum Actinomycetota; class Actinomycetes; order Streptosporangiales; family Streptosporangiaceae; genus Spirillospora; species Spirillospora bangladeshensis. Next base: position 37,957 of record NZ_SMJW01000008.1, on the reverse strand, counting down.
ACTACGCGGCCGAGTTCTTCTACGGGATGAGCAGCATGTCCGGGGCGGAGACCGACCCGGTGCTCAAGGCGTACGACTTCTCCCAGTTCGGCACGGTCGTGGACGTGGTCGGCGGGCGTGGCACCCTGCTGGCGGGGATCCTCGCGCAGGCGCCCGGCACGCACGGCGTGCTGTACGACTCCGAGGCCGCGACCGCGGACGCGCCACCGGTGTTCGAGGCGGCCGGTGCCGCGGGGCGGGTCAGGATCGAGAACGGCGGCCATTTCGACAAGCTGCCGGCGGGCGCGGACGCCTACGTGCTCAAGCACATCCTGCACGACTTCACCGAACCCGACTGTCTCACGCTGCTGAAGAACGTCCGGGACGCGATCGCCCCCGGCGGAAAGACGCTCGTGATCGAGTACGTGCTCGGCGGGAACAACGAACGGCACATCGGCAACATCATCGACCTGTGGCTCCTCCTCCTGCTGGGGGCCAAGGAGCGCACGCTGCCGGAGTACACCGAGCTGTTCGCCAAGGCGGGCCTGAAGGTCACCGGGGTGGTCCCCACAACCTCACCGGTCTCGATCATCGAGGCGATCCCCCATGGAAACTGACGTCATCGTGGTCGGCGCGGGCCCGACCGGACTCATGCTCGCGGGCGAGCTCCGGCTCGGCGGCGCGACCGTCACCGTGGTCGAACGGCGGGACGAGCGCAGCTGGGAATCACGCGGCATCGGATTCACCGCGCGTGCGGCCGAGGTGCTCCACCAGCGCGGCCTGCTGGACCGACTGGACGACGGCAAGATCACCAGGCGGGGGCACTTCGGCGGCATCCCGCTCGACTTCGGAGTGCTCGAAGGCGCGTACTTCGGCGTGCACGGCGCGCCCCAGTACAAGATCGAGGAGATGCTCGAGGGCTGGGCGCGGGACCTCGGCGCGCGGATATGCCGCGGGTACGAGCTCACCGGCCTGGACGGCACGGGAGAGGGCGTCACCGCGACCGTGCGCGGGCCGGCGGGCGAAGAGGAGTACCGGGCCCGCTACCTGGTGGGCTGCGACGGCGGCCGGAGCACCGTCCGCAAGCTCGCCGGCTTCGACTTCCCGGGCTCCGACGCCACGCGCGAGATGTACCTCGCCGACGTCACCGGCTGCGACATCCGGCCGCGGATGATCGGCGAGCTCCTGCCGACCGGCATGGTCATGGCGGCACCGCTGGAGGAGGGCTACTTCCGCATCATCGTGTGCGAGAACGGGGTCACGCCGGACAAGGGCCGCCAGGCGGCCTTCGCCGATGTCGCGGACGCGTGGCAGCGGCTGACGGGCGAGTCGATCCACGGCGGCCGGGCGCGCTGGGTGAGCAGCTTCACCGACGCCACACGCCAGGTCACCGAGTACCGGCGCGGCCGCGTGCTGCTGGCCGGGGACGCCGCGCACATCCACCTGCCGGCCGGCGGCCAGGGGATGAGCGTCGGGTTGCAGGACGCGGCCAACCTCGGCTGGAAGCTGGCCGCGACGGTCGCGGGACGGGCTCCGGAGACCCTGCTGGACACCTACCACGGCGAGCGGCACCCGGTGGGGGAGCGGGTTCTGCGCAACACCCGCGCTCAGGGGACGCTCAACCTGAGCGGCAGTTCGGTCGGGCCGCTGCGCACCGTCATGGGGGAGCTCATGGCGCTCCCGGTCGTGGCGCGGCATCTGGCCGGCATGGTGAGCGGGTTCGACATCCGGTACGACGTCGGCGAGCAGCGACGCCATCCCCTGCTGGGCGGGCGGATGGCGGACCGCGAGCTGGGGCTGCCCGATGGCGGCTCCACCCGGATCGCGCGGCTGCTGCATCCGGCCAGGGGCGTCCTGATCACCGCCGACGGCTCGGGCGGCACCGCCCGGTGCGCCGCCGGATGGTCCGACCGCGTCGACCTGGTCCGGACCGATGCCTTCCCGGCCGGCCCGGAAGACGGCGGAGCCGCGACGGAGTCGGTGCTGATCCGTCCTGACGGATACGTCGCCTGGACCGGCCCGGGGGAGGACGGTCTCGCCGCGGCGTTGCGGCGCTGGTTCGGCGAGGCGAGCGAGGCGAGCGAGGCGAAGGAGACGAGCGGAGTGCGCGAGGTGGGCGAAGTGCGGGAGACCGAGCACGCGGTCGGCGTCGCCGCTCCCGCCGCGCGGGTGTACGAGCTGATCGCGGATGTCGGCAGGTGGCCGGAGGTCTTCCCGCCGACCGTCCACGCCGAATGCCTGGACCGGGACGGCGACAGCGAGCTGATCCGGATCTGGGCGACGGCGAACGGCAAGGCCAAGACCTGGACGTCCAGGCGCCGGCACGACCCGCGGCGGATGAGCGTCTCGTTCCGCCAGGAGCGGTCCCAGCACCCGGTCGGGGGCATGGGCGGCGAATGGGTGATCGAGCCCGTTTCGGAATCCGAGTGCCGGGTGCGCCTGCTGCACGACTTCTTCGCCGCGGGCGACGACCCCGCCGATCTCGACTGGATCGGCCGGGCGGTCGACCGCAACAGCACGGCGGAGCTGAACGCCCTCAAGACGAGCGTGGAGCTGAGCGGCCCCGACCGGCTCCTCACGTTCGAAGACACGGTGCTGGTCGACGGCAGTGCCAAGGACGTCTACGACTTCCTCAACGAGGCCCAGCTGTGGCAGCAGCGGCTCCCGCACGTCGCGCGGGTGTCGCTGGAGGAGGAGACCCCCGGGCTGCAGATCCTCGAGATGGACACCACCACGAAGGACGGATCGACGCACACGACCCGGTCCGTGCGCGTCTGCCGGCCGTACACCGACATCGTCTACAAGCAGATCGTCACGCCCGCCCTGATGACGCTGCACACCGGGCGCTGGCTCATCGAGGAGCGCGACGGGGCCGGCGTGTCGGTGACATCGCGGCACACGGTGCGGATCAACACGGCGCGCATCGCCGAGGTCCTCGGCTCGGGGGCGGACGTGGCGACCGCGAAGGAGACCGTCCGCAAGGCGCTGAGCGGCAACAGCCTGGTCACCTTGCACGCCGCGAAGGCCTACGCCGAGGGCTCGGCGGGCGGGCGCGCGGCGTCGTGACGGCGGCTCGGGCGGCCGCGCGGGTCGTCATCGTCGGCGCCGGGCCGGTGGGGCTGCTGCTGGCCGGTGAGCTCCGCCGGGCCCGGGTGCCGGTCGTCGTCCTGGAGCGGCTGGCCGCCCCGATGACCGAGTCGCGGGCCGGCCAGCTCACCGCGCTGACCGCCGAGCTGCTGCACGAGCGGGGCCTCGGCGGGCTGCTCGCCGAGGCCGCGCGGGAGCCGCGCGCGCACTTCGCCGGCCTCGGGTTCGACCTGTCCGGCCTGGACAGTCCGTACGCAGGAAACTGGAAGGTGCCCCAGTACCGGACCGAGGCCGTCCTGGGCGAGCATGCCGAGCGCCTGGGCGCAACGCTGCTGCGGGCGCACGAGCTGACCGGGATCACCGAGCTGCCCGACCACGTCGTCTGCACGGTCCAGGGCCCCGAGGGCGGCGAGCTGCGGATCAGCGCGCGGTACGTGGTCGGCTGCGACGGCGCCGGCAGCACCGTGCGCGAGCTGCGCGGGTTCCCGGTGTCGACCGCGCCGGCGACCAAGGAGCTGCTCCGGGCCGACGTCGCGGGCCTGGAGATCCGCGACCGCAGGTTCGAGCGGCTCGAAGCCGGGTTCGCCGTGGCGGCGACGCGCGCCGGTGTCACGAGGGTGATGGTGCACGCGTTCGGCCACGGCGCGGCCGGACGCACCGGGCCGCCGGAGTTCGGGGAGGTCGCACGGCTCTGGGAGAAGGTGACCGGCGAGGACATCTCGGGCGGGACCGCCCTCTGGACCGACTCCTTCGACAACGCCCGGGGACAGGCCGACACCTACCGGCAGGGCCGCGTCCTGCTGGCCGGCGACGCCGCGCACTGGCACATGCCGGTCGGCGGTCAGTCGTTGAACGTCGGGCTCCAGGACGCGGTCAATCTGGGCTGGAAGCTCGCCGGAACGGTGCACGGCCGGGCGGCGGCGGGGCTGCTGGACAGCTACCACGACGAGCGGCATCCGGTCGCGGCGCGGGTCCTCGCCCATGTCGCGGCTCAGGATCTCCTCATGCTCGGCGGCCCCGAGGTCGAGCCGCTGCGCGCGGTGCTCTCCGAGCTGATCGACCTGGAGCAGGTCCGCATGCACCTGGCGGCCTTCGCCGCCAATCTCGGCGACCGGTACGGCGGGGGCGGCTCCGCGCTGACCGGGCGGCGCATCGCCGGCCTCGGCCTGCGAACGGAGTCGGGTCCGCTGGAGACGGCGGCAACGGAGCCCGTTCTCGTGCGGCTCACACCGTCGGTCGAGCCGCTGAAGGGCCTCGGCCGATTCACCGTCCCAACGATTCACGCGATCGACGAAGAGGGTTCCCTGCCGGGGATCACCACCGTCCTCCTGCGGCCCGACGGCTACGTCGCCTGGGCCGATGACGGCGAGGAAGACCTGGACCTGGCGGTCGGGAAGCTGCTGCGAGCGGAAGGAAGCACGGCCAATGCAGAGTTTTGACGCCGATGTCATCGTGGTCGGGGCGGGCCCCACCGGACTGATGCTCGCGGGCGAGCTGCGCCTGGCGGGAGCCGAGACCATCGTGCTGGAGCGGCTCGCCGAGCCGATGAGGCAGTCGCGCGCGCTCGGCTTCTCCGCCCGCGCCATCGAGGAGTTCGACCAGCGCGGGCTGCTGCCGCGCTTCGGTGACCTGGAGACCATCCCGTTCGGTCACTTCGGCGGGCTGCCCATCGATTTCCGGGTACTGGAGGGCGGCTCCTACGGCGCCCGGGGGAAGCCCCAGTCGCTCACCGAGGGGCTGCTGGCGGAGTGGGCCCGCGGGCTGGGAGCGGTGGTCCACCGGGAGCACGAGGTCACCGGGCTCCATGCCGGTGACGACGGCGTCGAGCTGGACGTCGTCACACCGGAGGGGCCGAAACGCCTGCGCGCACGCTACGTGGCCGGCTGCGACGGCGCCCGGAGCGACGTCCGCAAGATGGCCGGCGTCGACTTCCCGGGCACGGATCCGACGATCGAGATGTGGTTCGCCGACGTGAAGGGCTGCGGTCTGCGGCCGCGCTTCTCCGGCGAGCGCGTGCCGGGCGGGATGGTGATGGTCCTGCCGCTGGGCCCGGAGATCCAGCGCGTGATCGTGTACGAGCGGGGCATGGCGCGCCAGGGCGAGGGCGCGCCGGCCTTCGGCGAGGTCGCCGCCGCGCTGAACCGGCTGACCGGCGAGGACATCAGCGGCGGGACCCCGCTGTGGACGAGCTGGACCACCGACGCCGCCCGGCAGGCCGCGCGGTACCGCCGGGGACGGGTGTTCCTGCTGGGCGACGCCGCCCACATCCATCTGCCGGTCGGTGCCCAGGGGATGAGCGCGGGCATCGGCGACGCCGTGAACCTGGGCTGGAAGCTCGGCGCCGCGATCGGCGGGCACGCGCCGGCCGGCCTGCTGGACACCTACCACGACGAGCGGCATCCCGTGGGCGCCCGCATCCTGGCCAACACCCTCGCCCAGCGCATCCTGTACCTCGGCGGCGACGAGATGGACCCGATGCGCGAGGTCATGGCCGAGCTGCTGGCCTACGAGGAGGTCCAGAAGCTGCTGGTCGGCATGGTCACCGGCCTGGACATCCGGTACGACGTCGGGCCGGGCGACCATCCGCTGCTCGGCCGCCGGCTGCCCGACGTCGAGTTGGCCGCCGGCCGGGAGAGCGCCTTCCAGCACCTGTCCGCCGGACGCGGCGTCCTCTTCGACCTTGGCGGCGACGACGGGCTGCGCGCCGCCGCCGGGCCGTGGACCGACCGGATCGATGTCGTCACCGCCGGCGACCGTCCGGCCGGGGCTCTCGCGGACGTCGACGCCGTGCTGGTACGGCCGGACGGCTACATCGCCTGGATCGGCTCCGCCGGTTCCGGGGACGCGGGCCTGCCCGACGCCCTGACCCGGTGGTTCGGGCAGCCGCACGACGGTCATCAGGCCGCGGCGTCCGCCGCGGCCGTCGCCACAGCCACCTGAGGATGCGAGAAGCATGCCCTTCATCAATCCCGAAGACGGGTACCTGACGGTCATCAACCTGTTCAAGACGGACACGCCCCGACGAGTCGACCGGCTGGTCCGGGAGATGCGGGCCATCGTCGACACCGCGGCGTTCCCCGGCTGGATCTCCAGCACCGTCCACCGGGGCCTGGCGGACCCGGGGACCGCGAACTTCATCCAGTGGCGGGGCGCGCAGGACCTGGAGTCCAGGTACGCGGGTGCGGAGTTCAAGCACCGCACGGTGCCGGTGTTCCACGAGATCACGACGTTCATGCGGCTGATGCAGACCGAGGTGGAGGTGAGCCGGCGCCACCCCGCGCAGGGCGATGCCACCGAGATCTCGCCCGAGCGCGACGACTACACGGTGATCGAGATCCTCGGGGTGGAGCCCTCCGACCAGACCGAGCTGATCGCCGTGCTGGGCGCCGCCCACGACTGGCTGGTGGACGTGCCGGGCTACCGCTCGCGGAACGTGCTGCGGGGCATCCGGTCCCGCGGTCCGGCCAGCGACGGCGACCTTGAGGCCATCGGTTCGGACAACGACTTCGTGGTGGTCTACTCGCAGTGGGACGGCAAGGAGTCCTACGACGCGTTCCGGGCGCAGGACGAGGACGAGCAGCCGGCCGCCCGCCGCAAGTCCCAGGACAGGCGGAACTCCCTGACGACCGCCGTCGACTGGAACGCCTACCAGGTCGTGCACTCCCGCTCGGCGCCGCAGCCCACGGTGGCCTGACCCTGGAAGAGCCCGCGGCCCCCGGCCTCTCCGGCCGGGGGCCGCGGGCTCTGCCCTACCGGGCGATCTTCTCCCAGTGCCACCGGGTGTCGAACGCCGTGACCTCGATGTCCGCGCCCTCGGCGGCGAGCGCCGCGGCGAGGCCCGTGGCCTTCGCGATGAAGGCCGAGGCGCGGTCGGCGGCCAGCAGGTCCTGCTCGTCGAACGGCCGCCCTTCGCAGCGCAGCAGCCGCAGGTCGACGAACCCGTTGAAGGTCCGGCCGAGCACGTCCACCGCCTGCGGGCTGCGGACGCTGTACCGCACCTTGGCGGCGACGTGGCCGTGGTGGTGCTGGTCGGAGTGGTGGGCGATGTCGGAGATGGTGGGCGGCACGAAGTAGTCGCGGGCCTTGACCTCGGGAACCTTCGGGAGGTTGCCGGCCAGGAAGTGCCACGAGTTGTACTGCATGCGCGCGGAGATCGACCACGCGGTGTCGGCCAGGTGCGCGGGCGAGTCCCCGAAGTGGCGCCGGGCCTGCGGCGCGGGCACCACGCAGCAGAAGAAGTGCGGCATGTCCCAGCCGGCGATCTCGGCCCACTTGCGCCCGCGCAGCGCCTCGACCAGTGCCGTGAGCGACCGCATGCCGCGGCTCATCGCGCAGTCGGCGCCGAACGCCGCCGTCGCCGCGCGCACGGTCTCGTAGACCAGGGACTCCAGGCCCGTGCCGAACTCGCCGCGCGGCTCGGCCAGCCAGCGGGGCGACGCCTCGATCGCGGCGCCCAGCTCCCCGAGCGTGCCGCCCGCCACCGGGAGCCGGTCGCGTACGCGCGCGCAGAGGTCGGCCTCCAGCCGCCGCGCGCCGCCGGCGGGCGCCCCCGCGATGCGTTCGATCTTGTGCATCAGCGGGCCGTGGATCTCGCGGTAGAGCCTGACCCTGGTGGTGATCTCCCGGCGGCGTGCGGCGACCGCCTCCGCCAGGTCGCTCAGCGCCGCGACCCGGGCCGAGGCCGCCGGCGGCACCCGCCGCCCGCCGGGAACGCCGTTGTACGCCACCCGCGTCCGTTCGAGCAGGTGGGCCACATGCTCGGTGGTGAGCTGCGTCCCGTTGGCCTCCTCGATCCGGGCGAACCCCACCGACCGCACCAGCAGCGTCAGGCAGACCACCATCAGCACGTCGCTGTCGGACCACAGTTCGAGCGGTACGCCCGCCAGGCTGCTGAGCGCGCAGTCCGGGTGCCCCGGCCGAAGCGTCTTACCGGTCAGCGTGTTGCGGTCCCGGAAGTTGGTGTACTGGCGGTCCCCGGAGTACAGCACGAACGGCGCCGTCCGCAGGGCCGCCTCCTTGAGGTCGTCCAGCATGTCCTGGCGGCCGCCCGGTCCAGCCGCCGCGAGCCACGCGCGGCAGTCGGCGACCGACGCGCGCAGCCGTTCGGCGGCACGGGCCAGTTCGGCCCGGTAGTCCGACAGCTGCCGCGCGGACCATGGCACGCGCAGCACGCCGCCCACGAGGCCGTCGGGGGACAGCGGGCCTTCCGACGGGACGCGCACGAGGACGCGGCCGCTGGTGCTCAGCCCGATCTCGCCGAGGAACGCCGCCTCCGCGGTGCCGGCCGGATCGGCGGTCCGGCCGTCTTCCCGCCACGACCTGCCGAACAGGACCTTCAGCGCGCACTCGGCCGGGACGGGCAGCGCGCGCAGCTGGATGTCGGCGGGGACGTGGCCGGCGAGCGTCAGCAGCGCGTCCACGGCCGCGGGCAGGTCGTCCGCGGCGGCAGCCCGCCGCCAGGTGCGCTTGAGCAGCCCGGGGAACCCGGCGTCCTCGGCCACCGGGTAGTCCGGTTTGCCGGCGGTCCCGGCCCGCTGCCCGAGCCGGCTGGGCCGCCGGCTCTGCCGCGCCTTCGCCAGCGCGGCCTTGCGGGACGGCGCGGCGCCCCGCTCGGTGGGCGCGCTCATGGCGATCCTCCGGCCATCAGGCCGAGGTGGTCCCACAGCCGGTCGGGCGTCGGTGTCCACTGCTCGTCCACGTAGATGCAGTCGACGGGGCAGACCATCACGCACACCGGGCAGCCGGAGCACAGTTCGGGGACGATCACGACGTCGAGTCCGCGATCGAGGATCGCCCCGAATTCGGGCGGGCAGTTGCGCAGGCACCGGTCGCAGGTGATGCATTCCGACGTCTCGATGCGGCGCGGCGGCTTCCGCCAGTTCTCGGCGCGGGACCGCCGCGCGATCCGTTCGGCGCGTTCGGCCCCGGCCGCCGAAGGAGCGTCTTTCGCCCACGGCATGTCGTCCTCCTCAGCTTCCTCATCGTCGGTCAGAAGGCACCGAAGTACTCGCGGTGCTCCCAGTCGGTGACTTCGCCGCCGGCGGGACGCTCCGCCGCGCACCAGGTCTCGAACCGCGACGCCTCGCTCTCCTTCAGCTTCGCCAGGCACGTCCGGAGCGGCGTGCCGAGCAGTTCCTCGGCACGCCGGCTCGCGCCGAAGGCGCTCAGCGCCTCGCGCAGCGACCGCGGCAGCGCCGGATGGGCGTTCGGTTCGGCGGGGAGGCCGGAGAGCAGGCCCTCCAGGCCGGCGGAGAGCTGGGAGGCGATGACCAGGTAGGGGTTCGCGCACGGCTCCCCGATCCGGTTCTCGACGTGGGTCGCGGCGTCGCCGCTCAGCACCCGGACCATGGCGCTGCGGTCCTCCAAGCGCCAGTCGACGCCGGTGGGGGCCAGCGGGAACTCCGGAGCCAGCCGCCGGTAGCCGTTCACCGTCGGGACCGACAGCAGGCAGAACTCCCGCGCCCGCGCCAGCAGGCCCTCGACATAGGACTCCCCCTCGGGGGAGATCGCGTCCGCCGTGCCGCCGCCCGCCGCGAACACGTTGAGGTTCGTCTTCGTGCTGGTGACGGACTGGTGCAGATGCCAGCCGCTGGAGTCGAAGCCGTCCAGGCGCGGCAGCGTCATGAAGGACGCGTGGAAGCCGCGCCGCCTGCAGAACTGCTTCACCTGGGTGCGGAACAGCAGCATCGCGTCGGCGGCGTCCAGGGCCGGCATGGGCGCGAAGGTCGTCTCGAGCTGCCCGGGGCCGGACTCGTGCTCCATCGTGCGCAGCGGCAGGCCGAGTGCCATGAGCATCGCGGCCAGCGGGTCCGCGACCTCGGCCACCGAGTCGTAGTGGCCGTCGAGATTGAACTGGTAGCCGGAGTTCACCGCCTCCACCGCCGGCGCGGCTCCCTGCAGGCCGAATCCGTTGCCCGCGTTCCCCGGCGGCCCGCCCGAAAGGCGCGTGAGGTACCACTCGACCTCCAGCCCGATGACCGGGGCCAGGTCGTGCTGGGCGTACTCGGCGCACACACGGTGCAGCACGCCGCGGGACGCGAGCGGGTGCGGCGTGCCGTCCCGCAGGTACTCGTCGCCGAGCACCCAGGCGGTCCTGGACTCGGTCCGGGGCAGGACCTGGAACGTGCGCGGATCCGGGACGAGCACGAAATCGCCCGCGCCGCGAAGCTCACCGACCCCGACGCCGGAGTCGGCGAGGAAATCGACGGCCACGGCATGGCCGGTGTCGAACAGGAACGGCCCGGGGCTGAAGTCCATGCCGTTGCGCAGCACTGTCCGGAACACGTCCGCGGGCACCGTCTTGGACCGGGCCAACCCGTGCGGATCGCAGAACACGACCCGGACGAGGTCGATCTCGTCCAGCTCCACCTCGATCCGCTCCGCCGCGGCGGCCTGCCGGTCGTCCCAGAGCCCGAACTCGGCGACGAACGAAGGGCGGCCGACGCCGCTCTCGCCGCCGGGCCGGGGCCATGGCCTGGAGAACATGATCACTCTCTTTCCGCTGTCGGGCCGGCCGGGACGAAGGCGCGGCCGAGTTCGGCCTCGACGCGTCCGGCCACGGCCAGCACCAGGTCGTCGTCGCCGAGCCGGCCGACGAGTTGCAGCCCCACCGGGAGTCCGCCGGGCGTGACGCCGACGGGAAGGGACAGGGCCGGCTGGCCGGTGATGTTGAACGGGTAGGTCGCGGGCGACCACGCGAGCCACAGCAGGTCGTCCGGGTCGGCCGCCCACGGCGGGGCGATCGCGTCCGCGGCGAACGGCTCGACGGGGACGGTCGCCATGGCCAGCAGGTGGTACCGGTCCATTACCGCGCCCAGCGTCGCCCGCAGCGCGAGCCGCACCTCCTCGGCGCGCAGCACCGCCGTGCCGCTCAGGGAGCGGCCATGGCGCACGACCGCGAGCCGGCCTTCGTCGCACCACTGCTCGTCGGCCGGCGACGTGCCGCTCGCCTCGGCGGTGGCGAGGATGTCCACCAGGGCGGCGTACGGGTCGGGGAACGGGACGTCGATGCGCTCGACGCGGTGTCCCAGCCCGGTCAGCACCGGCAGGACGTCCTCGGTGGCCCTGCGGACCTCACCGGACGTCCGGGGGAACTCGATCCAGCCGATGCGCAGGGAGACGGGCCCCGTCCTGAGCGCGGGCGGGCCGGTCACCGAGTCCGGGTCGCGGTGGTCGGGGCCGGCCAGCAGCGACGTGAGCGCCGCGGCGTCGGCCACGCTGCGCGCGAGCGGCCCGACGTGCGCCAGCCCCTCGGCGCACGGGGGGACGTAGGGAACCCGGCCGGCGGACGGCTTGAACCCGACCACGCCGCAGAACGCCGCGGGGATGCGGATCGAGCCCGCGCCGTCGGTGCCGAGCGCCGCGGTGCACAGGCCCGCCGACACGGCGGCGGCGGATCCGCCGCTCGACCCCCCGGCGGTCCTTCCGAGGGCCCACGGGTTGCGGGTGGGGCCGGCCACCCGGCTCACCGTGCTGGCGCTCCACCCGTGCTCCGAGGTCGCCGTCTTGCCCACCACGATCGCGCCCGCGGCGCGGAGGCGGGCCACCGCGGGGGCGTCCACCGCGGGGCGCCGGTTCGGCAGCAGCGACCCCCGCCGCGTGGGGAGGTCCTGCGTCTGGATGAGGTCCTTGACCGCCACCGGCACGCCGAGCAGCGGCCGGTCGCGGAAGGCGGCCTCGCCGAGCCCGGCGATGAGCCGGTCCGCCTCCGCCGCCTCCCGGAGCGCGCGGTCGCCGGCGACCGTGACGAACGCGCCGAGCTCGGCGTCCGAGGCACCGATGGCCGCGAGCACGGACCGCACGTGCTCGGTGACGGTCGAACGGCCGCGGAGAAAGGACTGCGTTGTCTCTCGAATACCTTGGTGGATCGGCTGTCTATTGCTTGCGACATCGGTGACTGGCACGGGACTACTAGATGACACGGCAAAGCGCCGTGCAAGTGCTGGACCGGCAAGGACGGGGCTCGGGGGCAAGGTCGGAGAAAGAGTGCCCGCCGCCCGCCCCGTCCGGCTGGTTCAACCGAGCCGAATCGGCAGTTGAACGGACCGCACGGACGAAGAAGTCGGCGACGGCCGCTATGCCCCGGGCGCCGCTCGTGCTTATCCTTCGGTAGAACTGATCCAGCGAAGGGACGGAAATGATATCCCGCTATTCGCTGCCGGAGATGGCAGATCTGTGGACGGATCAGGCGCGCTACGCCACCTGGACCAAGGTGGAGGTCCTGGCGTCTCAGGCGCAGGCGACGCTCGGCCGGATACCCGAAAGCGCCTTGGCCGACATCCGGCGCGCCAAGGTGCCGTCGGCGGAGCGCGTGGCGGAATTCGAGCGCGAGCGCGACCACGAGATCCTTTCCTTTCTCGCGGCCTTCTGCGAGGACGTCCCCGACGACTCCGCCCGGTGGGTGCACCTGGGCATGACGAGCTACGACCTCGTGGACACGGCCCTTGGGTACACCCTCGCCCGCGCCTGCGACGTCCTGCTCCGGGCGGCGCGGCGGCTTCGCGGCGTGCTGGCCGACAAGGCGGCCGGCCATTGGGACACCGTGTGCATCGGGCGGACCCACGGGATGCACGCCGAGCCCACGACGTTCGGCCACAAGCTCGCCGGGTTCGCCTTCGCGATCGACCGCTCCGTGCGGCGGCTGGAGGCGGCGCGCACCGAGGTGGCGGTGGGCACGATCTCCGGGTCGGTCGGCACCTACGCGCTGATCGACCCCTTCGTCGAGGAGTACGTGTGCGCGGAGCTCGGCCTGGGCGTGGAGCCCGCGCCCAGCCAGGTCGTGGCCCGCGACCGGCACGCCCAGCTGCTGCAGGCGGTGGCCGCGCTCGGCGCGTGCGTCGAGCAGATCGCCACCGAGGTGCGGCTGCTGTCGCGCAGCGAGGTCCGCGAGGTGGAGGAGAGCCGGACGGCCGGCTACCAGGGGTCGAGCGCGATGCCGCACAAGCGCAATCCGACGACCAGCGAGCGCCTGGTCGGGCTGGCCCGGCTGCTGCGCGGCCACGCGGGGACGATGCTGGAGAACGTGGCGCTGTGGCACGAGCGCGACCTGTCGCACTCGTCGGTCGAGCGGGTCGTCGTCCCGGACGCGATGATCGTCGCGCACTACCAGACGACCGCGGCGGCGGACCTGGTGGCGGCGCTCGAGGTGTTCCCGGACCGGATGCGCGCCGCGATCGACCGGACCGGCGGCCTGGCGTTCAGTTCGGCGGTGCTGGCCGATCTGCTGGAGAGCGGCACCGAGCGCGAACGCGCCTACCGGGCGGTCCAGGCCGCCGCGAACGGAGCCCTGTCCGGCGCTGCGGATCTCGAGACGCTGCTCAGGGCCGAGGGAATCGAGACCGGCCCGCTAGGGCCGGAACGCTTCCTTGTCCATCATGATGTGATCCTCAAGCGATTGGACGCTCTTCGTGACATGGGAGATTGAGCGGGAGAACGGGGCCGCCCTGGAGTTGGACGACGTCCTGGAGGTCTACCGGTCCTCGGGGCTCGGCGAACGGCGCCCGGTGGCGGACGTCGAACGAATGGCGGCGATGGTGCGCAACGCCAACCTGGTCGTCACCTGCCGCGTCGGCGGCGCGCTGGTCGGCATCGCTCGCAGTGTCTCGGATTTCTCCTACGTCACGTACCTGTCCGATATCGCGGTCAGCCGGCCGTACCAGCGGACCGGTATCGGCAGGGCCCTCATCGACGCGACGCGGAAAGAGGCGCCGCAGGCCAAGATCGTGCTGCTGTCGGCGCCGGCGGCCACCGACTACTACCCGCACATCGGCTTCACCCGGCACCATTCCGCCTGGGTGCTGAATCCGTAGCGGCGCCTTCCCTCGGCGCCTCCCGCTCCGGCTCGTCCGCAGGCGCATCGGTCCACATCGGCCCGGCCCAGAAGGTCCCCGTCCACATCAGACCTTCGCCGACGTGTGCCAGTACGGACCGCAGGGCCGACTTGAACCGCGACTTTCGCATCCTCGTCACTTGCCATTCGTGAGGGGGAACCGGTCATGGCCACTTTGTGTGGCTGCTCTCGCAAAAGGATCGATGCCCACTTGAGTACGGCCGGGCAAATGGCGAAAAAGCACCTTAGAAGATGCCTGCCGCTCGGCCGGCCCGCCACTATGTGACGTGGAAGGCGATCAAGGGGCGGGCATTCTCTCGGGCAGGAGGCATGCGGTGAAAGGAATCATCCTCGCCGGAGGCCATGGGACGCGGCTGCACCCGATCACGCTCGGCATTTCGAAGCAGCTGCTTCCGGTCTACGACAAACCGATGATCTACTACCCGCTGTCGGTGCTGATGCTCGCGGGCATCACCGAGATCCAGATCATCTCCTCACCGGACGACCTGGACGCGTTCCGCAGACTCCTCGGGGACGGCTCGTCGCTCGGCATCTCGCTGAGCTATGCGGAGCAGGACAAGCCCAGAGGGCTCGCGGACGCGTTCCTGGTCTCCGCGGACCACATCGGAGACGACTCCGTCGCCCTGGTCCTGGGCGACAACATCTTCCACGGCGCGGGCTTCGGCACGCTGCTCCACCGGGCCGCGCGCAACGTCGAGGGCTGCGTGCTCTTCGGCCACCCGGTGCGGGACCCGGAGCGGTACGGGATCGGCGAGGTGGACGAGCAGGGGAGGCTCGTGTCGATCCAGGAGAAGCCGGCCAGGCCGCGGACCAACTTGGCGATCACGGGGCTCTACCTCTACGACAACCGGGTGGTGGACATCGCCGGGCGGTTGCGGCCCTCCGAGCGCGGGGAGCTGGAGATCACCGACGTCAACCGGATCTACCTGGAGCGGGACGAGGCCACGCTGATCCAGCTTGGCCGGGGCTACGTCTGGCTGGACACCGGGACCCACGACGCCCTCATGGAGGCGGGGCAGTACGTGCAGGTGCTCGAGCACCGGCAGGGGGTGCGGATCGCCTGCGTCGAGGAAATCGCCTGGCGCCTGGGATACATCGACCGGGACGCCTTTTACCGGCTCGGCAGCAGGCAGGCGAAGTCGGACTATGGCCGGTACATCATGGAAGTGGCCGAATCCGGCTGACCGAAATCGGCGATATCGGGTCTATTTTTGGGCGAAAAGTCACGATTCGACAACCTCATCGCGTGAGGTACTGCACCCTCCGGCGAGGCCGTGATTGTTTCGCAGCGCGCGATATCGGGGGTGCGCGGCGGGGCCGCGCACGACGAGGGGAATCGTATGAAGCGCACAGTGATCGCGGCAGCGGCCGGGCTCGGCCTGGCCGGTGCGGTCGTCTCGGTACCGGGGGCCGCGGCGGCGGCATCGCCGGCACCTGCGGCATCACCGGCACCGCGGGAAGCGGCCGGGGGCATCGCCTGGACGCCCTGCCCGGACGACGACCCGATCATGGGCGGCTACCTCAAGGGGCTGGAATGCGGCTCGCTCCAGGTGCCGCTCGACCACGACCGCCCCGGCGGCAGGAAGATCGCCCTGGCGCTGACCCGGGCCCGGCACACCGCGCCGGACGCGCAGTACCAGGGCATCGCGCTGCTGAACCGCGGCCAGTGGCCGGTCGCCATCGGACGGGACCTGTCCGCCCGGTTCGCCGGCGGCTCGACCGGGCTGCCGGCGGCGGTCGGCGCCACCTACGACTGGATCGGCTTCGACCCGCGCGGCGTCGGGGCGAGCGAACCGAAGGTCGCCTGCGATCCCGACTTCCTCTACCCGGGCCACGCCCGGCCGGACTACGTGCCGCGCACCGCCGCCGACGAGCGGGCGTGGCTGGCCAAGGCCCGCTCGTTCGCCGAGAGCTGCGGCGAGAAGTACGGCGACGTGCTCAAGCACCTCAGCACCAAGGCCACCGCCCGTGACCTGGACCTGATCCGGGCCGCTCTCGGGCAGGACGAGCTCAGCTACGTCGGCTACGGCTACGGCACGTACCTGGGCTCGGTCTACGCCTCGATGTTCCCGAACCGGGTGCGCCGGATGGTGCTCGACAGCGTGGTCGGCCCCAGCCGTGTCGGGTACCGGGCCGTCCTGGACCAGAACACGGCACTGGAGAAGCGCGCCGACATCTTCTTCTCCTGGGTCGCCGAGCACGATTCGGTCTACCATCTGGGCGCCACCGCCGCCGAGGTCGAGGCGAACTACTACAAGGGCATGGACCTGCTCCGCGAGGCGCCGGTCGACGGGACGATCGGGCCGGCGGAGTACGGCGACATCTTCCAGATCAACGCCTACCGGACCTACACCTGGACGTTCCACGCGCAGGTGCTGGCGGACTGGGTGCTGCGCAAGGACCCGACGGGACTGCGCAACAGCTGGGGCCCGGTCGACTACCCCGGGCAGAACACCTACGCGATGACCACCGCGATCCAGTGCCGCGACGCCGCGTGGCCGCGCGGCTGGAAGCGCTGGCTCAAGGACCACCGCCGCCAGTACGACCGGGGCACGCGGTTCGTCACCTGGCGCAACGCCTGGTACAACGCACCCTGCGCCTTCTGGCCGGTCCCCGCGGCCAAGCCGCAGAAGGTCGGCCACCGCGGCGTGAACATCCTGGTGGCGCAGGGCGAGAACGACGCCGTGACCCCGGCGGCCGGCGCCTACGAGGTGCACAGGCTCTTCCCGAACTCCCGGCTGGTGCTGGAACGCGGCGGCAACTTCCACGGCACGGCCCTGTCGCCCAACGGCAACCCGTGCATGAACGGCTACGTCATCGCCTACCTGAAGGACGGAACCCGTCCGGCATCCCGGAAGGGCGTCGACGCCTCCTGCGAGGCCAACCCGGCACCGGAGCCGGCGGCCGGGTCCTGATCACCAGGCGCCCGCGCTCCAGGCGGTGTAGACGGTCGGGAACACGGGCCGGAAGCCGAGGTCCGCGCGGATCCGGGTGGTGTCCACGATGCCCGCCCACGGGTCGTCGAGCGGCCGGTCCGCCGCCGCCGGGTCGAGCGGCCGCCCGTGCAGCCGGAGCACCTCGGCGGCCGTGACCGGCGCGTCGTCGCCGACGTTGAAGGCGCGTCCGTCCACGCCGTCGGCGTCCAGGGCCCGCAGCACGGCCTGCCCGGCATCGGCGTGATGCACGAGGTGGAGGCGCCGGTGCGCCGGCCACGTCCGGATCCGTGCCGCGGATTCGGCCAGGTGCGGGTCCCCGTAGCCGTACACCAGGGCGAACCGCAGCACGCGCAGTCCCAGCCCGTCGCGCTGGTACAGGTCCTGCAGCGCTTCCTCGGCCGCCGCCTTGCTGCTCGGGTAGACGCCCTGCGGCTTCAGGGCGTCGTCCTCGTCCGCGGGACGTCCGCGCCCAGGGCCGTAGACGAAGTACGTGCTGGCGAAGACGAAACGGGCCGCTCCCGCGCGCAACGCGGCCCGGGCGAGCGCGGCGGCACCGTCCCGGTTCACCGACGCCATCCGCTCCGGGGTGGCGTCGCGTCCGGTCGCGGCGCCGAGATGCACCACGGCGTCCATCCCGTCGACCGCTCGGCGCAGCGCGGCGGGATCGCACAGGTCGCCGCCCACCACCTCCGCCCCGAGGGCCGCGAGCGGACCGCCCCGTGCGGTGTCGCGGACGAGGACGCGCACCTGGTCGCCGCGATGCAGCAGCAGCGGGGCGATCCGGCCGCCGACCCGTCCGGTGGCGCCGGTCAGCAGCACCCGCTTGGGCGCCGGCCCGGCGGTGAGCGGGTGCCGGGCGCGGTCGTCGCTTCGGTCATGGAGAGGCATGCGCACCGTCCGTCAGGGCTTCGGCCGTGTCGGCGTCGCGGTTGACGAGCGCCGCGTAGCGGCCGCCGAGGGCGAGCAGTTCGTCGTGGGCGCCGCGTTCGGCGATCCGGCCGGAGTCCAGGACGACGATCTCGTCGGCGTCCCGGATCGTGGACAGCCGGTGCGCGATCGTGATCGTGGTGCGGCCGGCGCTCGCCGCGTCGACGGCCTCCTGGACGGCCAGCTCGGTCTGCGTGTCGAGGGCGCTGGTGGCCTCGTCGAGGACGAGGACGGGCGGGTCGCGCAGGACCGCGCGCGCGATCGCCAGGCGCTGCTTCTCCCCGCCGGAGAACCGGTACCCGCGCTCGCCGACCACGGTGTCGTACCCGTCGGGCAGCGACATCAGGTGGTCGTGGATGTGCGCGATCCCGGCCGCCGCGACGAGCTCCTCGTCGGTCGCGTCGGGCTTGGCGAACCGCAGGTTCTCGGCGACGGAGGCGTGGAACAGGTAGGTCTCCTGGGAGACCACGCCGACCGCGGCGGCGAGCGTGTCGAAGGACATGTCCCGCACCTCGACGCCGTCGATCGTCACCCGGCCGGAGGTCACGTCGTACAGCCGGGGGATGAGGTAGCTGAGGGTGGTCTTGCCGGAGCCGGTCTCACCGACGATCGCGAGGCTGCGCCCGGCGGGCACGGTCACGTCGATGCCGTCGAGGATGGGACGTTCGGCGCCGGGGTAGCGGAAGGAGACGTCCTGGAGGCGCAGCTCCCCGCGCAGCCGCGCGGGGGCGACGGGGTGCGCCGGCTCGGCCAGGTCGACGGGCATGTCGAGGTAGTCGAAGATCCGGCCGAACAGCTCCAGCGAGCTCTGCAGGTCCACCCCGACGTCCAGGAGCTGCACCGCCGGCCGGTACAGGTTCACCTGCAGGGTGGTGAACGCGATCAGCGAGCCGAGGGAGACCGCCATGTGGTCGCCCGGGCCGGCCAGCCCGGCGACCCAGTAGGTCACCGCGGGCATCGAGGCCATGATGATCTGGATCGCGGACTGCCGCCAGCGGCCCGCCAGGGTCGCGCGGACCTCGATCTCCAGGAGCCTGCCGGACTCGTCGGCGAAGGTGTCGGTCAGCGACCGCTTGCGGCCCATGGTGTGGCCGAGCAGGATGCCGCTCACCGACAGCGACTCCTGCACGATCGAGGAGAGCACGGCGAGCTGCTGCTGCCGGTCGCGGGTGATGCCGCGGCGCTCGCTCCCGACGTTGCGGCTCACCCAGACGAAGCCGGGCATCATGACCAGCGTCGCGATCGTGAGCCGCCAGTCGAGGACGACCATGGCGATGACGGTGGCGACGACGATCGTCGCGTTCGAGACGAGCGTGGTCGCGGTGGTCGTGACCGTCGCCTGCATCCCGCCGATGTCGTTGGCGATGCGGGACTGCACCTCGCCGGTGCGGGTCCGGGTGAAGAAGGCCAGCGACATGCGCTGCAGGTGCGCGTAGACGGCGGTGCGCAGGTCGTGCATGACGCGCTGGCCGACCTTGGCGGAGGCGTAGATCTGCCAGACCGTCAACGCGGTGTTGGCGATCGACACGGCGACCATGCCGAGGACGAGGACGGTCAGCAGGCCGGTCCGCCCCTGGGGCAGTGCCACGTCCATGATCTCGCGGAGCAGGAACGGGTAACCGAGCGAGACCAGCGCCGAGGCGGCGACGAGGACCCCGACGAACAGCAGGCTCCACCGGTACGGCCGGAACAGCCGGGCGATGCGCCGCAAGGGAACGTGCGGGTTCGCGGTCGTCGATTCGGCGGTGCTCAAGAATTCCTCCCATCGTTCCGCATCGTCGCTCGCTATCGGGAGTATTCAGCATGTCCGTTCGACTGTGGATATGACGCAGTCGAACGGAGCCGCCCGGTTGAACGGCGCAATTTGAACGCTTTGAGAAGGCCGGCGGCTCAGGGTAGAACGGTCCGAGAGCAAGTCGGCAGCGTTATTCCTACAGTTTGGTCTGCCATGAAAATCCTGTACATCGTCACGGGCTCCTCGCCGACCTACTATTCGGTGGCCCCACTGGTGACGGCGGCGCGGAACGCCGGGCACGAGGTCATGCTGGCCGTGCACGAGCCGTGGGTGAAGACCGCGGAATCCATCGGACTCCCCACGTTCTGCTTCACCGAAGAACCGCTCCGGACGTTCATGGGCGTGCCCCTCTCCGGAAAGCCCCGGCAGTACGTGCCGATGCCGGCGGACGAGCAGATGCTCGCGCAGGGCCACGGCTTCGCGAAGATGGCCCTGGCCGGCGGGGAGGCGCTGCGGCGGCTGGCCGAGGACTGGGCCCCGGACCTGATCGTGGGCAGCGCGCTGGCCTTCTCGGCGATGCTGCTCGGAGCCCGCCTCAAGATCCCGTACGTGCGCCATATCGAGAACGAGATCCCGGTGGCGCGCATCGACGCGGGCGCCGAGGAGGAGCTGCGGCCCGAGCTGGAGCGGCTCGGGCTGGACGCGCTGCCGCGGCCCGACCTGCTGCTCGACGCCACGCCGCCGTCGCTGCGGCCGGCGGACGCACCCCCCGCGCAGCCGCTGCGCTGGATCCCGAGCAACCCGCAGCGCCGCCTCGAGCGCTGGATGTACACCCGCCCGGAGGGGCGCCGCCGCATCCTGATCACCTCGGGCAGCCGCGGCCTGATGTTCCACGACGGGGGATGGTCCATGCCGCGGCTGGTGACCGAGCTGACCGGGATGGGGGCCGATGTGCTGGTCGCCGCCTCCCCGGGCAACCGGGACCTGACCGAGCACCGGATCCCCGACCGCATCCCGGCCGCCGAGGGGTTCAGCCGGGAGGCGGGCGATGTCCGCGTCGGCTGGATCCCGCTGGACGCGGTCGCCCCCACCTGCGACCTGGTCGTCAACCACGGCGGTACGACCACCATCTTGACGCTGCTGGCCGCCGGCGTGCCGCAGCTGATCATCCCCGAGGGCAAGCCGGACTACCACCGCGACACCTGCGCGCGGTCCCTCGGCGGATTCGGCGCGGCCAAGGCGCTGTGGCCGCGGGAGCAGGAGCCGGGCAGGGACCCGGGCGAGGTGATCGCCGCGGCCTGCCGGGAGATCCTCGACGAGCCGCGCTACGCCGAACGGGCGAGGTCGCTCGCCGCGGAGATGGCGGCCCAGCCGACGCCGGCCGAGGTCGTCCCGATGCTGGAAGCGCTGGCCTCCCGCTAGCGGCGTCCGCGGCTGGAGATCGTCATGGCGACAAGGTGCGACGACGGGGGGCCGGTGTGAGCGGTCGGCGGGTGGCCATCACCGGGATCGGGGTGCTGGCGCCGGGAGGAATCGGGGTCAAGAGGTTCTGGGACCTGCTCAGCGCGGGCCGCACGTCGACCCGCGGCATCACGTTCTTCGACCCGGCCGGGTTCCGGTCCCGGGTCGCGGCCGAGGCGGACTTCGACGCCTGGGAGCACGGCCTGGGACCGCAGGAGACGCGCCGCATGGACCGGGCGGCGCAGTTCGCGGTCGTCACCGCGCGGGAGGCGGTGGACGACAGCGGGCTGGACCTCGGCGGCGTCCCGCCCCATCGCACCGGGGTGTCGGTGGGCAGCGCCGTCGGCGCCACGATGGGCCTGGACCAGGAGTACCGGGTGGTCAGCGACGGCGGCCGGCTGGACCTCGTCGACCACGAGTACGCCGTGCCCCACCTGTACGGCTACTTCGTGCCGAGTTCGTTCGCGGCCGAGGTCGCCTGGTCGGCCGGCGCCGAGGGGCCCGCCACCGTGGTGTCCACCGGCTGCACCTCGGGGCTGGACTCGGTCGGCTACGCGGCCGGGCTGATCCGCGACGGTGCGGCGGACGTGATGATCGCCGGTGCCACCGACGCGCCGATCTCGCCGATCACGGTGGCCTGCTTCGACGCGATCAGGGCGACCACGCCGCGCAACGACGATCCCGAGCACGCCTCCCGGCCGTTCGACCGGACCCGCAACGGCTTCGTGCTCGGCGAGGGCGCGGCGATGTTCGTCCTGGAGGAGTTGGGCGCGGCGCGCCGCCGCGGCGCCCGCGTGTACGCCGAGATCGCCGGATACGCCACCCGGAGCAACGCCTTCCACATGACCGGGCTGCGCCCCGACGGCCGCGAGATGGCCGAGGCCATCCGCGCGGCGCTGGCCGGGGCGCGGATGGACCCGCGGGACGTCGACTACATCAACGCGCACGGCTCGGGGACCAAGCAGAACGACCGGCATGAGACCGCCGCGTTCAAGCGCAGCCTCGGCGAGCACGCCCGCCGTACCCCGATCAGCTCCATCAAGTCGATGGTCGGCCACTCCCTCGGTGCGATCGGCTCGATAGAGATCGCCGCCTCGGTCCTGGCCATGGAGAACAACGTGGTGCCCCCGACAGCGAACCTGCACGAGCCCGATCCCGAATGCGACCTCGACTACGTGCCGGTCACGGCGCGCGACTGGCGGACCGACACCGTGCTCACGGTCGGCAGCGGTTTCGGCGGTTTCCAGAGCGCGATGGTCCTGACCCGTCCCGGCAGGGCGCCGGCATGACCCCCAGAGCCGTGGTGACCGGAATCGGCGTCGTAGCCCCGAACGGATTCGGCGCGACCGATTACTGGACCGCCACCTGCAGCGGTAAGAGCGGCATCGGCCGCGTCACGCGATTCGATCCGCGGCGGTATCCGGCGAAGCTCGCCGGAGAGGTGTCCGGGTTCGACGCCGCGGAGCACCTCCCGAGCAGGCTCATCCCGCAGACCGACCGGATGACCCAGCTCGCCCTGGTGTGCTCGGACCAGGCGCTCTCCGACGCCGGTGTGCGTACGCGGGACATGCCGGAGTTCGGGATGGGCGTGGTGACCGCCAGTTCGTGCGGCGGCTTCGAGTTCGGCCAGGGCGAACTCCAGAACCTGTGGAGCAAAGGCGGCCAGTACGTCAGCGCCTACCAGTCCTTCGCCTGGTTCTACGCGGTCAACACCGGCCAGATCTCGATCAGGCACGGCCTGCGCGGCCCCAGCGGCGTGCTGGTCAGCGACCAGGCGGGCGGGCTGGACGCCATAGCGCAGGCGCGCCGCCTGGTCCGCGACGGCACCGACCTCGTCGTGTCCGGCGGCATCGACGCGTCGATCTGCTCGTGGGGATGGGTGGCCCAGCTCGCCGGCGGCAGGCTGAGCACCAGCGAGCGGCCGGAGCGGGCCTACCTCCCGTTCGACGCCGACGCGGCCGGGCACGTGCCGGGCGAGGGCGGCGCACTGGTGATCATCGAGGACCTCGCGGCCGCCCGCCGGCGCGGCGCGGCCCGCGGCTACGGCGAGATCTGCGGGTACGGGGCCACGTTCGACCCCAGGCCGGGCAGCGGGCGGGAGCCGGGGCTGCGGAGGGCGATCGAGATCGCGCTGGACGACGCGGGCCTGGCGCCGGACGAGATCGACGTCGTCTTCGCCGACGGTGCCGGCCTCCCGGAACTCGACCGGATCGAGGCGGCGGCGATCACCGGGGTCTTCGGGCCCCGCCGGGTGCCGGTCACCGCGCCCAAGACCATGACGGGCCGGCTCGGATCCGGCGGCGCCCCGCTGGACGTCGCCGCCGCCCTCCTCGCCATGCGGTCGGGACTGATCCCGCCGACGGCGAACGTCGTCCTCGCGCCCGAGTACGACATCGACCTGGTGACCGCGCGGCCGCGGCGCGCGCCCGTGGCCGCGGCCGTCGTCCTGGCGCGCGGGCAGGGCGGCTTCAACTCCGCGGTCGTCCTGCGATCCATCGACTGGAACGGACCGAGGGAAAGGGGCCGCAATGGCATTCGGTGAATTCACCATCACGGATCTCCGTCGCATCCTGCACGAGGCTTCGGGCGCGACCGACGGCGACGGCGTCCGAGCCGACACCGTGGACACCGATCTCGCGCAGCTCGGCTACGACTCGCTGGCCGTCCTGGAGACCGGCGGCCGGATCGAGCGGGAGTTCGGCGTCGAGCTGGACGACGAGACGCTGCTCGATTCGACCACGCCGCGGGCCCTGATCGAGGCCGTCAACGCGCGGCTCGCCCGCGAAGCCTCCTGAGCGGCGGGAACGGTCCGGTGACCAGGAGCGGAGGCAGGCCGGTGGTGTGCGTGCTCGGGGCGTCCGGATACCTGGGGTCCGTCCTCACGGCGCTTCTCGCGGACCTGCCGGTCCGGCTGCGCGCGGTGGCCCGCCGGCGCAGCCCGGTCCCGGAGCGGGCCGGCGCCGACGTCGAGGTGCGGACCGCGGATCTCACCGACACCGCGTGTCTCGGCGACGCGGTGTCGGACGCGGACGCGGTCCTCCACCTGGCCAAGCACAGCGGCGGTTGGCGCGACGCCGAGCGGCACCCGGACAGCGAGCGGGTCAACGTCGGGGTGATGCGCGACCTCGTGGAGGCCCTCCGGCGGCGGCCTGCGGCGGGGGCGCCTCCGCTGGTCGTGTTCGCCGCCACGACCTCCCAGGTCGGCCTCCCGCCGGAGCACCCGCTGGACGGCGGCGAGCCCGACCGCCCCGAGACCGCCTACGACCGGCAGAAGCTCACCGCGGAGCGGGTCCTGAAGGCCGCCACGGTGGAGGGCGTGCTGCGCGGGGTGAGCCTGCGGCTGCCGACCGTCTTCGGGCAGAGCCGGCTGTCGCCCGTCCCCGATCAGGGCGTGGTGTCCCTGATGGTCCGCCGGGCGCTGGCCGCCGAGCCGCTGACCATGTGGCACGACGGCACGGTCGAACGCGACCTGGTGTACGTCGAGGACGCGGCCGAGGCGTTCGTGGCCGCGCTGCGGCGTCCGGACGCCCTCGCCGGACGCCACTGGCTGGTGGGCACCGGCCGCCGCGACGCGCTGGGGGCGGTCTTCCGGACCGTGGCGGAGTCGGTAGCCGCGCACACCGGGAGGCCGGCGGTGCCGGTGCTGTCGGTACCGCCGCGCGCCGACGCGCCGATCATCGACTTCCTGAGCGTGGCGATCGACCCCGGACCCTTCCGGCGCGCTTCGGGATGGAGTGCGCGTACGCGGCTGCGAGACGCCGTGGACCGCACCGTGGCCGCCTTGCTCGACCAGGGCGGAGCTCCAGGGAGGGAGCCCAGTGTACGGACGTGACGTTGCCGAAATCCACGACGACCTCAACAGCGCCCGGGGCAAGGACTACCGGGCGGAGACCGAGTTCCTCACCGAAGTGATCCGCGGCCGGCGGCCGGGAGCGGGCTCCCTGCTCGACGTCGGATGCGGGGCCGGCGGGCACCTCGTGCACTTCGCCGAGTTCGTCGATCGGGTCGAGGGGGTCGAACTGTCCGAGGACATGCTCGCCGCGGCACGGGCCAAGCTGCCGGACGTGCCGCTGCACCAGGGCGACATGCGGTCCTTCGACCTCGGCCGCCGGTTCGACGCCGTCGTCTGCCTCTTCGGGGCGATCGGCCATACCCGGAGCGTCGGCGAACTGCGCGGAACGCTGGAATGCTTCGCGCGCCATCTCGCCGACGGGGGAGTGGTCGTGGTCGAGCCCTGGTGGTTCCTGGAGAAGTTCATCGACGGATACGTCTCCGATGACGTCGTCAAGTCCGGGACGCGGTCCATCGCGAGGATGTCGCACACGGTGCGCTCCGGGGACGCCTCGACCATGGACGTGCATTTCCTGGTCGCCGACGCGCGGACCGGGGTGCGGCATTTCTCGGAGACGTACGAGCACAGGCTGTTCACTCGCGCTCAGTACGAATCCGCCTTCGCTGAGGCCGGTCTTGAGGCCGAGTACGTCGAGGGCGTCCAGGGCGGCCGCGGGATCTTCGTCGGTGTGGCGGCCAAGGAGCGATCGTGACCATTCGAGTATGGGATTACCTGGCCGAATACGAGAAGGAGCACCACGACATCCTCGACGCGGTGCGGACGGTGTTCGGCTCCGGACGGCTCGTGCTGGGCCCGAGCGTGCGCGGCTTCGAGGAGGAGTTCGCCGCCTACCACGGCATCGCGCACTGCGTCGGGGTGGACAACGGCACGAACGCGATCAAGCTCGGCCTGCAGGCGCTGGGCATCGGCCCCGGGGACGAGGTGATCACCGTGTCGAACACGGCCGCGCCGACGGTCGTCGCGATCGACGCGGTCGGCGCCCGGCCGGTCTTCGTCGACGTGCGCGCGGAGGACCACCTGATGGACACCGCGCAGGTGGAGGCGGCCATCACCGACCGGACGCGCTGCCTGCTGCCGGTCCACCTGTACGGGCAGTGCGTCGACATGCGGCCCTTGCGGGCCCTCGCGGACGAGCACGACCTGGTGATCCTCGAGGACTGCGCCCAGGCGCACGGGGCGCGCCACCACGGCATGCCGGCCGGCACGATGGGCGACGCCGCGGCGTTCTCCTTCTACCCGACCAAGGTCCTGGGGGCCTACGGTGACGGCGGCGCGGTGATCACCGCGAGCGGCGAGGTGGCGCGGAAGCTGCGGAGGCTGCGGTACTACGGCATGGAGGACCGCTACTACGTCGTCGAGACGCCGGGGCACAACAGCCGCCTCGACGAGTTGTACGCGGAGATCCTGCGCCGCAAGCTCGGCCGCCTCGACGCGTACATCGCCGGCCGGCGCGACGTGGCGCGGCGGTACGCGGAGGGTCTGCGGGACACCGGCCTGAAGCTCCCGCAGGTGGTCGAGGGCAATGAGCACGTGTACTACGTCTACGTCGTCCGGCATCCGCGCCGCGACGACATCCTCGAACGGCTGCGCGGCTACGACATCGAGCTCAACATCAGCTACCCCTGGCCCGTGCACACCATGACGGGCTTCTCGCATCTGGGCTACCGGAACGGCTCGCTTCCGGTCACTGAGGAACTGGCGGGCCAGATCTTCTCGCTGCCCATGTATCCCGCGCTCTCGATCGAGCTTCAGGAGAAGACGATCAACGCGCTCTGCGAAGTCCTCAGCACGCTGTGAGCGTCCCGAATGCAAGGAGATCCAGGTGAAGGTGGCGGAGCTTGCGGTCGAGGGCGCACTCGTCTTCACTCCCGATGTGTTCCCCGACCATCGCGGGCTGTTCGTATCCCCGTACCAGAGACACGCGTTCGCCCAGGCCCGCGGCGGCCCGTTCCCCCCTGTCGCGCAGACCAATCACAGCAGGTCCCGGCGGGGTGTGGTCAGGGGAGTCCACTACACGGTCACTCCTCCCGGCACGGCGAAGTACGTCTACTGCGCGGCCGGCGAGGCGATCGACATCGTCGTCGACATCAGGGTGGGCTCACCGACCTTCGGCAAGTGGGACTCGGTCCTGGTGAACCCGCGGGAGTTCCGCGCGGTCTATTTCCCGGTCGGCGTCGGCCATGCCTTCGTCTCCCTCGCCGACGACACCGTGATGTCGTACATGCTCACCGAGCCCTACGCGGCCGAATACGAGAAGGCCGTGTCCGCCTTCGACGCGGAGTTGGGGCTGCCGATCCCCGACGAGCCGATCACGTCCGAACGGGACCAGGCCGCCCCGCGGCTGGCCGAGGCGGCCGCGGCGGGCCTGCTGCCGGACTACCACCGGTGCCGGGACATCGAGCGGCGCCTGGTCGAGCAGCTCGGCTGAAAGGACGCACCGCATGCCATCCGCGATCCGCATGGGAGTCCTGGGCTGCGCGAGCATCGCGCTCCGCCGGGTCCTGCCGGCGATGAAAGAGGCCGAGGGCATCGAGCTGACGGCGGTCGCGAGCCGCGACCCGGCCAAGGCGCGCGAGGTCGCCGGGCGCTTCGGCTGCGGCGCGGCCGGCGGGTACGGGGAACTGCTGGACCGGCCGGACGTCGACGCGGTGTACATCCCGCTGCCGACCGGCCTGCACGCGGACTGGGCGAGCCGCGCCCTGTCGGCCGGCAAGCACGTCCTCGCGGAGAAGCCGCTCACCGGTGACCACGCCACCGCCCTCGGCCTCGTGGACCAGGCCAGGAAGGCCGGGCTGCTGCTGATGGAGAACTACATGTTCCTCCATCACAGCCAGCACGAGACGGTGCGCAAGCTCATCGCGGACGGCCGGATCGGCGAGCTCCGCGTGTTCAGCGCGAGCTTCGGCATCCCGCCGCTGGACGCGGCCGACTGGCGCTACCGGCCCGAGCTGGGCGGCGGCGCCCTGCTGGACGTGGGCGTCTACCCGATCCGCGCGGCCTCCCATTTCCTCGGCGCCGAGCTGGACGTCGTCGGCTCGGTGCTGCGGACCGACCCGGCCCGGGGCGTCGACCTGGCCGGCCACGCCCTGCTGTGCACCCCGTCGGGCGTCACCGTCGAGCTGTCCTTCGGCTTCGAGCACTCCTACCGGTCCTGCTACTCGCTGTGGGGCGATCGCGCCCGGCTCACGCTGGAGCGGGCCTTCACCCCGCCGCCGAGCCGGCGGCCCGTGGTCCGCATCGAGTCCCAGGACCGGACGGAGGAGCTGACCCTCCCGGCAGACCACCAGTTCAAGAACATCGCCGAGTCCTTCGCCCGCTCGATCCTGCGGGGCGCGGACTACGCGGCCCAGGCGGAGGCGATCGTCCACCAGACCCGGCTGGTCGACATGGTGCGTTCGAGCGCGAGGGGAGCCACCGCCTGAATCCCGGCCGCCGGCGCGGTTCGGGAGCAGGCGGTGCGCCCGTCGGCGGGCTCCGCGGCCTAGGCCCTCGCGAGGGCCTCCAGCGTGCGGACGACCTCGTCGGGGGTCGGCAGCGCGGCGATCTCCTCGGCGAGGACCCGGGCCCGCTCGGCGTACCGGGGGGTGGTGAGGATCTCCCGGCAGCCCGCGGCGATCACCTCGGCCGGGTCCCGGCCGGGCTCCTCCCGCGGCAGGACGACCAGGGCGCCGCCGAAGCCGGCGATGTCCCGACCGACGACCTTCGCGTAGCCGACCTCGGGCGTGATCAGCTGCGGGACGCCGGCGTTCATGAAGGTCATCGCGGTGGCCGCGCCGCCGTGATGCACGACCAGATCGCAGGTGGGGGCCACCACGTCCAGCGGCATCCAGCCGATGCGGACGTCGCCCGGCCCGGCGCCGAACTCCGCGGCGCCCCCGTCGGGTGCCGCGATGATCACCTCGGCCCCCTCCCGGGTCAGCCGGTCCACCAGCTGCCGCAGGGAGCCGCCCGCGGTACGGAGCAGCGGGATGCGCGAGCCCGAGGTGATCAGGACGCGGCGGCGGCCCTCGGGGCGGGTGTACATCCAGGGTTCGAGGCGGACCTGGCGATTGCGCGGGATCCAGCGCATCGGCTGCGCCCCGGCGGCGGGCGACGGCCGCAGGCACGGCGGGCAGACGTCGATGAACATGTCGTGCTCCGGCGGCCCGGCCAGGCCCATGCGTGCCAGCAGGGCCGGCAGCCCCTCCTCGGCCCGCAACGGGGAGATGCCCCAGTAGGACCGCACGTAGGGGACCTTGAGATGGGCGGCGACCAGCCCCGGGACATAGGACAGGCCGCCGACGACCACATCGGCCGGCCAGTCCTCCGCCAGGTCCAGCAGCGCGTCCAGCCGGGCGGCGGTCATCCCCGGAGGGGGCGTGGCGACCGCGGGGATCCCGATGGCCGCCGCGGTGTCCACCAGCGGCTCTTCGGCGGTCATCAGGACGTCGTGTCCCGCGTTCCGCGCCGCCGTCGCGAGAGGGGCCATGCCGAAGACGACCGCTGCGCTGCCACCGGCGGTGAACAAGAATCTCATGGCGATTCGCCTGCTTCCGTTGGACGGCGGAGGTGATGACCGGGCCGAGTGCTCGACCTGAAGTGTTCCGAACCCGCCTCGTACCGCGGTTGAGGGCGGCTGGTGCACAGGTCTCCCAGCCCCTTCCAGCAGGGCTCCACCGGGGATCCGCCGTTCTCGACAACGCTGTGGTCCATGAGAATTCTCGTCACCGGCGGAGCCGGATTCGTCGGCTCGCATTACGTGCGCAGCGTCCTCGGCGGCCTCTATCCGGGCTATGAGGACGCCACGATCACCGTCCTCGACAAGCTCACCTACGCGGGCAGTGCGGCCAACCTTCCGCTCGACGACCGGCGGCTCACCTTCGTCAAGGAGGACATCTGCGACAGCGACCTGCTGTTCGATCTGCTGCCCGGCCACGACGCGGTCGTCCACTTCGCGGCCGAGAGCCATGTGGACCGGTCGCTGCTCAACGCCTCGCCGTTCACCATCACCAACGTCCTCGGCACCCACCGCCTCCTGGAGTGCTGCCTGCAGCGGGGCATCGAACGGATCGTGCAGATCTCGACCGACGAGGTCTACGGCACCGTCGCCGAGGGGTCGTGGACCGAGGACGACCCGCTGCTCCCGAACTCCCCCTACGCGGCCTCGAAGGCGTCGGCCGACCTGCTCGCCCGCGCCTACCACCGCTCCCACCGGCTGCCGGTCGTGATCACTCGCTGCTCGAACAACTACGGGCCGTACCAGCACATCGAGAAGGTGATCCCGCGCTTCGTCACCAGCCTGCTCAGTGGACGGCAGGTCCCGCTCTACGGCGACGGCCGCAACGTGCGCGAATGGCTGCACGTCGCCGACCACTGCCGGGGGGTCCAGCTGGCCTTGGAGAAGGGGCGCGAGGGCGAGATCTACCATCTCGGCGGCGGCGTCGAGCTCACCAACCGGGAGCTCACCGCCCTGCTCCTGGAGCAGTGCGGCGCCGACTGGGATGCGGTGCGCTTCGTCACCGACCGGAAGGGGCATGACCGCCGCTACTCCCTCGACGACGGCAGGGCCCGCCGCGAGCTGGGCTACACCCCGCGGGTGCCCTTCGAGCAGGGCCTCGCCGAGGTCGTGTCCTGGTACGACCGCAATCGCGACTGGTGGGCCGAGGACTTCGCGCGGTACGACACCGCGGCGCTGCCGGCGTAGCGGCGGACGCCCCGCGCGGGGGGCCGCGCGGGCGCGTCCGGCCGCGGGTCCAGCCGCACGCCGGTCAGCGCGCCCGCTGCACGAACTCCCTGATCGACGCGATGACGTAGTCGATCATCTCGTCGGTGATCGCCGGGTAGACGCCGACCCAGAACGTCTGCTCCGTGACGAGCTCGCTGTTGGCCAGGTCCCCGGCCACCCGGTGCCGGGTTCCGATGTAGGCCGGATGGCGGGTGAGGTTCCCGGCGAAGAGGCGCCGCGTCCCGATCTTGCGGTCCTCCAGGAAGGCGACCAGTTCGGCCCGGCTGAACGGGGCCTCCGGGCTCACCGTGAGCACGAACCCGAACCAGCTCGGGTCGCTGCGCGGCGTCGGCTCGGGCAGGACCAGGTGCGGCAGGCCCTCCAGCCCCTCGCGCAACCGCCGCCAGTTCCGCCGCCGGCGGGCGCCGAACTCCGCCAGCTTGGCGAGCTGGCTGAGGCCGAGGGCGGCCTGGAGGTCGGTCGTCTTCAGGTTGTAGCCGACGTGCGAGAAGATGTACTTGTGGTCGTATCCGGCCGGGAGCGTGCCCATCTGGTAGTCGAACCGCTTCAGGCACTTGTTGCTCTCGCCCGGCGCGCACCAGCAGTCGCGTCCCCAGTCCCGCAGCGACTCCACGATCCTGGCGAGCGAGAGCCTGGAGGTCAGCACGCAGCCGGCCTCGCCCATGGTCAGGTGGTGCGCGGGATAGAAGCTGACCGTGGCGAGGTCGCCGAAGGTGCCGGTGAGCCTGCCGTCGTACATCGTGCCCACGGCGTCGCAGTTGTCCTCGATGAGGAACAGCTCGTGCTCGGCGGCCAGCTGCGCGATCTCGGTCGCCTGGAACGGATTGCCCAGCGCGTGCGCGATCATGACCGCCCGGGTGCGCGGCCCGATGGCCGCGGCCACCCGCTCGACGGTCGTGTTGTACGTCGGCAGCTCGATGTCGACGAAGACCGGCACCAGGCCGTTCTGCAAGATCGGGTTCACCGTGGTGGGGAATCCCGCGGCCACCGTGATCACCTCGTCGCCGGGCCGCAGCCGGCGGTCCTGGAGCAGCGGTGAGGTCAGCGCCGACATCGCCAGCAGGTTGGCCGACGACCCCGAGTTGCACAGCAGCGCCTTGCGCCGCCGCATGGCGCGCGCGAAGGCCGACTCGAACTTCTGCGCGCTGCGCGCCGTCGCGATCCGCATGTCGAGCGCGGCCTCGACCAGGGCGGCCCGGTCGTCCTCGTCCAGGACGGCGCCGGACGGCCAGATCTCGGTCTCCCCGGGAACGAAGGCCTGGTCGGCCCCGGTCTGCCGGTGGTACTTGCGCGCCTCTTCCAGTGCCAGTGCCTTGTGGTCGGTCATGGTCACGTCCCGGCCCGGCTGCCGATCGGCACGGCCGCCGTCTCATGGGGAGTGGGCACCTGGCACCTCCGGTCTCGTCGTAGGACCGAACTTAGGAGCCCCCGGTGGAGCCCGGCTCGCAGTGCCCTCGTGCCGCCGGCGAGGCCGCCCCCGGCCGCCCGGCCGCGTCCTCGGGCATCCGCCCCGGTCACCGGGGCCGCCGCCGGCCGCGCCACGGCCGCCGTCCGCGGGCCGCCGCGGGTCGGTCGGTGTACGCCCAGCCGGTCCAGTCCTCGATGTCGACGGCCAGCACCGGGCCGCCGTCCTCCAGGTACGCGGCACCGGCGAACTGCCGGTACTTGCGGTCCAGCAGGCCGGCCGCACGCGTGCGCTCGGGGCCTCCACCGACCACCCGGCCGGTGCCGCGCAGCCGCACCCACCACGCCTTCAGCCAGTCGTCGTCGTAGAAGTCGGCCAGGACCGTGACCCGCGGGTCGTGCTCCAGATGGCTCAGCCGCTTGGCCGGGCGCGGCCGCACCTCCGACGGCCGGTCCGTCGGCGAGTAGAAGACGTCGCCGTCGACCGCGAAGATGACCGGCACCACGTGGGCGCGCCCGAGTTCGTCGATCGTGGCCAGCCGGACCACGTGCTCATGCTCGATCCGGCTTCGCATCTCGTCCTGTCCTAGGATCATCACCGCTCCTCGTCATGGGGTCGGGACAGCTGGTGTCAGGGCTGGTCGACGTACCGCCTGCCGGGCACCGCCGGGCCCTGGAGGCCGTCGGCGCGGCGGCTCAGCCGGACGAGCAGGACGAACGCCGCGCCGAGGACCGCGAGCCCCACCGTCGCCAGGCCGGAGAGCCGGATCGCGTCCACCGGGCCGAGCCCGGTGACCAGCAGCCCGCCCAGCCCCGCGCCCAGCGGACTCGCCGTCACCAGGACCGCGCTGCGGAACGCGCTGAGGCTCACGAGTTCGTCGACCGGCGCCTTCCGCTGCAGCAAGGTGATCGACACCGGGCCGTACGGGGCGTAGACCAGCCCGCCGAAGCCGAAGCCCGCGATCGCGGCGGTCAGCGTCCCGAACCCGGCGAGCGCGTACATCGCCAGCCCCCAGCCGGCGACGATGGCCAGCGCGGTCGGCCAGAGCGGCAGCTGCCGCAGCGTCCCGGTGACCAGCGCGCCGATGACCGCTCCGACGCCGAAGGCGCCCCAGATCCAGCCCAGCAGGGCGGGCTGTCCGCCGAGCCGTTCGGCCACGAACACCGGGACGGCCACCTCGATCGGCCCGTAGAGCAGGTTGAACACGAAGCTCAGCACCAGCAGGCCGAGGAGACCGGGATGGCGGACGAGGGTCCGCCCGGTCCGCCGCAGCGGGATCGGCGGCCGGCGGCCGGCCGTCCCCTCGCCGCGCAGCCGCGCCGCCATGAGGGCGAGGTACAGGTAGCTGGCCGCGTCGAAGGCCAGGACCGTCGCCGGCCCGGACGCGGAGGCCACCAGCCCGGCCAGCGGCGGTCCGGCGATGAAGGACAGCTGCTCCTGGCCGCCCACCAGCGAGTGCCCGGCCAGCCGGTCCGACCGCGGCAGGGTCTCGGCGACGAAGGTCTGCCGGCCGGCGATTCCCCAGGCGTGCAGCAGCGACGACACCGCGAGCAGCGCGATGAAGACCGCGACGTCCAGCAGCCGCAGCCAGTGCAGCACGGGGATGACCGTGAACACGCCCGCGCGCAGCAGCGAGTCCAGAAGGATCAGGGCCCTGCTGCTCCGCGAGCTCAGCCAGCGTCCCAGCGAGAACGACCCCACCGCCGCGGGGAGGCTGTAGGCCGCGACGGCCATCCCGACCACGGCCGCCCGGTCGCCCGGCCCGGCCAGCTGAAGGGCCAGCCAGGCCACGCCGACCATGCTCATTCCGTCGCCGAGGAAGGAGATCAGGAAGCCGGGCTGCATCCGGCGGAACTCGCGGTCGGCGAGGCAGCGCGCGTACGCGGCGGGAAGCCACCCGCGGCGCGACCGCCCGCCGGCCATCAGCCGGTGACCTCGGCCTCGCTCACCGCGCAGCGGAAACCGATCTCCGGGCTCCTGGCGACCAGCGGCCTGCCGGCCCTGCCGACGGCGGTGAGCAGCGCGGGCGGCGAGCTCCACGCCCCGCCGCGGACGCAGACCTCGGCCGACCACTCGCCCCACAGGTCGCCGGGCTCCATGGTCCCGAAGCGCGGCTCGAGCGGCAGGCCGTCGAGGAACCGGGTGGAGGTCCATTCCCAGACGTTGCCGCACATGTCGCGCACGCCGAACGGGGATTCGTCGCCCGGACGGCGACCCACCGGTGCGGTCAGCGCGGGCAGCGTGTCGGCCCGCAGATCCTGGAGCCGCCGCAGCCACTCCGCGCGGTCCATGTCGCCGCCGTCGCCCGCGGCCACCGCGTGCAGGCCGTGCACCCGGTCGGCGTGGAACTCCTCGCCCCACGGGTAGCGGCGGTGGTCGTCGCCGCGCGCTGCCCGTTCCCATTCGTCCTCGGTGGGCAGCCGCTTGCCGCACCAGGCGGCGTAGGCCACCGCGTCGTACCAGCCGACCCCGGTGGCGGGGTGGTCTCCCGCGCAGCGCGGGTCGTCCGCGGTGGACCGGGTGTGGTCGGCGTCCCTCGGCTCGTCGGGGTGGCACCACAGATGGCCGTGCTCGCCGACGTCGGCGGCAAAGGCGTCGTAGTCGTCGTTGGTGACCGGGTGGACGTCCAGGTAGAACCCCGCCACGGCGGTCTCCGCCACCGCGGGAGCGGCGGGGGTCCCCCAGGTCGGCCGCTGGTCGGGGTGGAGGCCCCGGATCAGCCGTCCGGCCGGTACATGCCGCATCCCGCTCACGGAGAGCCTGCTGGGCATCCGGTCGGCGGACAGCGGGACGGGCAGGTCGGCCAGCACCGCGCCGGCCAGTCCGGTGTCGGCGAGGAGCCTGCGCGCCGCGGCCAGGGCGTGCGCGTCGGCCACCGTCACGCAGCCGTCCAGGCCCGAGGCGACGAGCTCCGGCGACCTGCCGAACGAGTCCAGCAGGGCCCGCAGGGCCGGCGCGCCGGCCGCGGCGGCCAGGGCGGCCGCCCGCACGGTCTCGTCGGGGTCGCCCAGCGTCCAGCCGGTCGCCTCGGCCGACAGTTCCGGGCTGAGCCGGGCCGCCGCCGCCTGCGCCCGCCGGCGCACCTCGGGGACGGCGTGCAGCAGGCCGACCGCCAGGCATTCATCGCGCAGCCCCGGGTCGGTCAGCAGTTCCAGCCGGCCCAGGTAGTCATCGAGCAGGGTGTCCCGCACCGCGGCCGGTCCCTCGGCCCAGTAGGCCATGCGCAGGACCTCGACCGGGATCTCGTGCCCCGGATGCGCGTTCGTCGTGCCGGTCATGGCGTGCCCGCCTCCGTCTCGATGAACAGATCCGCGAAGTCCTCGCCGGCCCGGTGGGTGTAGGTCGTCCCGGCCGCCGGCCTCCGGCCCGCCGCGTAGTACAGGTACAGCGTCGCCCGGCTGGTCCCGTCCAGCACCGGGCCGGAGTGATGGAAGATGTTGTTGGTGTGGCAGACGACGTCTCCCGCATCGACCACGACCGGCAGGCCGAGGGGCTCCAGGCGGCGCGCCGGGAATCGGTGCGAGCCGGGGGCGACGACGAGGCAGCCGTTCTGCTTGGTGGCCGCGTCCAGGTAGATCCCCACGTTCACCAACGGGGCGACCGGGTGGTCGTGCGGGAAGTCGAGGTGCCAGTCCAGCGCGTTGTAGGAGGAGCGTTTCCGCCGTTTCATCTGCCACACGGCGCCGTCGATCGAGTCCTCGAACCGCCATGCCGGCCTGCCCAGCAGCCCGGGACCGAGCGCGTCCAGGCCCCGCCGTTCCACCAGTTCCCGGGTCCGCGGGGAGTAGAGGGTGAAGTAGGGCAGCCGGTGCAGGCTCGCCTTCCCGTTCTCGTCGTAGGACGGGTCCAGGACTCTGTCGCGGTGCTGGGCGGGGATGTCGCCGGCGAGCGTCCGGGCCTCCAGGCGTTCGGCGTCGGCCTTGACGACCCGCACGTCGTCCGGGTCCAGCACGCCGCCGTAGACCAGGAACCCGTGGCGTTCGTAGAAGGCGCGCTGCTCGTCCGTGACCGCCCCGGTGAACGTGAACCTCGGCAGGCGCTGCGGGACGTTCATCGGATCACCCCTCGGAACCCGATCTCGTTGTGCCGGTCGGTGAACAGGTCCTTGCCCCGGAAGAACGTCGTCAGCTCCTCCGCCATCGAGGTCCACGCCCCGCCCCGGATGACGACGGCGGACTCCTCTGCCGTGGCCCATTCCGGACGGGGCCTGCCCGAGATCATCGGCACCATTCGCTCACGGGTGAAGTAGTTGGTGTCCGTCCATTCCCAGCAGTTTCCGACCATGTCGGCGACCCCGTAGCAGCTGACGTTCCCGGGATGGGAACCGACCGGGACCGTGGTGACCTCGGGAGTGGTGTCGTCGAAGGTGCAGAGCGTATCCCGCCACTCCTCCAGGCTGCCCGGAGTACCGAAGACCGCACCGAACCACCGCACCGCGTCGGGGTCGAACTCGTCACCCCACGGGTAATGCCCGCCGTTCTCGCCGCGGGCGGCTTTCTCCCATTCCAGTTCCGTCGGCAGGCGCTTGCCGTGGTGGGCCAGGAAGGCGTACGCGTCGTACCAGTCGACGCCGACGGCGGGGTGGTCGGGACCGAACCGGGGGTCCGCGGCCAGCCCGCGCCGATGGTCCTTGTCCGGGATCTCATCGGGGTGGCACAGCAGGTGTTCGGCCGCCGCCGGGCTTTCGGCCCACTCGTCGTACTCGCGGTTGGTCACCGGGTACCGGTCGATCAGGAAATCGGGGAGATGGCGGGTCCGCCTCGGCACGGCGTCATCGACGTCATAGAGGGGATGAACGATGTCGTCCATGCCGATGCCGACGATGAAGTCGGACCCCGGGATGAGCACCATGCCCTCAGGGACCGGACGCGGCAGGTTCTCCGGGTCGTAGTCCCAGAACTCGCCGAGCCGGGCCTCCCGGGGCAGCCGTCCGGTACGGGCGTAGTCCCGCTCGGGTTCCAGCCTGGCCGCGCGGTCAGGGGCCCCCAGGATCTCCGCCATGGCCCTGCCGACGACGGCCGCGCCGATGCCGACCGGCTTGATGCTCCGGAACAGCGCGCTGTCGGCCGGGCCGGTGATGTGCTCCAGTTCTTCGAAGGCTTCCCCGATCCGGTTGCGCCCGGCCGCCCGCGCGGCGGCGAAGCAGACGAAGTCCTCGTCGTCGCCGAGCAGCCAGACGACGAGTTCGCGGGCCGCGGGATGGGTGGCCAGAAACGGCTCGACCGCCTCCAGGATCGTCCGCCTGACCCCCGCGTTGGGATGGGTCGCCGCCAGCGCGCAGATCTCCTCGATCGCGCGGGGGTGCCGGAGTTCTCCGATCGACCGGTGTATCTCGGCGTGCTCGGCGTCCGTCAGCGGGTCACGCGGCTTCTCCCATAATTCGGCGGCGAAGAATCGATCCGCCAGGTTCCCCAGGGCCTCTGCATCACAATGGAAACGCTCGACACTCCAGCGGTGCATTCAGTTCACCTCGCCTCGGCGTGGACCTGTGAAGGGCGCAATGCCCTCCACAGGCCCACGCGTCGATCACTATCAGGCAGTCCACTTGAAGTGCCTGCCAGCCGGACGGACGGCACCTGCGCGCGCGGCGCGCAGCGCGTTCCACTTACGGACGGCCTTCATAGATCACACCCCCTCCCCTAAGCGTCGGGACGGATATCCCATCCTCATCCGCCCGACCCAGGGGCGCGCCTTCTGGATTGCGGAACTTCACGGGAGACACCCACGCTTTACGACGAACACGGGCCCCGGTAAAGATGAACGGAAAGCGCTCACCACCGCGCGGTTGGTCTGCCGACGGGCAAGACGATCACAGGAAGGCCCAGAGCACTCAGAACCGGCCCCACCAGGACACGCGGCACCCCGCGAGGACGCTACTCGGAAGAGAAGGGCGTGAGCACCCCAGGGACGCCACGACGTCCAACCGACCGACTGTCAACGACGAACGCCGGAAACCCGCATCGGGGGAGGGAGGAGCCCAGACGCCACATGGGGGGCCTG
>NZ_SMJW01000089.1 GCF_004348335.1 Actinomadura bangladeshensis | reverse complement strand
CGGTGGGACGGGGCGCCCGCGGACGGGGCCCCGGCGGGCGCGGGAGGTTCGGCGGCCGCGGCCGGCAGGGCGCGCAGCCGGTTCAGGAAGTCGGGGGTCGGCAGATCGTCGGTGCCGTCGCTCGCGGGAAGCGCGGACAGCCCCCGCAGCCGTCCCTTGACCCGCCGCAGGCCGGCGACCTCTGCCCTGCACTGGGCGCACCCCGCGAGATGGGCGAGCACGCGGTCGCGCTCCTCATGCCCCAGCTCGCCGTCGACCAGAGCGGTCAGACGCTCCCCCAGACAACTCACGCCGCCTCCGTCGATTCCATTCGGTCAGGCGCGCGGTCCCGCCCCGCGCGCGTCCACGTACCGCTTACGCGCCGTCCGGCAGCGGCCGCGGCAGGGCGCCGCCGGCCGCGTGCAGGCCCCCCGCGGGCGCCGCGGCCGGGCCGTCATCGGCCGCGGCTCCGCACTCGACGGCCGCGGCCAGGGCGGCGTCGCGCGCCTCGGCCGCCTGGTAGCCGTTCCTCGTGCCGGGCCGGCGCCGCGTCGGCGCGCGGTGCTCCAGCGCGGCGCGCAGCTGCGCCCGTCCCCGGTGGATGCGGCTGCGCACGGTCCCGAGCTTGACGCCGAGCGTGGCCGAGATCTCCTCGTAGGACAGCCCCTCGATGTCGCACAGCACGACGGCCGCGCGGTACTCGGGGGCCAGCGCGTCGAGGGCGGCCTGGACGTCGGCGTCGAAGTTGGTGTCGTCGAACGCCTGCGCCGGCGTCGGCTCGCGGCCCTGGAGGCGCTCGGCGGCGTCGTCGGCGAGCCCCTCGAAGCGGATGCGCTGGCGGCGCCGCGCCATGTCGAGGAACAGGTTCGTGGTGATCCGGTGCAGCCAGCCCTCGAACGTTCCGGGCGTGTAGTTCGACAGCGACCGGAACACGCGGACGAAGACCTCCTGGGTGAGGTCCTCGGCGTCGTGCTGGTTGCCGGTCAGCCGGTAGGCGAGCCGGTAGACGCGCGCGGAGTGCTCGCGGACGACCTCGTCCCAGGACGGCGGCGCCCACTCCGCCTCGGGGGCGTTCTCTCGCGTACGAGCGGCGTTCCCAAGCCCCTGCCTGGCGCCGACCCCCACAGCGCTTCTGAAACTGAGTGCTGCGACTCCCATGGTGCCGGGCTGTTCCTCTCTCGTAGCCAAGGATTCTCGCCTTGGAACGGCACGGTCTCGCCTGGGCTGGGGCGGTTCCTGGACCAACTGTCCTGCATGCTGCGCGGTCGTGCTTTCACTGGTTACAACGCGCTGAAACTCCAGTTGGTTCCCTGTCAACGATATGGTCTTTCCAGCACGAGGCATGCGGGGGTCCCGCGAGGAGGCAGCCATCGACGCCATTCAGGCCACCCGGGCCTACGTGGAGGATTTCCTCCCCGAAGACGAGGCGCTGCTTGCCGCCAGGCGGCGCGGCGAGGAGGTCGGCGCGGCGCCGATCGGCCCCGCCGGGGGTGCGGCGCTGCGCTTCCTCGCGACGCTGATCGGCGCGCGGACGGTCGTGGAGGTCGGCTCGGGCTGCGGCGTGTCCGGCGTCTGGCTGATGCGCGGCATGCCGAAGGACGCGGTGCTGACCAGCGTGGACATCGAGCCGGAGAACCAGCGGCTGGCGAAGATCGCCTACCGGGAGGCGGGCCTGTCCGGCTTCCGCACCCGGATGATCAGCGGTCCGGCGCTGGAGGTGCTGCCCCGGCTCACCGACGGCGCCTACGACATGGTGTTCTGCGACGCCGACAAGCGGGAGTACCCCGAGTACCTGACGGACGCGCTGCGGCTGCTGCGCCCCGGCGGCGTCGTCGCGTTCGACAACGCGCTGTGGCACGACCGGGTCGCCGACGCCGCCTACCGCGATCCCGACACCGAGGCGATCCGCGAGGTGCACCGCATGATCCGCGACGACGAGCGGCTCGTCCCGCTGCTGGTCCCGGTCGGCGACGGCCTGCTCTGCGCCGTCCGGCTGGGCTGACCCGGTGGAGACCGCCGAGAGCGCGGCGGGCGCCGAGGGCGCCGAGGGCGCCGCGACCTCGGAGCCGTTCGCGGTGCGGGTGCGGGTGACCTGGCGCGGGGCGGGGCAGTCGCTGGCGTTCCTGATCCTGTTCGCCGCGTCGGTGGGGTTCATCACCAGCGGCGTGGTGCGCGGCGCCGGTGTGGGCAGTGTCATGTTCATGGTGCTCGGGGTCGCGGGGCTCGTCCTGTTCGGGGCGGGCCTGCTGGTGTCGGCGGGCGGGATGCTGGCCCGCCGTCCCGTCCTCGAACTGGACGGCGGCGGGGTGCGGCGCCCGGCGCGCTGGCCGCTGCCGCGCCGGTCCGGGCGCTCGCTGCCGTGGGACGAGGTCGCGGCGATCACGGCGGTGCGGCGCGGGATGGCCGGTACCCGCCGCGGCGAGCAGGACTACCTCGTCTTCCTGCCGTCACCGGAACTGGCGGAGATGGCGCGCACCTCGGAGCGCCCGAAGCTGGTGGCGCTGACGATGCGGGACGTCCCGGCCACGGCGGCGGCCGTCCCGTGGTGCTTCGCGGTCGAGCAGGACTGGGACGCGACGCTCCCGCAGATCGTCAAGGAGGCCCGGCGGCGCCGCCGCGTCCCGGTGATCGACCGCCGGGCGAAGTGATCAGGCCGCGGCCGGCGTGATCAGGCCGCGGTCAGCCAGTCGAGCAGCAGCCGGACGCCGTAGCCGGTCGCGCCGCGGGTGATCTCGGCGTCGTCGGCGGTGGCGCGGCCCGGCCCCGCGATGTCGAGGTGGGCCCAGGGCCGGTCGCCCGCGAACTCGCGCAGGAACAGCGCGGCCGTGGTGGCGCCGGCGCCGTAGCCGCCGCGCCCGATGTTGGCGACGTCGGCGAGGTCGGAGTCGATCGCGGCGCGGTAGTCGGCCGTCAGCGGCAGCCGCCACACCGGCTCGCCCGCCGCCGCCCCGGCCCGGGCGAGCGCGGCGGCGAGGCCGTCGTCGGTGGCGAACAGCGCCGCGTGCCGCAGCCCGAGCGCGACCTTCGCGGCGCCGGTCAGGGTCGCGACGTCCACGACGGCGTCGGGGGCGAGTTCGGCGTCGGCGTAGGCGAGCGCGTCGGCGAGGACGAGCCGGCCCTCGGCGTCGGCGTTCAGCATCTCGGAGGTCGTCCCGCCGAAGTGGGCGATCACGTCGCCGGGCCGCATCGACGACCCGGACGGCATGTTCTCCGCCGCCGCGACCAGGCCGGTGACGCGGGCGCGGACGCCGAGGGCGCGCAGCGCGCCCATGACCGCGATGACCGCGCCGCCGCCGGCCATGTCGGTCTTCATCGTCTTCATGCCCTCGTTCGGCTTCAGCGACAGGCCGCCGCTGTCGAACGTGATGCCCTTGCCGACCAGCACGATGTGCCGGTCGGCGGGCTCGCCGGGATGGTAGGAGAGCTCGATCAGGCGGGGCGGGCGGGCGGATCCGCCGCCGACGGCGAGCAGCCCGCCGAAACCGCCCTCGGCCAGCTCCTTCTCGCCGCGCACGCGGATGTCGAGGCCCGCCTCGGTGGCGACCTGCTCGGCCCGCGCGGCGAGCCAGGACGGGTCCTTCTCGCCGGCCGGGGTGTTGGCGAGGTCGCGGGCCAGCGCGGTCGCGCGGGCCCGCACGGTGCCCCGCTCGATCGCCGCGGCACCCGCCTCGGGCCCGGCCTCGGTCAGCACGGCGAGGGTGCCGAGCGCCTTCTTGGCCGGCGGGGCGCCGATCTTGAACTCGTAGGACGCGAGCAGCGCGCCCTCGGTGAACGCGGCGAGGTCCCCGTCGGGGACGCCGGCGGCGAGCGCCGTCCGGCCCCTGCCGCGGCGGGCCAGCGCGGCGCCGGCCCTGCGCAGGTCGGCCGGGGCCGCGTCGCCCACCCCGTACAGCAGCAGCTCGCGGACCCGGTCGCCGACGCGGACCTGGGTCGCGGTGATCTCCCCCGGCTCGCCCTTGGCCCGGTGCAGCGCCAGCAGCTCGTCCAGCGTGAAGGGCAGCCCCTCGGCGACCTCCGCCGCCGGTGCGACGGGGCCCCTGCGGACGGGCACCGCCACCACCTCGGCCCCGAGGTCGGCCGCCGCCTGCGAGACGGTGCCGCCGGCGCCGTGGACGCGGGTCTCGATGGGCATGGTGATGGTCCCCCTGATCTGCGCTTCTGGGTACGGAAATGGCAAGGGCCCCGGCGGCGTCGCCGGGACCGTCACCAACAAGCCGGGAGCGGTGGAGCCGTCAGCCCACGACGTCCTTGAGCGCCTCGCCGAGCTCCTTGGCCTCGTCGGCGGAGAGCTCGACCACGAGTCGGCCGCCGCCTTCGAGGGGGACTCGCATGACGATCCCGCGTCCCTCCTTGGTCACTTCGAGCGGACCGTCTCCCGTCCGCGGCTTCATCGCCGCCATGCGTGGTTCCCCTTCCTGCGTAGGGCCGCGGCCTCGCACACCGTTGGCCGCGTGGCCGCGTGTCGCATCCGCGTCATCAGTAGTGGTCCATTATCTCGTCTTCCGGGCGCGAAGTGGTAACGATCAGCCTCCAGATCGGAAGATGGGAGGATCTGCGGGCGAAACGAGAGGACGCCGATGTCTGAGACCGTGCTGTACGACGTGACCGACGCTGTGGGGACGATCACACTCAACCGCCCGGACGGGATGAACTCGCTGACGGGCGAGATGAAGGAGCTGCTGCGCGAGACGGTGCTGCGCGCGGCCGCCGATCCGGCCGCCCGCGCGGTGATCCTCACCGGCGCCGGGCGGGCCTTCTGCGCGGGCCAGGACCTGCGCGAGCACGCCGACAACCTCGCCGCCGGCAAGGGCCTGGACGACACCGTCCGCAAGCACTACAACCCGATCGTGCTGGCCATCGCCGGGATGCGGAAGCCGGTGGTGGCGGCGGTGAACGGGGTGGCGGCGGGCGCGGGCGCGTCGCTGGCGTTCGCCTGCGACCTGGTCGTGGCGTCCGACAAGGCCCGGTTCGCGACCGCGTTCACCGGGATCGGGCTCGCGCCCGACAGCGGCATGTCGTGGACGCTGCAGCGCCTCGTCGGCCGCGCCAAGGCCGCCGAGCTGCTGCTGCTCGGCGAGCCGCTGAAGGCCGAGCGGGCACTGGAGCTGGGCCTGGTGAACCGGGTCGTCCCGGCCGACGAGCTGGCCCCGGCGGCGGTGGAGCTGGCGCGGCGCCTCGCGGCGGGCCCGACGGTCTCCTACGGCGCGGTGAAGGCGGCACTCGACCACGCGGCGACGCACGACCTGGCGTCCGCGCTGGAGCGGGAGGCCGAGCTCCAGGACGAGTGCGCGCGGACGAGCGACCACAAGAACGCGACCGAGGCGTTCCTGAAGAAGCAGCAGCCGGAGTTCGAGGGCCGGTAGAGGTAGGGCCTTCCCGAGCATCGACCGGGGAGGCTCCGCCAATGCGCCGAGGGGGGCGCCGGCGGTTGGCTTGAAGGCATGATCCAGACATCCGCCGCACCCCCTGCCGGCCGCGCCCACGACCACGTCGCCGCCGCCCGCGACCTCGTCAAGTCCTACGGGACGGGCGAGCACGCGGTGACCGCGCTGCGCGGCGTCTCGGCGGCGTTCCCGCGCGGCCGGTTCACCGCGATCATGGGGCCGTCCGGTTCCGGCAAGTCGACCTTCCTGCACTGCCTGGCCGGGCTCGACACGGTCACCTCCGGCTCGGTGCACATCGGGGACGTCGACATCACGAAGCTGTCCCGGACCCGGCTGACCAAGCTGCGCCGCGACCGGCTCGGGTTCGTGTTCCAGTCGTTCAACCTGCTGCCGATGCTGACGGCAGAGGAGAACATCCGGCTGACCGGGCGGCTCGGGAACCGGCGCGCCGACCGGGAGTGGTTCGACACGATCGTGGACGCGCTCGGGCTGCGCGAGCGTCTCGCGCACCGGCCGGGCGAGCTGTCGGGCGGGCAGCAGCAGCGGGTCGCGGTGGCGCGGGCGCTGCTGACCCGGCCGGAGGTGCTGTTCGCCGACGAGCCGACCGGCAACCTCGACTCCCGGTCGGGCGCCGAGGTGCTGGGGTTCCTGCGCCGCGCGGTGGACGCCTACGGCCAGACGGTGATCATGGTGACGCACGACCCGGGGGCCGCCGCGCACGCCGACCGGGTGCTGTTCCTCGCCGACGGCATGATCGTGCGCGAGCTGCACTCCCCCACCGTCGACCAGGTGCACGACGTGATGCGCCGGATGGAGGGCTGAGCGCCATGTGGCTGATCGCCCGCCGCTCCTTCGCCGAGGGCTGGATGCGGATGGCCGCCACGCTGCTGGCGGCGGCGTTCTCGATCGGGCTGATCGCGGGGTCGCTGCAGTTCACGCTGCGGGCGCAGGAGGCGGTGTCGGGCAGCGACGCCAGCGAGTACGCCCGCTCCGACGTGCTCGTCCTCGG
The DNA here is from genome assembly GCF_004348335.1 of Actinomadura bangladeshensis. GTDB lineage: Bacteria > Actinomycetota > Actinomycetes > Streptosporangiales > Streptosporangiaceae > Spirillospora > Spirillospora bangladeshensis. Next base: position 23,783 of record NZ_SMJW01000089.1, on the reverse strand, counting down.
CGGATCGGTGGACACCGACGACCCGTACGCGACGCCGGACGGCCAGGTCGCGCTGAGCGCCGTCTCGGGGCGTCCGGGCGTGGCGGCGGTCGCGGGGGACGCGATGGTCCCGGTGACCGCGCACGGGTCGGGCGGGAAGGCGATCCCGCCGCCCGCCGGGGCGGGGACGACGCTGCGGCCGTGGACGTCCGACGCGCGGCTCAACCCGTACCGCCTGGAGTCGGGCCGGGCGCCCGCCGCGGACGGCGAGGTCGCCGTGACCCGGCACGTGGCGCGGGCCGGGAAGCTCGATGTGGGCGACCCGGTCCGGGTGCTGCTGCCGAAGCAGAGCCGCACCCTGAAGCTCGTCGGGATCGTCACCGTGCAGGACCACGGCTCCGTCGCGAGCGGAGACCTGCTGCTGGCGCCGCCCGCGACCGTCCAGGCGGCGGCGGGCCTCCCGGCCGGGACCTGGCAGGGCGTGTGGGTGAAGGCCGCGCCGGGCGTCGCGCCGGCGAAGCTCCGCGCGGACCTGGCCCGCGCCCTCGGGCAGGACGTCACCGTCCGCACCGCGGCGGGCGTGCGGAACGCCCAGTCGGCCGATCTGGAGTCGGCCGGGGCGTCGATCGGCGGCGCCATCGGGATGGTCTCGTCCGTCGCGGTGTTCGTCGGGCTGTTCGTCGTGGCGAACACGTTCGGCACGCTGGTCCGGCAGCGGACGCGGCGGCTGGCGCTGCTCAGCGCGATCGGCGCGACGCCCCGCCAGATCAAGCGGCTGATCCGGTGGGAGGCCCTGGCGCTCGGCCTGGTCGGATCGGCGGGCGGCGTGCTGCTCGGCTACCCGGTGTCGGCGCTGCTCACCACGCTGTTCGCCGACGACGGCTTCGACATCTCCGCCGCGGACGTGCAGTTCGGCTGGGTCGCCCTGGCCGTCCCGGCCGTGGCCGGGATCGTGGTCACCCAGCTCGCGGCGTGGCGGGCGGCGCGCCGCGCGGCGCGCGTCTCCCCCATGCAGGCACTGCGCGCGGCGAGCACCGAGACGCCCGGCCGCCGCCGGGGGCGGCTGATCGGCGCGCTCGCCGTCTTCGCGTGCGCGTGGATCTTCTTCGGCGGCGTCTTCGGGATCAGGTACGAGGAGCCGCCGGGCCCGGAGCGCACCATCGGCGTCTGCGTCATGGTCCTGCTGGGTTGCATGACGACGGTCGCGGCGCTCGCCGTCCTCGCCCCGTTCTTCGTCGGCCCCCTCGGCGGCCTGGTCGGCCGGGTCGGGACGGCCGTGAGCGGCGAGGCCGGGCGGCTCGCCCGCGCCACCATCACCCGCAGCCCGCAGCGGGTGTCGTCGGCGGCGTCGTCGCTGATGCTGGGCGTGGCGCTGGTCGGCGCGACCGCGCTGACCGTCCTGTCGGCGGACGCGCGGTTCGCCGAGACCGGCGGGCAGGTGATGCGCGCCGAGCACGCGATCGCGGCGACCGGCGCGGCGTCGGGCGGCCCGGCGCCGCTGCCGCGCGACGCGGCGGCCAAGGCCGCGGCGGTGCCCGGCGTGTCCGCCGCGGCCGCGCTGACGGCGTCGCAGATCAAGCTCGTCTCGCCGCCGCCGAAGCGGTCGTCGCCGGAGGAGCCGCCGCTGCCGGTCTACCTGGCGGTGACGGGCGCCGACCAGGACGCGCTGCCGGAGGTGCTGAAGCTCGGCGGGCGCCTGCCCCGGCTCGGGGACGGCGAGATCGCCCTCACCTCCACGGTGCTGACGGCCCAGAAGATCAAGAAGGGGCAGAAGATCGTCGTGCGCGGAGCACAGGGCCGCGTGCCGCTGACGGTCGCCGCCGCCTACCACGACCCGTCGCACCTGTTCGCCGACCAGGCGCTGGTGTCGGCGGCGACCATGGACCGGCTCGACCCCGACGCGCCCGCGCAGGTCGTCCTCGCGCGGGGCGGCTCCGAGCGGGACCTCGCCCGCGCGTTCGCCGGCACGCCCGGCGTCGAGGTCCTCGGCAAGGGCGCCTACATCGACCTGGCCAAGGGGTCGATGACCAGCGGGCTGACGGTCATCTACGGGTTCATCGGGATGGCGCTCGTCCTCGCCCTGTTCGGGATGGCGACCACCGTCTCGATGAGCGTCGGCGAGCGGACCCGCGAGTTCGGGCTGCTCGGCGCGGTCGGCGCGACGGCCGCGCAGATCAGGGCGGTCGTCCGCTGGGAGGCCGCGACCGTCGTGCTGCTCGGCGGGCTCCTCGGCATCGGGACGGCGCTCGGCAGCGTGTTCCTGATGTACGTCGCGACGGGCAGCTCGTTCCTTGCCCCGGACCCGCCGTGGTGGCTGTTCCCGGCCGTCATCGCGGGCGCGGCGGCGGTCGCCCTGGCGACCTCGGCGCTCCCGGCGCGCCGGGCCGCCGAGGTCCCGCTGCTGGAGGCGACCAGGGCCGAGTGACTAGCGGAAGGAGCAGCCGGTCAGGTGGTCGTTCACCAGCCCGCACGCCTGCATCAGTGCGTAGGCGGTGGTGGGACCGACGAAGCGGAAGCCGTGCTTCTTCAGCTCCTTGGCGAGTGCCTTCGAGGCGTCGGTGTAGGCGGGGACGTCGGCCGTGTCGGCGTAGGCCGGGGAGTCGGGGTCGGCGTAGCGCCAGGCGGTCGCGGCGAGGCCGCCGGGGAGGTCGAGGGCGGCGCGGGCGTTGGCGATCGACGCCTCGATCTTCGCCCGGTTCCGGACGATGGCGGCGTCGGCCATCAGGCGCTCGACGTCGTCCGGGCCGAACGCGGCGACCTTCTCGGGGTCGAAGCCGCAGAAGGCGGCGCGGAAGCTCTCGCGCTTGCGCAGGATCGTCAGCCAGGAGAGCCCCGACTGGAACGCCTCCAGGCAGAGCTTCTCGTAGAGGCCCAGGTCGTCGCGGACCGGACGGCCCCACTCGTCGTCGTGGTAGGCGATGTAGTCGGGGGCCGACAGCCCCCACGGGCAGCGCGCCAGCCCGTCCTCGCCCAGAATCGCGGTGGTCACCCGCCCGTTCTACCCGATGCCTCCGACAGCGCCGTTTCCCCGCGGCGGAGCCGGCTCCTGCGCCAGCGCGGCGAGGCGGCGCAGGCCGAGGGCCAGGAACGCCTTCACGACCGGGCCGGCGACCAGCCAGCCGGCGCGGCCGAGCGGGCCGAGGGGCAGGTCGATGAGCTCCGCCCAGATGACGCGGCTGCCCGCCCCCTCCGGGACGACCTTGAACCACGCCTCGCCGCGCACGACACGGCCGGTGTGCCGGACGGCGACGCGGCGGCCGTCCCGCCAGTCGGTGATGACCATGGTGTCGGTGAAGCCGACCGGGCCGATGCCCGTCCACGCCCGCAGTTCGTCGCCGGCCTTGTCGCCGCCTTCGGCGCTGGTGAAGGGCATCCACTCGGCGTGCCGCGGCCAGTCGGTGAGCAGGGCGAAGACGCGCTCTGCCGGGGCGGCGGACACGGCCTCCGCGTGGACGGCGACTCGGCTCACTGGCGCTCCTCCTCGGGGCCGGGCTCGTCCTCGACGGGCACGGTCTCCTTGCGGAGCAGCACGCCGTCGCCGGGCTCCTCCAGACCGTGCAGGGCGCCGATGGCGGGTTCGCCGGCGCGGTTGCGGAGGTCGTACAGCTGGCGCTCCAGGTCGGCCACGCGGGCGTCGCGCTCGCGGAGGGCGTCGGTCAGGCGGTGCACGGCCTCGTCCGTCACCTGCATCTGATAACCCCAGATCGTGGTGGGAAACCGGAGCCGGGACCCCTCGGGCCCGAGGACGGGACGGCCCGCGGCGTCCAGCGCGAGCGGCGGGTAGTCGGGATGGGTCTCGGCCAGCTCCCCGCCCCTGCCCATGGCGAGGACGACGACGGCGCCCAGCACGGCCAGGCCGGCCAGGACGAGCACCACGGTCACCATCACGCTCCGATCTCCCGCGTCTCCCGAAGGACGATTCCAGGACTCCGATCGTGCCACGCTTGGAGGCATGGGGATGCAAGAGCGGATGGTCCTTCCACCGGACGCGCCGGTTCCGCCCGGTGCCGCGGACGCGGGCACGGCGCCCCCGGCGAGCCGGGTGGAACGACTCGCCGCCTCCGGGGGCGCCGTGCTGGTCACGCTGGAGACGGACGCCCGGGAGCCCGATCCCGGGCTGCTCGCCGCGGCGTCCGTCTACGCGTGGCTGGGGGCGAGGTACTTCCGCGTGCCGGAATCGCAGGCGGACGGGATGCGCCAGGTTCTCGACATGGTGGCCTCCATCCGGGGCACCCGCCCGCCCGCCGTGGCCCGCAGGGGCCTCGCCTAGCCGCCTTCTGCCGAGCCCCCGGCTAGCCGCGCAGGCGGTGCCAGGGGCCGGTGATGGCGAACGTCGCGCCGGGGTCGGACTGGCGGTTGGCGAACAGGATGCGGCCGTCCGGGGAGAACGTGACGCCGGTGAACTCGCTGCCGTTGAGGGCGTTGCGGGCCATCGCGAACGGCTTGTCCTTCCGGGTGGTGCCGACGAGGTACTGCTCGCCGTCGCCGTCCTCGGCGAGGATCACGCCGCCGCCGTACGGGGAGACGGTGATGTTGTCGGGTCCGTCGAACCGGCCGCCCGGCTTGAAGATCAGCTGGAGTTCGATCTCGTTGCGGCGCGGGTCGTAGGTCCAGACCTGCCCGGCGTGGTCGCGGGCGGCGCCGTCGCCGGAGTCCGAGAAGCTCGCGACGAAGTACGCCTTGCCGTGCCCCCACCAGGCGCCTTCGAGCTTCTGGCTCCGGGTGATCGTGTCGAACTGCCTGCGCACCGACGTCTTCTTCGCCGACGGGTCCGGGACGTCCAGCCACTCGACGCGCAGCCGGGTGCCGGGCTCGGTGACGAGCGACAGGTCCGGGACTCCGCGCACGTTCATCGCCTCCAGGCTCCCGCCCCGCATGTAGGCGTGGTAGCCGCCGCGGTGGGCGCGGGGGCGGAACCGGTAGAACAGCCCGAACGGCCCGGACGCGTCCTCGGTGAGGTAGGCGGTGAGGGTGTGCGGGTCGACGGCGACGGCCTCGTGCGCGAAGCGGCCGAGGCCGGTCAGCGGGACGGGCTCGGTGCGCCGGCCGTCCGGGTCGACCTCGAACACCCATCCGTGGCTCTTGGTCTCGCCCTTGACGCCCTCGGTCTCCTCGCAGGTCAGCCAGGTCCCCCAGGGGGTGCGGCCGCCGGCGCAGTTCACCGCCGTCCCGGCGAGGCTGACGTACTGCGACAGCAGGTTGCCGCGGCTGTCGACCTCCAGCGTGGTGGTGCCGCCGTTGACGGCCGGGTCGTAGGTCAGCTCGGGGCGGCCGACGGCGCGGGTGCCGTTGGTGCCCTGCTCGTGGTTGCGCACGAGCCGGGTCCGGCCGTGCCTGCCGCCGGGGAAGGTGGCCATTCCGTCGTGGTGGCCGGGAACGACGACGCCCTCCGAGATCGGGTCGCCTTCCACCGACAGCTGCTTGTAGTGGAAGCCCTGGGGCAGGTCCAGGACGCCCTTGGGGTCGGGGACGAGCGGGCCGTAGCCGTACGCCTCGCCGGTGTCGGCGCCGGCGGACGTCTGGAAGACGCCCTCCAGGCTTCCGGCGAGGGCGATGGACAGGGCGCCGGCCGCGCCGCCCTTGACGACTCCGCGACGGGTCACGGACATGGGCACTCCTTAGCGTGAGGGGATCACGCGGGAGCCTGGTCGCCGCCGCTGAACCGGCGGTGAACGAGCCTGGACGCGCCGGGAAAGCCCCAGGACAATCTTGGGTCGGCCTTGGATCGGGCTTTGGGTCGGCCTTGGGTCAGCCCGCCGTGGGGAACGCCATCCCGGGCGCCTCGGCGGCGACGCCGGCGGGCTCGGGCCACCGGGACGTGACGGCCTTCTGGCGCGTGTAGAACCGGACGCCCTCGGGCCCGTGGACGTGGGTGTCGCCGAACAGCGACGCCTTCCAGCCGCCGAACGAGTAGAACGCCATCGGCACCGGGATCGGGACGTTCACCCCGATCATCCCGACGTGCACGGACCGCTGGTACCGCCGCGCCGCCGCCCCGGACGAGGTGAAGATCGCCGTGCCGTTGCCGTAGGGGTTGGCGTTGACCAGCGCGATCGCCTCGTCGAGCGTCCCGGCGCGCAGCACCACCAGGACGGGCCCGAAGATCTCCTGCTCGTAGGCGGGCATGTCGGTGGAGACGCCGTCGAGCAGGCAGGGGCCGACGAAGAAGCCGGGGCCGGGGAGGTCGCGGCCGTCCACGACGAGCTTGGCGCCCGCGCGGGCCGCCTCCTCGACGTGCCCGCTGACGCGCTCCCGCGCCGCCGCGCTGATCAGCGGCCCCATCTCGCTGGACGGGTCCCCGCCCGGCCCGACCCTGATCGCGCGGGCCCGGTCGGCGAGCCGCTCGATGAGCGGGTCGGCGGCGTCCCCGACCGCGACCGCCACGGAGATCGCCATGCAGCGCTGCCCGGCCGACCCGTAGGCCGCCGCGGTGATCTGGTCGGCGGCGAGGTCGAGGTCGGCGTCGGGCAGCACCACCGCGTGGTTCTTCGCGCCGCCGAGGGCCTGCACCCGCTTGCCGGCGGTGCTCGCCGCCTCGTGGACGTGCCGGGCGACGGGCGTCGACCCGACGAACGACACCGCCGCGACGCCGGGGTGCGCGATCAGGGCCTCGGCGGTCTCGGCGTCGCCGTGCAGGACGTTGAACACCCCGTCCGGCAGGCCCGCCTCGGCGTACAGCTCGGCGACCAGGTTGGACGCGGACGGGACGCGCTCGCTCGGCTTCAGCACGAACGCGTTGCCGCAGGCGATCGCGACCGGGTGCATCCACAGCGGCACCATTACGGGGAAGTTGAACGGGACGATCCCGGCGCACACGCCGAGCGGCTCCCGGAAGGAGAACGCGTCCACGCCGGAGGAGACCTGGTCGGAGTACTCGCCCTTCAGCATCTGCGGGATGCCGCAGGCGAACTCGACGACCTCGCGGCCCCGGACGACCTCGCCGCGCGCGTCGTCCAGGACCTTGCCGTGCTCGGCGGTGATCAGCCGGGCCAGCTCGTCCTCGTGCCGGGCGAGCAGGTCGCGCAGCGCGAACATGATCCGCGCCCGCCGGGTCAGCGACACCTCCCGCCAGGAGGCGAAGGCCCGCGCGGCGGCGCCGGCGGCGGCGTCCACCTCGGCCCGGCGGCCGAGCACGACCTCGGCGGTCTGCTGCCCGGTCGCGGGGTCGTGGACGGGCGCCGCGGCGCTCCCGCCGACCGGGACACCGCCGATCCGGTGCTGAATCGAGCGCATGGGGGTTCCTCTCACAGGTAGCGGCGCTGGGTCTTCTTGTCGTCGTCGTAGCGGGCGCGGGCTTCGGCCGTGGGTGCCAGCGCCGACACCTCGGCGACCGGCACGTCCCACCACGCCTCGCTGTCGGGGGCGGGGGCGAGCGGGTCGGTCTCCACGTGGACGACGGTGGTGCGGGGTGAGTCGATGGCCTTGCGCAGCGCGTCCCGGAGCCCGTCGACGCCGTCGGCGCGGAGCACGTCCGCGCCGAGGCTGGCGGCGTTCGCGGCGAGGTCGACGGGGACCGTCTCACCGTCGAGGCCGGTGGCGGTCCGGGTGCGGTAGCGGGTGCCGAACCGCTCCGCCCCCACGCTCTCGGACAGGTTCCCGATCGACGCGTAGCCGTGGTTCTGGACGAGGACGACGATCAGCTTGACGCCCTCGGCGACGGCCGTGGCGAGCTCCTGCGCCATCATCAGGTACGAGCCGTCCCCGACGAGGACGAACACCTCGCGGTCGGGCGCGGCCATCTTCACGCCGAGCCCGCCGGCGATCTCGTAGCCCATGCAGGAGTAGCCGTATTCGACGTGGTAGCCCTTGGGGTCGCGGGTCCGCCACAGCTTGTGCAGGTCGCCCGGCATGGACCCGGCCGCGCACACCACCACGTCCCGGGGCCCGGACACCTCGTTGACGACCCCGATGATCTCGGCCTGCGCGGGCAGCCCCTCGCGCCGCTCCCCGAACGCCTCATCGACGACGGCGTTCCACCGCGCGGCCAACTCCCGCCCCCGCTCTCGATGCGCATCGGGGACGGGGTGGCCTTCGAGGGCCGTGCCGAGGACCCGGAGCGCCTCCCTGGCGTCCGCGACGACGGTCGTGGCGGCGAGCTTGGCGGCGTCGGGACGTGCGACGTTGACGTTGACGAAGCGGACGCCGGGGTTGGCGAACAGGCTGTGGGACGCCGTGGTGAAGTCGCTGTAGCGGGTGCCGATGCCGAGCACGACGTCGGCTTCACGAGCGAGTGCGTTCGCGGCCGTCGTGCCGGTCGCACCGATCGCGCCGACCGAGCATTCGTGATCCCAGGGCAGCGAGCCCTTGCCCGCCTGCGTTTCGGCCACCGGGATGCCCGTGCGCTCGGCGAAGGCGCGCAGGGCGTCGGTGGCCTGCGAGTAGATGACACCGCCGCCCGCCACGATCAGCGGGCGTTCAGCCGATCGGAGGATCGCGGCGGCCTCCTCAAGCACGGCGGGCTCGGGGACCGGACGCGGGATGCGCCAGACGCGGCGGGCGAACAGCTCGTCCGGCCAGTCGAATGCCTCCGCCTGGACGTCCTGCGGCAGGGCCAGGGTGACGGCACCCGTCTCGGCCGGGTCGGTGAGGACGCGCATCGCGGCCAGCAGCGCGCTCGGCAACTGCTCGGGGCGGTTGATGCGATCCCAGTACTTCGACACCGGCTTGAAGCAGTCGTTCACCGACGCGTCGTAGGAGCGGGCGTCCTCCAGCTCCTGCAACACCGGGTTGGCGGGACGGGTGGCGAAGATGTCACCGGGCAGCAAGAGCACCGGCAGCCGATTGATGGTGGCGAGCGCAGCACCCGTCACCATGTTGGTCGCACCAGGCCCGATGGACGTCGTGCAGGCCAGCGTGGACAACCGGTCGTTCATCCGGGCGTAGCCGGCCGCGGCGTGCACCATCGCCTGCTCGTTGCGCGCCATGTAGTAGGGAAGATCGTCGGCGTGCTCCAGCAGCGCCTGCCCCAGGCCGGCGACGTTGCCGTGCCCGAAGATCCCGAAGCATCCGGCGAAGAACCGGTGCTCCTCGCCGTCCCGCTCGCTGTACTGCGCGCCCAGGAACCGGACGACCGCCTGGCCCACCGTCAGTCTCGTGTTCATCAAGCTCTCCAAGGTGTGGACGCCCCTGCCTTCAGGCAGGGGATGAAACGCGGCCCAATTCGAACGAACGTACGATCCTTACTCAGAGTGGCAGTGGAATGTGAGACATGGCGCGGCAGGTGAAGCGGGCGTTCCGGTGCCGCTTCTATCCCACAGACGAGCAGGCGGCGGAGTTGTCCCGCACATTCGGGTGTGCGCGCCTGGCGTACAACCGGGCGCTGGAAGCGCGGACGCGTGCCTGGTACGGGGAGCAGCGACGCGTATCCTACGTGGAGACCTCCGCAATGCTCACCGCCTGGAAGAAGACTCCGGACCTGGCGTTCCTGGTGAGCGGGCCGCTTGACATCGTGTGGTCTGGGCATCTGCCCGAAGGGGCGGAGCCGTCCACGGTCACGGTGTCCCGCGACGCGGCCGGGCGGTGGTTCGTGTCCCTGTTGTGCGATGACACCATCACCCGTCTCAACCCCGCTGACCGGGCCGTGGGGATCGACGCCGGGGTCACATCGCTGGTCACCCTGTCGACGGGTGAGAAAGTCACCAACCCCCGGCATGAGCGCCGGGACCGCGAGCGCCTGGCCCGCGCGCAGAGGGACCTGTCCCGGAAGGCCAAGGGATCGAAGAACCGGGAGAAGGCCAGAGTGCGGGTCGCGCGGATCCATGCGCGGATCGCCGACCGGCGCCGGGATCTCCTGCATCAGCTGACGACTCGTCTCGTCCACGAGAACCAAGTGGTCGTGATCGAGGATCTGCATGTCGCGGGCATGGTCCGCAATCATCGCCTGGCCCGCGCGATCTCCGACGCGGCATGGCGGGACCTGCGCACGATGCTGGAATACAAGGCCGACTGGTACGGCCGCGAACTCGTCGTGATCGACCGGTGGTTCCCCAGCTCCAAGCTGTGCGGGGACTGCGGGACGGTCGCCGGGTCGATGCCCCTCAACGTGAGGCAATGGGAGTGCGGGTGCGGCGCGGTCCATGACCGTGATATCAACGCCGCGAAAAACGTTCTGGCCGCCGGGCTGGCGGTGTCTGCCTGTGGAGCTGACGTGAGACCCAAACGGCGCGAGCCCGGCGGGCAGTCGGCGACGAAGCAGGAAACCCGACCCGCGAGGGTCGGAGTCCCCCGCCACTAGGCGAGTGGACGAAGTCAAATGACCTCCACTGCTGCGTCCACGGCTCCGGCCACATCGCCGTCGGCAGGGTAAAGAAGGGAGCGGCCGACGACCAGGCCCCGCACGGTCGGGAGCCGCAGGGCGCGGCGCCAGCCGTCGCGGGCGGCGCGCGGGTCGGCGGAGACCTCGCCGCCGAGCAGCAGCGCGGGCAGGGTCGAGGCGGCCATCACGCGCTCCATGTCGGGGACGACGGGGACCTTCAGCCAGGTCCGCGCCGAGGTCGTGCCGAGGGCCGACGCGATCGAGATCGCGCGGATCATCGCCTCCGGGGTGAGGTCGTTGCGGACGCGGCCGTCCACCCGGCGGGCGATGAACGGCTCGACCATCGCCATCAGGCCGTGCCCGGCGAGCGCGGACACCGCGCGGGCGCAGCCCTCCAGCGTGCGCGGCGTCGCCGGATCGTCGTCGTCGACGCGCAGCAGGACCTTGCCGCCGTCGAGGCGGGACGCGGCGATCGCGTCGGCGCTGTAGGCGGTGAAGCGGTCGTCGATCTCGAAGGACGCGCCGGCGAGCCCGCCGCGGTTCATCGAGCCGATCACGATCTTGCCGTCGAGGGCGCCGAGGAGCAGCAGGTCCTCCGCGACGTCGGGGGTGGCGAGGACGCCGTCCACGCCGGGGCGCTCCAGCGCCGTGCACAGCCGGTCGAGGAGCCGGCCGCGGTCGGCCATGGCGAGCGGATCGCCGCCGGCGGCGAGGGCGCCGCGCGCCGGGTGGTCGGCGGCGATCAGCATGAGCCGCCCGGTCGGGCCGAGCAGCGACGCGCGGCGGGTGCGGCGGGCGGCGGCCTCGGCGATGGACTCCGGGCGGGCGGCGCGCGTCTCGGCGAGCGCCGCGATCCGCCCGGCCCGCGGACTCGGCGGGGTCTCGGTGTCGAGGGCCACGGGGTCGAGGGTCACGGGGCCACCGCCGGTTCCGCGATCTCGGCGGCGGTGGGCATCGCGGCCGAGCAGGCGAGCCGGGACGCGACGACCGCGCCGGCCCGGTTGGCGAACCCGATCGCGCGCGGGAGGTCCCAGCCGGCGAGCAGCCCGTGGCAGAGGGCGCCGCCGAACGCGTCCCCGGCACCGAGGCCGTTGACGACTTCGACCGGCACCGGTGGGGACTCCACCACCCGCCCCTCGTCGTCGACCGCGAGGACGCCGTCCGGCCCGCGCTTGACGACGGCGAGGCGGACGCCGCGGTCGAGGAGCGCACGGGCGGCCCGCATCGGGTCGGTCTCCCCCACGGCGACCTCGCACTCGGCGAGGTTGCCGACGGCGACGGTCGCGTGTTCGAGGGCCTCGCCCGCCCGGCGCCCCGCCTCGGCCGGGGAGTCCCAGAACATGGGCCGGTAGTCCAGGTCGAGGACGGTGAAGCCGGCGCGGCGGCGGGCGCCGAGCGCGGCGAGCGTCGCCGTCCGGGACGGTTCGGCGCACAGCCCGGTCACGGTCGTCCAGAGCAGCCCGGCGGCCTCGATGGCGGGGAGGTCCAGCTCGTCCGCGCGGATCTCCAGGTCGGGGGCCTTCGGGAAGCGGTAGAAGTACAGCGGGAAGTCGTCGGGCGGGAACAGCTCGCAGAACGTGACGGGGGTCGGCAGGCCGGGGACGTCCGCGACGAACCGGGCGTCCACCCCGTACTCGGCCAGGGCGCGGCGGACGAAGCGGCCGAACGGGTCGGCGCCGGTGCGGGTGACCACGGCGGCGCGGCGGCCGAGCCGGGCGGCGGCGACCGCGACGTTGGTGGCGCTGCCGCCGAGGAACCGGGCGAACGTCTCGACCTCGTCCAGCGGGGCGCCGGACTGGAGCGGGTAGAGGTCGACGCCGACGCGGCCCACGGTGATGACGTCGAACCTGGTCATGCGGCGATCCCGGCGAGGAAGTCGACGCAGGCGCGCACGTCGGCGAGGGGTCCGGCGCCGGGCGCGGGCTCGGCGTCGATGATCATGTCCTGCTCGAGGACGTACCAGCCGTCGTAGCCGGCGCCTTCGAGGGAGCCGATGATCCCGGCGATGTCGATGTCGCCCGCGCCGAGCGGGCGGTAGATGCCGTCCCGGACGGCGTCGGTGTAGGGGGCCGCGCCCGCCCGGACGGCCTCGGCGAGCGATGCGTCGACGTCCTTGAGGTGGACGTGCGCGATCCGGCCGGGGGCGCGCGCGGCGAGTTCGCCGGGGTCGGTGCCGCCGATCAGCAGGTGGCCGGTGTCCAGGCAGAGCGGGATCCCCGACCCGTCGAGGACGCGCCGCACCTCGTCGGACCGTTCCAACATCGTCCCGACGTGCGGGTGCAGCACCGCGCGGACGCCGGCCTCGGCCGCCGCCGCGCCGATCCGGTCGAGGTTGCCGAGCAGCGCAGACCAGCCCGCCGCGTCGAGTTCCGGCCTCTCGTCGTAGCCGTCCAGGCCGGTGACGGCGGCGAGCACCAGCGTGAGCCGGTCGTTGGAGCGTTCCACACCGAACCCGGACAGGATCCGCCGGACGTCGGGCAGCGGGTCGCGGTCCGGGTCGTGCAGCACGACCGGCGCGAACCCGCCCACCGCGCGGAGCCCGTACCCGGCGAGCAGCGCGGCGCGCTCGGCGGCCCCGGCGGGCAGGAAGCCGTCCGGCCCGAACTCGGTGGCGGCCAGCCCGAGATCGCGCATCTCCGCCAGCACCCGCGCGGGCGCCAGCTGGTGGCCCCAGCCGGGCACCTCGCACACCCCCCACGAGATCGGGGCTCCCGCGACACGATCCTTGATCATCGACTCACCATCTCTCCAGCGGACGTGCTCGCGCCGGCGGTGCCACCGGCTCCGCCGAGTCTGCTGAAGCTCATGCGGAGATGTCAATAGTTTGTTAGGACATTATGAGGTAATAAGTTAAACACACGCTCCGGGGTACGATCGTCCCGTACGAGAGGAGACGACGGGTGTATCGACCGCGCGTGACCGTGGACCGCAGCAGCCCCGTGCCGCTGTACTACCAGCTCGCCCAGCAGCTGGAGGCGGCCATACGCGCCGGTGAGCTTGCCCCGGGCACCCGACTGGAGAACGAGGTGGAGCTGGCCGACCGGTGCGGGCTGTCCCGCCCGACCGTCCGGCAGGCCATTCAGCACCTGGTCGACCGCGGGCTACTGGTGCGCAAGCGCGGCGTCGGCACGCAGGTCGTCCGGTCGGAGATCCGCCGCTCGATCGAGCTGACGAGCCTGCACGACGACCTCGCGGCGGCCGGCCGGGAGCCGCGCACCCGGGTCCTGGAGCTCGGCCCCGTCCCGGCCGGGGACACGGTGGCCAAGGAGCTCGGCGTCCCGCCCGGCGCCGAGGTCGTCCGGATGCGCCGGATCCGGTGCACCGGCGACGAGCCGCTCGCGGTGCTCACCAACTACCTGCCGCCCGACCTGATCACGGTGACCGAGGCCGACCTCGCCGAGCACGGCCTCTACGAGCTGCTCCGCGCGACCGGCATCAACCTGCGCATCGCGAACCAGACCATCGGCGCGCGCGGCGCGACGGCCGCCGAGGCCCGGCTGCTGGACGAGCGGCGCGGCGTCCCGCTGCTGACGATGAACCGCACCGCCTACGACGACAAGGGCATCGCGATCGAGCACGGCTGCCACGTGTACCGCGCCGACCGCTACTCGTTCGCGCTCACCCTCGTCGAGCGGTAGCCGCCGGGGGACGGCGCGGCGAACCCCGGATGAAAGTTCTTGATCAATTAGAGCGCTCTATTGAATTAGAGCGCTCTAACACTTACGGTGCAGGCGTCCGCACCACGCATCAGGAGGAACCCGATGCAGCTGAGCCCCACCCCCCGACTCCGGCCGATCGCCGCCGCCGCGGCCCTCGCGCTCGCCGCCGCCGTCCTGCCCGCCGTCCCGGCGGCGGCCGACGACGACCTCGCCCAGGTCCGCGCCACGCTGGAGACGCCGCCGAACTACGACGACGAGGCGGGCGGCAACGCCAACGCCGACGACCCCGCGATCTGGAGCCACCCGGACGACCGCGACGGCGACCTCGTCATCGCCCCCCTCAAGGAGGGCGGCCTCGTGGTGTACGACGCCGCCGGCCGCGAGATCCAGCGGTTCGCCGCGCCCGCCCCGCCCCGGCCCGGGGACGAGCCCGGCCGGTTCAACAACGTCGACCTGATCTACGGATTCCAGCTCGGGCGCCACAAGGTCGACCTGGCCGTGGTGTCCGACCGCGGCCGCGACACCGTCCGCAGCTACGTGATCGACCCGGACGAGGCCGAGGACCACCGGGCCCCGCTCACCGACGTCACCGACCCGTCCGCGCCGTTCGTCTTCTCCTCCTCCCTCGACGACGTCAACGAGCAGGCGACGGCGTACGGGCTGGCGTCCTGGGGCGACTCGGACGGCGGCGGCTACGTCGCCCTCAGCCGCCGGCACACCTCCCGGCTCGGGCTCGTCCGGCTGGTCGCCACGCGGGCGGGCACGATCACCTACCGGCACGTCCGCGACCTCGACCTGCCCACCTCGTTCCCGGTGCCCGGCGGCACCTGGACGCCCTGCGAGGACCCGGGCGAGGGCCCGCAGGTCGAGGGCATGGTCGCCGACCCCGAGCACGGGGTGCTGTACGCGGCGCAGGAGGACGTCGGCATCTGGCGCATCCCGCTGGACGGCGCGCCGCGGCTCATCGACAAGGTCAAGGAGTACGGCGTCCCCGCCACCTACAACCCCGACACGGAGGAATGCGACCCCAGCGGCCCCGACCCCGGCGTGGGCGGCGAGCACATCACCGCCGACGCCGAGGGCCTGTCCATCTACAAGCAGGACGACGGCGAGGGCTACCTGATCGCCTCCAGCCAGGGCGACAACACCTTCGTCGTCTACGACCGCGAGGACCCGACCGACTACATCGGCCGGTTCCGCATCGCCCCCGGCACCCTCGTGGACGGCTCCGAGGTCTGCGACGGCGCCATGGTGACCAGCGCCCCGATCGGCCGCTTCACCAGCGGCCTCCTGGTCGTCCACGACGGCGAGAACACGCCCGTCGCCGTCGACGAGAACGGCGAGGTCCGCGAGAACACCAACTTCAAGTTCGTCGACTGGAAGGATGTCGCCGACCCGCTCGACCTGGCCGTCACCCCCGGCGACTGGGACCCGCGAGACTAGCAACTACGTTGACCTGCGGCGTGTTGTTGTTATGAGGCCGCTCATAACAACAACACGCCGCAGTTCAACGATGCGAAGGAGTTGGTGTGGGGCATCCGACGCTGGAGGACGTCGCCGCGCGCGCCGGCGTGTCCCGGGCCCTGGTGTCGCTGGTGATGCGCGGCTCCCCGAAAGTCGCCGAGCCGCGCCGCAAGGCCGTCCTGGAGGCGGCCCGCGAGCTGGGCTACCGGCCCAACATGATGGCGCGGGGCCTCGCCGCCGGCCGGACGGGCATCGTCGGCGTCCTCCTGCCCGACCTCCACGACCCCGGCTGCGCCGCGGTCCACGACGGCCTCGCCGACGAGGCCGCGCACGGCGACGTCCGCCTGCTGGCGACCACCGGCCGCGGCCGTCCCGCCCGCGAACTCGCCGCGCTGAACGACCTGCTCGACCTGCGCCCGGACGGCGTGGTCCTGTGCGGCCCGAGGATCGCCGCCGCCGACATCGAGCGCGCCGCCGCCGGCTGCCCCGCCGCCGTCGTGGGCCGCTCCCTGCGCTCGACCCGCGTCGACTGCGTGACGGGCGACGACACGGCGGCCGTGGAGCAGGCGATCGCCCACCTGGCGGAACTCGGCCACCGCGGTATGGCCTGCCTGGACGTGGGCGCCCGCCCCTCCCCCCTGCGCGGCGCCTGCGAGGCCGCCGGCCTGACCGTCGTGACCGCCCCGGAGGAGTTGCCCCGCGCCGCCACCGCCGTCCTCGCCCTCGGCGACACGACCGGCACGACCGCGCTCACCGCTCTGCTGCGCGCCGGACGGCGCGTCCCCGAGGACGTCTCGCTGATCGTCCACGGCACCCCGCCGGGCGCCGAGGCGGCACAGGTGACGACGATCGCCCCGCCGCCCGCCGAACTCGGCCGCCTGGCGATGGCGGCCCTCCTGTCCCGTGTCAAGGACGGCCCCTCGGCGAAACCGCAGCGCCTCACCGTCCCCCCGCGCCTGGACATCCGCACCACCACCGCCCCCGCCTGAGAGCGACCCGTCCGTGCGAGCGAGCAGAACGGCATGGGCGACCCGCGAAAGGCGTCGCCCACGGACGTGAAGACCAGGGTCAGGCGATGAGGCGGAGGCCGGGGGTCGCGAGGGTTATCGGGGCGTCGCAGGACTGGCGGGCTTCGTGGAGGGCGACTGCCGGGTCGGCCCAGGGGCGTAAGTGGGTGAGGACGAGATGCTCGGCGGCAGCCTGTTTTGCCAGGTCACCCGCTTGGGCCGGCGTCAGGTGGGTTTCTGCGGCGCCGGGGGTTTCGACGGATGCCGCTGCTTCGCACAGAAGGATGTTGGTGTCGCGTGCCAGGTCCAGGAGTTCGGGGCACTCACCGGTGTCGCCGGAGTAGGTGAGGGTGCGGCCGCCGGCCGTCACGCGGACGCCCAGCGCGGGCACCGAGTGGCGGACCGGTGCCGTCTCGACCGTGAACGGCCCTAGCGCGAGGGGCGCCGACGGCGGCGTGCGCCAGTCGAAGGCGTACTCGTAGCCCGGCGGTGCGGACTCGCCGGCGGGGGCGATCACCGGGAGCCGCGGGGACGGGCCGCGGTGGTGCCGGATGTAGGCCAGGGGGACGAGGTCCGCGCAGTGGTCGCGGTGGCCGTGGCTGATGACCGCGGCGTCGATCGCGCGCGGGTCCGCGAAGCGCTGCAGGGGGCCGGCCGCGCCGGTCCCGGCGTCCAGGAGGAGCCGGAAGCCGTCGTGCTCCAGCAGGTAGCAGGAGCACACCGCGTCCGGCCCCGGGACGGAGCCGGCGCAGCCGATGACGGTCAGGATCACGGCAGGACGCGCGCGACCAGGTCGGCGACCGCGCCGTCCGCGCACGCCGCGACGACGATGTCCGCGGCGGCGCGGACCGCCTCGGCGCCGTCGCCCACCGCCGCGCCCAGGCCGGCGGCCTGGATCATGTCCAGGTCGTTGGGGTTGTCGCCGATCGCCGCGACGTCCGCGAGGGCCACGCCGCGCGCGGCGGCCAGCTCGCGGAGCGCGGCGCCCTTGGTCGCGCCCGCCGGGAGCGCCTCCAGGTAGGTGCTCTCCGACCGGACGAGGGTGACGCCCTCGACCTTCGCCGACACGAGCTCCTCGGCGGGGTCCATCAGCTCGGGGCGGTCGCAGACCATCATGACCTTGGTGATGTCGTCGAGCGGCAGGTCGCCCCAGGCGCCGATGCGGGTGAGCGTGATGCCGTCCCGGTCGGCGTACTCGCGCAGCGTCGGGCTCTCGGAGACCACGTGCGCGCGGCCGCCGCTGAACGCCACCGGCCACACGCCCTCGGAGAGGGAGCCGAACAGCATCGTCAGCTCCGCCCAGGAGGCCGCGCTCAGGCAGCGGCGGTGCAGGACGGCGCCGGTGCTCAGGTCGACCACGCGCGCCCCGTTGTAGAGGATCGCGGGGGTGGTGACTCCGAGGGCCCGGTAGTACGGGAGCGCGGCGGCCTCGCTGCGTCCGGTCGCGATGACGACCGTGCCGCCCGCGTCCATGAAGCGGCGCAGCGCGGCGAGGCTCGGTTCGACGATCTCCTTGTCGCGGCCGACGAGGGTGCCGTCCAGGTCGGTGACGATCCAGTCGACCGTGCGGACTCCGGTGGTGCTCATGCGCCGGTCACTTCGCGCATGACGGAACCTTCGAGGTCGAACCCGCCGACGCAGGCCAGGTAGCCGGGCGCCATGTGGTCGGGGGCGCCGGGCTCTCCGCCGAGCGGCAGGTACGTCCCGCCCGCCTGCCGGACGAGCAGCAGCGCCGCGGTGACGTCCCAGGCGTTGATGGACGGGTCGTAGGCCACGTCGGTCCAGCCGGCGGCGACGTGCGCGAGGGTGAGCGCGGCGCTGCCGGGGCGGCGCAGGGTGGCGAACGCGTCGACCATCTGGCCGAAGCGGCGCAGCGCCCTGTCGCGGTCCGCGTCCAGCTCGCGGGCGTTCGGGTAGGACGTGGCGATGACGGCGGTCGCGTCGCGGGAGGCGCCCCGGCTCTCGATCCGCGTCCCGTTGCAGGTCGCGCCGCCGAGGGACGCGCTGAACATCTCGTCCCGCACCGGGTCGTACACGGCGCCCGCGACGACCTCGCCGCCGGAGACGGCGCCGATGGACACGCAGAAGAACGGCAGGCCGACCGCGAAGTTGGCGGTGCCGTCGATGGGGTCGACGTACCAGCGGATGTCGCCGTCCTCGCCCTGCGCGCCGCCCTCCTCACCGACGACGACGCTGCCCGGCGTCTCCTTGGCGAGCACCTCACGGATGGTCTCCTCCGCCGCGCGGTCGTGCTCGGTGACGGGGTCGTGCATGTCGCGCTTGGTGTCGACCTCGGGACGCGAGCGGAACGCCGTCCGCAGCCGGTCCCCCGTGGCGCGAGCGGCGAGCTCGGCGATTCCGGCCAGGTCCCGCGAGGCGGGCACATCGACGTTCATACGTCTCCTTCTGTGGCGTTGGTGAGCAGTTCGAGCAGGCCGTGGCCGTCGTCGACGACCGCGTCCGGGCGCGCCCGGACCTCGTACGGGACGTCGTAGGTCCCCTTGGCGACCATGAGGATGTTGCCGCCGACGCCGGCGCGGTGCCCGCAGACCACGTCGCGGTCGAAGTTGTCGCCGGCATACCAGGCGTCCGCCGGCTCGATGCCGAGCGCCCGGGTCGCGATCCAGATCATCTCCGGGTTGGGTTTGCGCACGCCGACCTCGTCGCTGTAGACCTCGAAGGCCAGCTTCCCGTCCAGGCCCGTCGCCGCGGTGAAGTCCCGGTGGACGGCGCCCGACAGCGCGTTGGACACGACCGCGCAGGGGATGCCGAGGCCGTCGGCGGCGTCGAGCAGCTCGGGGATGCCGGGGCGGATGCGGCGTTCCTGCCGCAGCTCCCCCATCCGCTTGCACAGCGGGGTCGCGTGCGCGATGACCAGCTGCCGGGCGGGCGCCGGCCAGTCGGCGGCCACGTAGTCGCCCCAGAACGCGGCGTGCGTCATCTCCGGCGGCGCGTACGGGCGGGACATCGCGTCCTTCCAGCACTTGTCCGCCGCGACGCCCGCCTTGATGTCGGTCTCGACGGCGGCGACGTCGAGGGCGTGGCAGCCGGCGCGGACGAGGGTCGCGTGCACCTCCTTCGCGAGCGCCGCCGACCAGCCCGGACGGCGGGACGTCTCGACCAGCACGCCGCCGAAATCGAGGAGGAGCGCGCGCGGCTCGGGCAGGGTCATGAGGCCGCCTTCGCGACGGGCGCGACGGCGTCGTCCCAGGCGCCCATCCGGGCACCGTCCGCGGCGAACAGGTGCAGGCGTCCGGGGCGCGCCCAGCAGACGAGCCGGTCGCCCGGCCCGGCCTCGGGGTCCTCGTGGGTGACGGCGAACATCTCGGTGTCGAGGACACGGAGCTGCACGGTCCAGCTCGCGCCGGTCGGCAGGACGGTCTCGACGACGGCCTCGTCCGACCAGGCGGTGTCCGGTACGTCACCGGCCGTCCGGGCCAGCTTGAGCGCCTCGGGCCGGATGCCGACGCACCCCGGCGTCCCCACGGCGCGCTTCTCGGTGTACCGGAGCAGCGACCCGGCGAGCCCGCCGGGCTCGCCGGAAAGGGGCACGATGTTCATCGGCGGGCTGCCCACGAACTCGGCGACGAACCGGTTGCCCGGCCGCTCGTACATCTCCATCGGCGGCGCCACCTGCTGCAACTCCCCCTCCGACATGACGGCGATGTGCGTGGCCATCGTCATGGCCTCCATCTGATCATGCGTGACGAACACGACGGTCGCACCCGTCTCGTCGTGGATGCGCTTCAGCTCGGTGCGCATCTCCAGGCGCAGCCGCGCGTCCAGGTTCGACAGCGGCTCGTCCAGCAGCAGGACGTCGGGGTCGACGGCGAGCATGCGGGCGAGCGCCACGCGCTGCTGCTGGCCGCCCGACAGCTGCGACGGGTAGCGGTCCATGCAGTCGGCGACGTGCACCTTCTCCAGCGCCTCCTGGGCGCGGGCCTTGCGCTTGTCGGCCGGGACCTTGCGCATCCGCAGCCCGAACTCGGTGTTGCCGCGCACGGTGAGGTGCGGCCAGAGCGCGTAGTTCTGGAAGACCAGGCCCATGTCGCGCTTCTCCGGGGGGACGTAGACGCCGCGTTCCACCGAGTCCAGTACCCGCTCCCCCACGGCGATCTCACCGCGGGACGGCTGCTCCAGCCCGGCGATCATGCGCAGGGTGGTGGTCTTGCCGCAGCCGGACGGACCGAGCAGGCAGGTGAACGAGCCGTCCGGGATGGTGAGGTCCAGGTCCTTCACGGCCGGGCGGGCGCCGCCGGGATAGGTCTTGACCACTCCGCTGAGGGTGATGGCCGGCATTGATCAACCTCCGATGCCCGAGGCCAGGCTGCTCTTGGTGAGCCGCTGGGCCAGGTAGGTCATGGTGAACGAGAGCAGGGCGATGATGAGGACGACGCCGTTGGCGAGCTGGGTGTAGCCGTACTCGACGAGCCCGATGGACAGGGTGGTCAGCAGCTGGGTGCCGGCGGTGGTCAGCATGATGACGATGCTGAGCTCCTTCAGCCCGGAGATGAACGGCAGCACCACGCCGGTGACGAGCGCGCCCCGCTGGATCGGCATGATGATCCGCGTCATCCGGGTCCACCAGCGGGCGCCGCTGATCTGCGCGGCCTCCTCCGGTTCCCGGCCGAGCTGCATCATCGCCGAGATCCCGGACCGGGACGAGTACGGCAGATGCGTCACCACCATCACGACCACGAGCAGCGTGATCGTCCCGTACAGCGCCGGGACCGGCCCGCGCTGGACGGCGAACAGCGACAGCGAGGCGGCGGCGAACGCGATGCCGGGCACCAGGTACGGCAGGAACGACACCTGCCGCAGGAAGCCGGAGACGCGGCTCCCGGCGCCGCGCACCACCACGTAGCCGATGAGCAGCCCGGCGATGCCGCAGACGAGCGCGGCGACGCCGACGATGCGCAGGCTGTTCCAGGCCGCCGCCCACAGCTCGGTGCCGCGCAGCACGCCGTGCGGGAAGCCGACCGCGCCCTCGAGCTCGGCGCCGAACCAGTACTTGAGCGTGAAGTTGTCGGCGCTGAACACGCCCGGCGTCTTGGTGACGGTCGACAGCAGCAGGGTCAGGACGGGGATGACGACGCTCGCGGCGAACACCGCCATGCCGAGGCCGAACGCGGGCCACCGCCAGCGGCGCAGGTCGCTGCGGCGGTCCATGGCGCCCTTCCCGCCGACCGTGACGAACCGGCGCTGCTCCCGCACGAGCCGGGTGTCGACGACCACGACGAGCACGCCGATCAGCACGATGACGCCTGCGAGCGTCGAGGCGACGCCGGTGCTGCGGTCGCGGATGGCGTGGTAGAGGCCGGTGGACAGGACGTTGTAGTCGCTGGGCAGCCCGAGAATGTACGGGGTGCCGAACGTGCCGAGGACGCGGCCGAGGACGAGCAGCACCGCCGACGACAGCGCGGGCAGCATCAGCGGCAGCGTGATGCGGCGGACGACCGTCCGGCCGCCGGCGCCGAGGATGCGGGCCGAGTCCTCCAGCTGCGAGTCGATGCGGCGCAGCGCGTTGCCGAACAGCAGCAGGACGAACGGGTAGTAGTGCAGCCCGAGCGTAACGATGATCGGCAGCGGCCCGTAGGCCAGCCAGTCGGGGGTGTGGACGCCGGCGCCCTGGAGGTAGCCGACCTGGCCGCCGGAGCGCTCGTTCTTGAACAGCGACAGCCAAGCGAGCGCGAACGTCCAGGACGGCAGCATGTACGGGACGACGAGCGCGCCGGCCAGGAACTTGCGCCCCGGGACGTTCGTGCGGGTCACGAGCCACGCCATCGACCCGCCGACGACGAGCGCGAACACGATGACGCCGACCGCGACCGTGACGGTGTGGAGCAGCGGCTCCCAGAACAGCAGCTTGCTGACGGGCGAGCGGAACACCCGCCACAGGTAGTAGCCCGTCAACGAGCCGTAGTCCTGGCCGGAGCGGGCCTCGTCGCCGTACTGGACGCGGGCCGCGTCCGAGACGACCGACACGAGCGGGGCGATGACGAGGTAGAGCAGGACGGCGCTCAGCACGAGGCCGAGCAGCACGGTCGGGTCACGCAGGAGCACGCGTGCCCGGTACAGCACGCGCCGGCCGCGTGACGCCGGCCGTGCGGGGGCGGCGACCGCCATGGGCAGTTCCTCCGGGGGGATGGAGCCCGGCGGGCCGCCTCCGCGGCCCGCCGGGAGACGGTGGTCAGGAGTGGTTGACGCGCCAGAAGTCCTTGATGTCCTGGCGGGCGCGGAAGTCGGCGATGAGCTTGTCCGAGGAGAACCAGTACAGCTGCGTGTTCCAGTCGGTGAGCCCGGGCGGGTTCGCCGGGCTCACGCCGACCGCGTTGTTACCGGACACGCCGCCCGAGTGGGCCTCCAGGTCGAAGCCCTCCTTCTCCATCGCGAAGTGGACGAAGAGCTTGGCGGCGTTCGGGTGCTTGGAGCCGGTCGCGATCGTGGCGAACTTCGGGTAGGCGAAGCCGGTCCACGGGGCCAGGCCCTCGCAGACCTTCATGGTGAACTTCTTGTCCTCCAGGTCGCGGAACTTGGCGATGGAGAACAGCCCGATCGTGGTGCGGGTCTGGTTGGGCGCGCCGACGGCGGTCGCGACGTCCTCGTCCTCACTGGTGAGGACCGGGTCGTTCTTCGCCAGCCGCTTCACCCACTCGTACGCGGCGTCCTTCTCCTCCGTCTTGAGCTCGCCCTTGCCGAGCTTCCCGTAGGCGGCGGCGAGCTTGTCGGTGCCCTGCTCCGACATCTGCGTGAACCACTGGGTGAAGACCTCCTTGCCCAGCGGGTCCTGCATCATCACCTTGCCCTTCCACTGCGGCTCGGTGAGCTCCCACATGTTCTTCACCGGGCAGCCGCCGGGGTTGAGCTTGGGGTTGTAGGCGAACACGTACGCCTTGGAGATCATCATCAGCGGGTTGCGGTTCTTCTCGTCGATGTCCTTGGCGAGGTCCGGCGGGATCCACGTCTTGACGATCCCCTGCGGGAGGAGCTGCCCGACGAGCATCGGGCCGTCCTCGAACAGGCTGACGTCGATGGTGACGTTCTTGGCCTGCGCCTCCCGGGTCATCTTCTCCGCGGTGGCGGCGGCCTTGGACTTCACGCCCTCGGCCTTGATCCCGTACTTCTTCTCGAACGCCGCCGCCATGTCCTTGACGTCGCCGCTGCCGTCGTAGGCGAGGACGCTGCCCTCCTTCTTCGCGGCGGCGACGAGCGCGTTCAGGTCGAAGGACGCGGCGTCCTCCACGGTGACGGCCGGCAGCGGCTTCTCCGCCGCCTCCTCGCCGCCGGTGGACGGCGCGCAGGCGCCGAGGGCGGCGGTGGCGAGCGTGGCGAGGACGGCGGCTCCCGCGCGCGCCCGGTGCCCTCTCGGGATGGTGGTGCGGATCATGGTGGGTTCTCCTGCGGCGATGGGGGTGGGTG
>NZ_SMJW01000088.1 GCF_004348335.1 Actinomadura bangladeshensis | reverse complement strand
CTCCCCACCAGCCGACCGCCGGCCCAGAGCGCCCGACTTACCCAAGACACGCCCACTCGGACACCACAAGGCCGACGGCTCGCATATCGGCAGGTGCATGGCCGCGCCCCACCGGCGTTGGGGTCAGGCGGCTTTGGGTTCTTCTTCGGCCGGGGTCGTCAGGGCCCATTGGTCGGCGGTGTCGCGGGCCAGCTGGCGGTCTTCGTCGGTCAGGGGGCCGCTTCGCTGGGCGGGGCGGAAGTCGACGGTGCCCCGGTTCAGGTCGGGGCCCAGGGTCATGGCCTCGACCTCGGCGGAGAAGCGCCACTGGTCGTCGCGTTCGTACTGGCGGATGCGCAGGCGGCCGGTGAGGACGACGGGTGTGCCGCGCCGGAGTTCGGACGCGTTGACGTTCTCGGCGAGGTTGCGCCAGCAGTTGACCGTGACGTGGAGGGGCTCGTCATCCTGCCACTGGTTGGTCTGGCGGTCGAAGCGGCGGGGCGTGCAGCCCACCCGCAGGGAGAGGAACGGGGTTCCGTTGGACGTTACGGCGTAGCGGGGCTCCGCGGCGACCCAGCCGGTGATGGTGACGTGCGCCTCGTTCACTGTGACCTCCGTTGTCTCGGTTGCGAGACCAACGGTGGCCCAGCGCGCAGGCGGGCGGCAGGGGGCCGGGGAATTGTGGATAACTCAGCCGAGGGCCAGGTCGACGTCCTCGCGGAAGCGGGCGTAGATCTCCAGGTCGTCCTCGATGGGCTCGACGACCTTCTCGAAGGCGACGCGCTCGATGCCGAGCCGCATGTGGTGCTCCATCTTCTCGCCGTGCTTGGCGGACGACAGCGCGACCAGGTTGCGGCAGGCGGAGGCGGTGAGCCAGCCCATGCCCAGCGTGCAGACCACCAGGACGGCCACGTAGGGGATGAGGCCCGCCTGGCCGATGAGGCCGCCCGGGTCGTCGCCGCCCGCGCCGAGGAGGCCGTAGGCGACGAGGAAGCCGATCCACACGACGCTGAGGACGGCGACCAGGACCAGGAAGTACTGCCAGGTCTTCACCAGCCACCACCAGCGCGGCACCGCGTTGAAGGTGGGCAGGGCCTCCTTCAGCGACTCGCCGAGCGCCTCGGGGATCTCGGTGGCGTGGGAGCGGGCCGCGGCGCGGACGGAGCGTCCCCAATGGGTCGGGAGGTCGGGGGTCAGGCCCTCGGTGACGCTCTGGAGCGCGTTGTCGACGTCGCCCTGCTGGGCGCCGATCGGGCCGGTGAAGGCGTTGCGGAGCTCCTCGCGCAGTTCGGTGAGGCGCATCCGGCGCAGGGGGTCGGAGCGGAGCCGGTCGACGATGGCGGTGACGGGCCAGCCCACGAAGTCGGCGGCGCGCAGCTCGTAGGCGCTCTCCATGGCCTCGGCGACGGCGGGCGCGCCCGCGGCGTCGGTCAGGGCCTGGATCAGCTCGGCGCGGCGGCCGTCGTCGACGGTGGTCGGCGGCTCGGCCTCGAAGCGGTAGGCGGTGAAGCGCTCGGCGACCCGGTCGACGTCGGCGGACAGGCGCTCGGTGCGGGCGCGGCGGGCGGCGACGGTGTCGATGAGGACGTCGCGAAAGCCGTGCACGCCGTCGTCGGCGACGGCGGAGGTGGTCACGATCCGCGGGTCGGCGAGGCCCTCGGCCTCCAGCAGGCGGCGCAGGTCGGCGACGCAGTCGTCGATCTCGTGCGGGGCGAGCCGGTCGACCTGGTTGAGGACGATCAGCGTGACGCCGGTGTGCCGCGCGAACGGGACGATGTAGTTGCGGTGCAGGGCGGCGTCGGCGTACTTCTGCGGGTCGACGACCCAGACGAGGAGGTCGGCGATGGTGACGAACCGGTCGACCTCGGCGCGGTGCACGGCCTGGATGGAGTCGTGGTCGGGCAGGTCGATCAGCACGAGGCCCTGCAGGCCGGCGTCGGCGCGCTCCAGGTCGAGGGCGCTGGCGCGGGCGTAGCGGTGCCGCTTGTCGACGTCGAGCCAGTCGAGCAGCGGCCCGGCGCCGTCCAGCCCCCAGACGCAGGAGTGGGCCTTGGACGTCATCGGGCGGCGCATCCCGGTCGGCGACAGTTCGAGCCCGCAGATCGCGTTGAACAGCGAGGACTTGCCGCTGCCGGTGCCGCCGGCGAGGGTGACGACGGTGTGGTCGCCGGACAGCCGCAGCCGCTGGCCGGCGCGGTCGAGCAGCGCCCCGGCGTCGTCGAGGACGGGCTGCTCGAGCCGTCCGTACCCGGTCTGGACGAGCCGGTCGAGCGCGCCCAGCCGGTCGACCAGCCCGGGCGGGCCGGTGGGCACGGCCGCGGGGGCGGCCTCGCCGAGCGTCGGGATCCCGCCGGTCGCCGCCGGCGAGTTCGCGGGGAGGGCCGAGGTGGTCATCGGGCGACCTCGAGGTTGTAGGTGGCCTGGTACAGCTGGACGGGGACGGTCTCGTCCGGGATGCCGGCCGAGTCGAGCACCTGCCCGAACCGGATGGCCTCCTCGTCGAACAGCATCCCGATGCGGCTGCGCAGGTCGGCGCGGGCCTTGGCGCCCATGCCGCGCAGCGACTCGGCGCCGAACAGCGCCTTCAGCAGCCGCTGCGGGACGGCGCTGTTGCCGCCCTCGACGGCCACGTCGGACGTGCCGTAGCCGAGCAGGCCGATCATCAGGACGAGGGAGACCGCCTCGGTGTCGAACGAGACCAGCTTCGCGACCGAGCGCTTGGTGACGCCCTCGGTGCGGATCAGCTCCTGGACGTGGTCCTGCCAGGAGCTGACGGCCCGGGTGACGCGGCGCGCCAGCTCCGGGGAGACGTGCGCGAGGTCGGCGTCCACCCCGGCGAGGACCTGCCGCCCGGACGGGTGGTCGCGCCAGCGCGCGATGACCTGCTCGGCGCCGTGCTCGGCGGACGCCATGATCAGTGATTCGAGCCCGCTGCGCAGCGCCGCCTTCAGCGCGCGCACCCGGGCGGGGCTGCGGCGGCCGGCCCGGCGCCCGGCGGCCCGGCCGCGCCGGGACCGCTGCACGTGCAGGGCCTTCAGCAGGTCGCCGGTGCCGGCGAAGTCCTGCCAGCGGGCGAGGACCTCGCCGCGCAGCAGCGAGCCGTTGCGGGTGGCCTCGTCGAGTTCGGCGAGGGCGGTGCCGTACCCGGCCTCGACCTCGCGGGCCAGCTCGGCGCGCTGCCCGACCTGGGCCTCGACCTGCCGGGCGACCTCGGGGACGCGGGTGCGCAGGCTGTCCAGGACGGCGGCGAGGGTGTCGCTGATGACGATCTCGCGGTCCTCGGCGTCCTCGGCGACGCCGATCAGCCATTCGCGGATGTCCTCGACGGTCTCCTCGGGGAGCCGGCTGTTCTCGATGCGTGTCTCGGGGATGGTGAAGCGCTGCGCGTCGCCGACCTCGTGCTCGTCCAGCATCTCGCCGAAGTGCTCGACGACCTCGGCGCCGGCGCCGCCCGGGACGCGGGACAGGACGACGCCGATCGTGGCGCCGTTCTCCTTGGCGCGCTGCAGCATCTGCCACACCTGCGCGTCGGCGTACCGGGCGGCGGTGGTGACGCACAGCCACAGGTCGGCGGCGGCCATCAGCTTGGTCGCGAACTCGTAGTGGTCCTCGAAGACGGAGTCGAAGTCGGGGCTGTCGAGCAGCGCGAGGCCGGGCGGCAACACGTCGCTGCCGATGATGACCAACTGGTCACCGGCGATGGCGTCGGGCGCGGGGCCGCGGACGCGCCCCATGCCGGGCAGCATCGGCCCGTTCATGAACCACTCGGTGTGGTCGGGGTGGCAGACCAGGATGGGGCTGCTGGTGGTGGGGCGCAGCACGCCGGTGGCGCTCACCCGGGCGCCGACGAGCGTGTTGACCAGCGTGGACTTGCCGGCGCCCGTCGACCCGCCGAGCACCACGAGCATCGGGGCGCCGGCGGCCTGGATGCGCGGCAGGACGTAGTCCTCCAGTTGGCCGCGCAGCTCGTCGCGGGCCTCGCGGGCCTCCTGCACGCCGGGGACGTCCAGCAGCAGGTCGAACGCGCCGAGCTGGTCGCGCAGCGCGGTCAGCGCCCGGATCAGCTCGCCCTGCCGGACCGTGCCGCCGCCGGCCGCGGGGGCCGGCCGGGGGCCGCGGCGCCGCCCGCCCCTGGCCCTGCCCCTGCTCTTGCCGGACGGGGCCGCCTGCTCCGGCGCGTCCGGGGTCTCGGAGGCGCCGGGGGTCTCGGGGGTCTCGGAGGCGTCGGGGGTTTCGGAGGTCTCGGGGCTGTCCTTGTCAGGCACGGCGTCCTTCTCGGGCACGGCGTCCAGACCGGGCGCGGAGTCCTCGATCCCGCGTTCCCGGCCGGCGGCCTCCTCGTCGTGGACCGCGCTTCGCTCTGCCGGGGGTGTCACGGATCCCGTCCCATGTCCGCTCGAATCACGTCGATCTCTCGTGCCACGTTCACCACGTCGCCGACGACCACGATCGCCGGGGGTCGGACGCCGGCGGCGGACATCTCGTCGGCCACCGTGCCCAGCGTCGCCGTCAGCGCGCGCTGGCCGGGGAGCGTGCCGTCCTGTACCACGGCCACCGGCGTGTCGGACGATCGACCATAGCGCATGAGCGCCGGTGCGATGAGCGCCATCCGCTCCACCGCCATGAGCAGCACGATCGTCCCGTTCGCGCGGCCCAGCGCGGCCCAGTCGACGGTCGAGGCGGGGTGGCCGGGCGGGACGTGCGCGGAGACGACGTGGAACTCCTGCGACACCCCGCGGTGGGTGACCGGGATGCCCGCGGCGGACGGCACGGCGACCGCGCTGGTGATGCCGGGGACGACGGTGACCGGGACGCCGTGCCGGGCGCAGTACAGGGCCTCCTCGCCGCCGCGCCCGAACACGAACGGGTCGCCGCCCTTGAGCCGGACGACGAAGCGGCCCGCCCTGGCGTGCTCGACCAGGTACTCGTTGATGCGGTCCTGGGTGACGGTCCGCCCGTAGGGGATCTTGGCGGCGTCGATCACCTCGACGTCGGCGGCCAGCTCGTCCAGCAGGCCGCCGGGGACGAGCCGGTCGGTGACGACGACGTCGGCCATGGCGAGCAGCTGCCGCCCGCGCACGGTGATCAGGCCGGGGTCGCCGGGGCCGCCGCCGACGAGCGCGACCCCCGCGGGCTTGCGCCGGGAGTGCCGGGATTCGAGCGCGCCGTCGCGCAGCCCCTCGACCACGGCGTCGCGGATGCCGGCGGCACGGCGCGGGTCGCCGCCGAGCAGGACGCCGACGGTCGCGTCGCCCGCGTGCCCGCTCGCGGGCGTCCAGGCGGGGGACGCCTCGGCGTCGTCGGCCCGGACGGCCCAGATCCGCGCGGCGTCGGCCTCGGCGACCACGTCCCCGTTGACGCCGGGGTCGTCGGTGACGGCCTGCACGAGCCAGGCGCCCCGGCAGTCGCCGCGCTTGTACGGGCGCTGGTGCCAGGTGATCCGGCCGTGGTCGGCGAGGCCCTCCAGGGTCGCGGTCACGGCGGGCGAGACGAGGACGACGTCGGCGCCCGCGTCCAGGAGCGCGGGGACCCGGCGCTGGGCGACCCGGCCCCCGCCGACGACGAGGACGCGTCGCCCGGCGAGTCGCAGGCCAAGCAGGTACGGGGGCACGTGGTGGTTCTCTCGACGACGGTGACCGGCAGTGTCTTCGAGGAACAAAGGTACTCGGGATGTCGAGTCCGTGGAGAGGGGCTCCGCCCGTTCGATAGCCGAGCGTGACTCAAGCCGTGATCACGCCGTTACGGCTGCCCGGCGTCCTTCTCGCTGACGCCGGCCGAGTCGAACGTGGCGACCTCGTGCAGGACCCGCACCGCGCCCTGGACCAGCGGCAACGCCAGCAGCGCGCCGGTCCCCTCGCCGAGCCGGAGCTCCAGGTCGACCAGCGGCCGCAGGCCGAGCGCCTCGACCGCGGCGGCGTGGCCGGGCTCGGCCGAGCGGTGCCCGGCGACGCATCCGGCGAGGGCGTCCGGGCACAGCGCGGCGGCGGCCAGCGCGGCGGCCCCGGCGATCACCCCGTCCAGGACGACCGGGACGCGCAGCGCGGCCGCGCCGAGGACGAATCCGGCGATCGCGGCGTGCTCCAGCCCGCCGACCGCCGCGAGCACCTCCAGCGGCGGCCTGCCCCGCTCGGGGAGCCCGTGCCGGGCGAGGGCCGCGCGGACGACCTCGACCTTGTGCGCGTGGGTGGCGTCGTCGATGCCGGTGCCGCGGCCGGTGACCCGCTCGGGCGGCAGCCCGGTGAACGCGGCGATCAGTGCGGCGGACGCGGTGGTGTTGGCGATCCCCATGTCCCCGGTGATCAGGCACCGCGCGCCGTGGCCGGCCAGCTCGCGGGCCGTCTCGATGCCCGTCTCGACGGCGCGGCGCGCCTGCGCGCCGGTCATCGCGGGCCCGGCCGTCATGTCCGCGGTGCCCGGCGCGATCTTGCGCCGCAGCAGGCCGGGGCCGTCGTCCAGCTCGGCGGCGACGCCGACGTCGACCACGCTGACACCGGCGCCGACCTGGGCGGCGAACGCGTTGACCACGGCTCCGCCGGCCAGGAAGTTGGCCACCATCTGCGCGGTGACCTCCTGCGGCCACGGGGTGACGCCCTGGGCGTGGACGCCGTGGTCGGCGGCGAACACGGCCACGGCGGCGGGCTCGGGCAGCGGCGGCGGGCACTGCCCGGCCAGCCCGGCGAGCCTGACCGACACCTCCTCCAGGACGCCGAGCGACCCGGGCGGCTTGGTGAGCCGCGCCTGGTGGTCGCGGGCGTCCCGCATCGCCGCCTCGTCCAGCGGCCCGATGGCGGCGATGGTCTCGTCGATCAGGTTCACAGCGTCCTTCCTGGATCAGATACCGAGTTCACCCAGCACGCCGAGCAGCCGGTCATTGGACGGACGGTCGCGCACCGCGATCCGCAACCAGTCGGAGCCCAGCCCTGGGAACGTGTCACCGCGCCTGACGGCGTAACCACGCTGCCTTAGCAAGGCCCTGATGCCGAGGGCATCGGGCACGCACAGGCACAGGAACGACGCTCGCGCCTCAGGGACGACGTAGAGGCCGCGTCCGGTGAGCTCCGCCGCCAGCCGGTCACGCTCCCTGCCCAGCTCGACGGCCCACGCCTCGGCCTCGGCGACGGCCTCCGGAGAGGAGCACGCTTCGACGGCGACGAGCGCGGGCGTCGACACGGCCCAGAGGGGTTGCGCCTCTGCGAGCCGCCCCACCAGATGGGGGTCGGCCAGGACGTACCCTGCGCGGAGCCCGGCGAGCCCCCATGTCTTGGTGAGCGACCTGATGACCACCACGCCGGTGGGGAGCCGGCTGGCGAGGGACTCGGGTTCGCCCGGGACGACGTCCATGAACGCCTCGTCCACGACGACCGTCCGGCCGGGCCTGGCGAGGGCCGCGACGGCCTCGGACGGGTGCAGCACCGACGTGGGGTTGGTCGGGTTGCCGACCACGACGAGGTCGGCGTCCTCCGGAACGAGGGCCGGATCGAGGGTGAAGTCCTTGCTGAGGATCACCCGCTCCACCTCGTGCCCGGCGGCGCGCAGCGCGGCCTCGGGCTCGGTGAACTGCGGGTGCACCACCACCGCCCGCCGCGGCGCGAGGACCCGCGCGAGCAGCACGAACGCCTCCGCGGCACCGGCGGTCAGCAGTACCTCCTCGACGGACCTGCCGTGCCGGCGCGCGACGGCCCGGCGGGCCGGGCGCGGGTCGGGGTAGGCGGCGAGGTCGGCGACCGAGGCCCGGATCCGCTCGGCCAGCCACTGCGGCGGCATGCCGGTCCGGACGTTCACGGCGAAGTCGGCGAGCCCGTCGCCGACCTCCGCGTCCCCGTGATGGCGCAGGTCGACGTTCATGGGCGGCCCGCCTCGCGCCCGGCCCCGTGCCCCGCGCCGTGCCCCGCGCCGTGCACTGCCCCGTGCCCGGCACCGTGGCGCCCGGCCTCGAACTGCCCCGCCTCCAGGTACAGGAGCGCGTTGACGGCCGCGGCGGCGACCGCCGAGCCGCCCTTCTCCGAGACGTTGCTGAGCTGCGGCAGCCCGCTGGCGCGCAGCGCCTCCTTGGCCTCGCGGGCGCCGACGAAGCCGACCGGCATGCCGATGACGAGGGCGGGGGCGACCCGGCGCTCGATGATCTCGAAGATCGCCTCCGGCGCGGAGCCGACCACCCAGACCGCGCCCGGCCCGACCTCGGAGTACGACAGCCGCACGGCCGCCGCGGACCGGGTGATGCCGGCGGCGCGCGCCATCCGGGCGGCGGCCGGGTCGGCGGCGTGGCAGATCGGCTCCCGCGCGGTGATCCCGGCGGCGACCATGCCCTCGTCGGTGACGACCGGCGCCCCGGCGTGCAGCGCGGCCCAGCCCTGGTGGAGGTGCTCCTCCCTGGTCAGCAGGTCCACCGCGTACTCCAGGTCGGCGGTGGCGTGGATCACCCGCTCGGCGACGGCGCGCCACAGCGGCGGCATCGGCGACAGGTCGACGCGGGACCGCAGGATCTCGTACGACCGGACCTCGATCGGGTGGGGCTGTCGGACGGTCAACTGCGCTCCTCCAGTGCTCCGGATCCTTGCCTCCGGACGGGGTTACCAGGGTTTCACGCCTTACGGGGCGGTACGTCCGGATCGGCCGGGGTCGCGCGGCGGGGCTCGGCGGGCTCGACCGGCTCGCCGGGCGGCGCCGGGATCGTCTCGATCGGACGGTCCGTCCGGGACGGCCGCCGCACCGGGGCCGGGGCGTCCCGCTCACCCCAGACGACGATCACCGGGTCTCCGGGCTCCTCCGGTGGGGTCAGCCGGGTCGCCTGGAGCTGGACGGCGCCGGGGGTGAAGCCCTGCTCGTCCAGGATGCCCAGTATGACCCGAACATCGGCGGGCGTGCAGAGGGCGACGAGCCGGGACGGCCTGAGCTGCGCGCACACCCGGACGGCCGCCGGCCCGCCCCGGCCGACGAAGACGGCGTCGGGCGCGGGCAGATGACCGGCCGCGGACTGGACGTCCCCTGACGCCATCGCGACCTTGGCCGCGTGCAGCCGGACATTCTCCCTGATCCTCCTGCACGCCGCGTAGTCGCGGTCGATGGCGACCACGGCGGCGCCGAAGCGCGCGCACTCGATGCCCACCGAGCCGTCGCCGGACTCCACGTCCCACACCATGTCGCCGATCCCCGGGCCGAGCTTGGCCAGCACGAAGGCCCGGACGTCCGGGCGCATGCCGGGGCCGTCGCCGAACGCGTCCTCAGGCAGCGCCCATCCGGCGGGAGCACGCCGCGGCCCGGCGAACCAGCCCGTCTCCCCCAAGGCGTGACGGTTGTCCAGCACGAGCACCACGCCGGGGTTGTTCCACGGACGAGTGGTCGCCTCCGCCGGACGGACGTACACCACCCGTTCTCTAGGCCCGCCCAAGTCCTCGCAGACCACGAACGAACGCGGAGTGACCGGGAACAGCGCGCGCGCCAGTTCGGCCGGCCCCGCCCCAGGCCCGGTCAGCACGGCCACCTTCGGGTGGGCACGGCATGCGTTCACGGCATGCCGCAGATGCCCGCCCCTGGCGGAGACGACGAGAGCGTCCTCCCAGGGCAGGCCCGCTTGAGCGAAGGCACGCGCCACCAAGGGCGTCGCAGGGATCGCTTCCGGCGCATGCCCTTGTTCGAGCAACTCCCGGACGATCCCGAAGTAGCCGGGGTCGCCGTCCACGACGACCACGACGTCCTGCTCGGTGACATCGACCCCTCGCAGGGCCTCCACCACGTCCGTTGCGGCGACCTTGCCGGCGTCCGGCGCCAAGGGAAGGCGCTCCAGCAGCGCGGGCTCCCCCACCACCAGCGCGGCGCTCTCCAAGGCCACCTGAGCCGCCTCCGGAAGCGGCGAACCATCACAGCCGACGACCGTAAGCATCGCCCTGCCCTACCAATCGCCCTGCCCTACCAATCGCCCTGCCCTACCAATCGCCTACCGTGCCACTCGCCTACTGAGACACCCGTACCCCAGGTCGCCGCCCAGCTTGCCCGCGGGGGCCGCTCACCGGGCCATGCGGCCGTACATGCCGACCATGCGCTCACCGGCCGCGTCGAGCAGGACGACCTGCGCGGCGAGCGGGCTGTGCGGCGTGCCGGCGGCCTCGGCGGCGAGGCGCTCCAGCTCCCCGGCCGTCCGGCGGCACAGCTCCCGCCCGCAGGGCCCGAGCCGGCCCGCCGCCTCCCACAGCGCGTAGGCGTCCCGGGGGGTCGCCACCCGCGAGACCTCCCCGGCGAGCGCGACGCCGCAGTCCATGTCGAGGGTGATCGACTCCAGCAGGCCCGCCGCCCCGCCGAGCACGGCGACGTGCTCGGCCATGCCCGCGACCAGGACGATCTGCGCGGTACCGTCCTTGACCGCCGTCGCGACCGCCTCGCGCACCGCCCCCGCCGGGACGAAGCAGTCGTCCGGCGGCTTCGGCAGCATCCCCCGGGCGGCGCCGCGCGCGCCCTCCCCGTACAACACGAGCGTCCGATCCGTTGCGGTCACTGGTACCGTCCCTCCTCTTCGTCGGCAACGAGCCTCGCGGAGGCGCCGTCCGGGTGCGGGCGCGGCGCGCCGGGCAGCGGCGGATCGGTCCCGATCCGGCTGAAGACGATCATGTCGCGGCTGACGCCGTCCGCGTCGCGCTCGGCGCCGCGCGCGACGCCCTCCCGCAGGTAGCCGGCCTTCTCGGCGACCCGGACCGAGGCGTGGTTGGTGACCATCGCGCGCAGTTCCACGCGGAACAGCCCGCAGTCGTGCAGCGCCCAGTCGGAGACCAGGCGGAGCGCCTCGGTGGCGTAGCCGCGCCCGCGCGCGCCCGGCCGCATCCCGTAACCGACCTCGGACGTCAGATGGGACCAGTCGACCTTGAACAGCCCTATGGTCCCGATAAGGTCGCCCGTGTAACGCTCTGTCACCGCGAGATGGATGCCCAGACCGAAATGCTGAACCTTGTGGACGCCCTCCTGGAGGAACCAGGCGATGGGCTCGGCTTCCAGCGCGGTCGGGAAGTTCGGCGGGAGGAAGTCCTCCCCGGCGCGGATGACCTCGATCAGCGCGCCGGCGTCGTCCAGGCCGAACGGGCGGAGGACGAGCCGCTCGCCCACCAGGCGCACGGTCCCCTCGAAGGCGTTCACCGGCGCTCCCCTCAGGCCGCCCGCCCAGCGCGGGCCGCCCGCACAGAATAGGCTGTCGCGGTGAGCTACCAGCGGCTGTCCCCGGACGAACGGCGCGCCCAGATCCTCGCCGTCGCCCGGCGGATGTTCACCGAGCTGCCGTACTCGGAGGTGTCCACGGCCGCGATCGCCCGGGAGACCGGCGTGCAGCGCGGCCTGATCCACTACTACTTCGGGACGAAGCGGGAGCTCTTCCTCAAGGTCGTCCACGGGCTGACCGCGTCCGCGGCGATGCAGGTCCCGCCGCCGGACGACCGGCTGACGCTGCCCGAGTCCGTCGAGCTGCTGGTGAACCTGTTCCTCGACACCGCCGACCAGAACGCGACCACCTGGTTCGCGGCCCTGGACGCCGAGGGCTTCGGGCAGGACCCAGAACTCCTGCGGGTCGTCAACCGGTTCAAGGACGAGGCCGTCAAGCACATGCTGGTCGTCCTGCGGGTACCGGAGCCGACCGAGACGCTGCGGGCCGTCCTGCGCGTGTACACCGGGCTGGTGGACGCGGCGACGCGGCAGTGGCTGCAGGAGAAGACGCTCGACCGCGAGCAGGTGCACACGCTGCTCTCCCGGTCACTGCTGGCGCTGGTCAGCGACATCGGTCCCGCGCTGGAGAAGGACTGACCCGGCCCTCGCCCCTCGGCTCCCGGCCGGCGGACGGTCAGCGGGGCGGCGCGGCGGCGCCCGGGATGGTGAACCAGACGGCCTTGCCGCGGACGGGCGGCCCGAGCCGCGACAGCGTGCGCCGCAGCCCCCAGCGCCCGCCGGACAGCTCCCGGACGATGCTCAGCCCGCGCCCGCAGTCGCCGGACGTCCACGAGTAGCCGGGCAGCGCGGCGTCGGCGAACGCGTCGAAGACCGCGCAGCGCACCTCGCGGGCGCACCCCTCACCCTGGTAGAGCCACAGCTCGTGGGGGCCGTGCTCGCCCGCGTGCTGGTGGGCGTTCGTGGCCAGCTCGCTCACCATGAGCTGGGCGTCGGCGATCACGTCCGGCGGCGCGCCGAGCGAGGCGAGCGCGTCGCGCAGCACGCGGCGGGCGTGGCCGGCGCAGCCGGGACCGCCCGGCAGCGCCCACACCCGGCCGGGCATGCCGTCGCGCGCGATGCCGTCGCCGTCCTGCGCGGCGTGCGGCACGGCGGCGTCCGCGAGGGTCTCGGTCAGGGCGACGGTCTCGGTCAGGGCGTCGATCGCGCTGTCGGCCACCACGGTGCTCTCCGCCATCACGGCGGTGTCCGCAGCGGCATCGGCCGGCGTGCTGTTCACGGGTCCTCCCGCGGTCTACGTGCCCGGGCTCCGCGACCGCCCAGCGGTCACTGTCAGTCTCCGGACGGTCACTCGTTCAAGAGTCTCGTGAGATTCTCACGATCGCAAGCGTCTTCCCGGAATTCCCCCGCCTTTCCGCCGGGTTCGCCAATCGCGTTGTGACGGGCGTCGAGAGTCGCAAGACTCCACTTCCATGACCTACCGCCCCACCGTCCGCGGCCGCCGCCTCGCGCGGGAGCTCCGCAAGCTGCGCGAGGAGCAGGGCCTCACCCTGCAGGAGGTGGCGGACCGGCTGGACTGGTCGCGAGCCACCGTCTCCCGCCTCGAGACCAGCCAGACCCGCCCGAAGCCCGGCGACATCGCCGACATCCTCGACCTCTACGGCGTCCCGAGCCCGGATCGCGACGCGCTCATCACCCTCGCCCGGCAGGCCGGCCAGCGCGGCTGGTGGACGGCCTACCAGGACGTCTTCGCCGGCAGCTACGTCGCGCTGGAGGACGAGGCCTCGCACATCCGCACCTGGGACCCGCAGCTCGTGCACGGGCTGCTGCAGACCGAGCCGTACTCCCGCGCCGTGATCACGGCGGGCCGGCTGCTGCCCGCCCAGGAGGACATCGAGCGCCGCATCGCCGCCCGCAAGATCAGGCAGGCGCTGCTGGACCGCACCGACGCGCCCCGCCTGCAGGTGATCTTCGACGAGGCGGTGCTGCACCGCCCGATCGGCGGCCCGGAGGTGATGCGGGGCCAGCTGGAGGCCCTCGCCACCGCCGCGCAGACCCGCCCAACGGTGACGATCCAGGTACTTCCGTACACAGCCGAGGCGCATGCGGGCCTTGACGGACGTTTCACCATATTGTCGTATCCAGACCCCGCGGACCCCGATATCGCCTATGTCGAGGGCACTATGGGCGACGTTTACCTTGAGAGCGCCGAGGAAATAGCAAAGCATAGGGACCGCTTCGATCTCATCGCGGCGCGAGCCCTGTCCCCCGAGGATTCCGCGCACCTCATCGCCGAGGCAGCTAGGAGTAGCCCGTGACCAACCTGCATCGCGAACTCACCGGTGCCGTCTGGCGCAAGTCGTCCCGCAGCGGAAGCGGCGACCAGTGCGTCGAGATGGCGGCCTTGTCCAGCGACCTTCGCGCGGTGCGCGACTCCAAGGACCCCGCCGGACCGGCGCTGGTCCTGACCCCGTCCGCCTGGCGGGGCCTGCTGGAGGCGATCAAGGAGAGCTAGCGGCGAACCCCCCGGGCCGCGGCGCGCTGCGCCGCGGCCCTCGTTCGCGCCCGGACCGCCCCGCACCGGGAGGGCGGCCCCCCTTCCGGGAAACTAGAACGTGTTCTAGTATCGCCGGTGCGTCGACTACCGGAGGGTGCAACGTGACCGC
This sequence comes from Actinomadura bangladeshensis, assembly GCF_004348335.1. GTDB lineage: Bacteria > Actinomycetota > Actinomycetes > Streptosporangiales > Streptosporangiaceae > Spirillospora > Spirillospora bangladeshensis. The sequence goes on along the minus strand of NZ_SMJW01000088.1, from coordinate 16,387 downwards.
GGAACTCAAGCTCGGCATCAACGTCGGCTACTGGCAGGGCGAACCCGACGACCAGACCGAGACGGTGCTGGCCGCCGAGCGCTGCGGCTACGACTCGGTGTTCACCGCCGAGGCGTACGGCTCGGACGCGTTCACCCCGCTGGCCTGGTACGCCGCCCGCACGTCCCGGATCAAGCTCGGCACGGCCGTCGTCCAGATGTCGGCGCGCACCCCGGCGGCCACCGCGATGCACGCGCTGACCCTGGACGCGCTGTCCGGCGGGCGGATGATCCTCGGCCTCGGCGCGTCCGGGCCGCAGGTCGTCGAGGGCTGGTACGGGCAGCCGTTCCCGAAGCCGCTCGCCCGCACCCGCGAGTACCTCGACATCGTCCGGCAGATCTGGCGGCGCGAGGGCCCGGTGACCAGCGAGGGCCCCCACTACCCGCTGCCCTACCCAGGCGGCGCCGGGCTCGGCAAGCCGCTGAAGTCGATCGTCCACCCCGTCCGGCCGGAGATCCCCGTCTACCTGGGCGCCGAGGGCCCGAAGAACGTCGCGCTGTCCACCGAGGTCGCGCAGGGCTGGCTGCCGCTGTTCGTCGACCCGGAGCAGATCGACTCCGTCTTCGGCGCCTCGCTCGCGGACCGCCCGGACGGCTTCGAGATCGCCGCGACCGTCACCACGATCGTCACCGACGACCTCGCCTCGGCGCTGGAGTTCGCCAAGATGCCGCTCGCGTTCTACATCGGCGGGATGGGCGCCAAGGACCGCAACTTCCACCTCGACCTGATCGGCCGGCTCGGCTTCGCGGAGCAGGCCGCGCGCGTCCAGGAGCTGTTCCTGTCCGGCCGCCGCGACGAGGCGATCAAGGCCGTCCCGGAGGAGCTGGCCGACGCGATCTCGCTGCTCGGCCCGCTCGGCCGGATCAAGGAGCGGCTCCAGCTCTGGCGCGACAGCCCCGTCACCACCCTGCTGATCGCCGGGGTGAGGGACGAGCCGACCCTCCGCGCCATCAAGGACATGGCCGACTCCTGAGCCGTACCGCCGCCGCGCGGCCCGGCGCGGCGGCGGAATGGACGCTCCGCTCGGCGTGCTGTACGGGAGGCAACCAGCGAGACGCGAACTGGAGATGGGACAGATGTCCGCGCAGCAAGACGCCGCCCGCCTGCTCGTCAGGACCCTTGAGGCGGAGGGCGTCGAATACGTCTTCGGCATCCCGGGCGAGGAGAACATCCATTTCGTCCATGCCCTGAACGACTCGTCGATCCGCTACATCCTCGTCCGGCACGAGCAGGGCGCGGCCTTCATGGCCGAGATCTACGGCCGCCTCACCGGCCGCGCGGGCGTGGCGTCCGCGACGCTCGGCCCCGGCGCGATCAACCTGCAGCTCGGCGTCGCCGACGCCACCACCAACAGCACGCCCGTCGTCGCGATCTCCGCGCAGGTCGGCCTCGACCGCATCTACAAGGAGTCGCACCAGGTCATCGACCTCGTGTCGCTGTTCCGGCCGATCACCAAGTGGTCGGAGCTGGCGCCGCGCGCCGAGGCGCTGCCCGAGATGGTGCGCAAGGCGTTCAAGACCGCGCAGACCGAGCGTCCCGGCGCGGTCTACCTGGCCATCCCGGAGGACGTCGAGGCGGCGAAGGTCTCCGCCGACCTGGCGCCCCTGCCGCTGAACGTCGTCCGGACGCAGGAGCCGTCGGCGTCCCAGGTCGCCCGCGCCGCCGACGTGCTCGCCCTCGCCCGGCGGCCGATCGTGCTCGCCGGGCACGGCGCGACCCGCGCCGGCGCGGGCGACGCGCTGGTCCACTTCTCCGAGCGCCTCGGCCTGCCGGTCGCGACCACTTTCAACGGCAAGGGCGTCTTCCCCGACGACCACCCCAACGCGCTCGGCGCCGTCGGCTTCATGCGGCACGACTACGTGAACTTCGGCTTCGACGAGGCGGACGTCCTGATCACCGTCGGCTACGAGCTCCAGGAGTTCGACCCCGTCAAGATCAACCCGGTGGCGGACAAGAAGATCGTCCACATCCACCAGTTCCCCGCCGAGGTCGACGACCACTACCCGGTCGCGGTCGGCGTCCAGGGCGACATCTCCCGCTCGCTGCACGCGCTCGCCGACTCCGTCCACCGCCGCTTCGACCTGAACGGGACGGGGCACAGGATTCGGGAGATGCTCCGGGAGGAGCTCGCCGAGGGCGCCACCGAGGACGGTTTCCCGCTCTCGCCCCGCCGCATCGTCTCCGATGTCCGCGCCGCCATGGGCCGCGAGGACATCGTCCTCGCCGACACCGGCGCGGTGAAGATGTGGATGGCCCGCATGTATCCGACGTACGAGCCGAACACCCTGATCGTCTCCAACGGCCTGTCCTCGATGGGCTTCTCCGTTCCGGGGGCCATCGCCGCGAAGCTCGCGCACCCGGACCGGAACGTCCTCGCCGCGACGGGCGACGGCGCGTTCCTGATGAACTCCCAGGAGCTGGAGACCGCCGTCCGCGAGAACGTCCCGATCACCGTCCTGATCTGGGACGACTCCGCCTACGGCCTGATCGAGTGGAAGATGGACCTCGACCTCGGCACCAGCTCCCACATCAAGTTCGGCAACCCGGACTTCGTGACGTACGCGGAGAGCTTCGGCGCCCGCGGCCACCGCGTGGAGTCCGCCGGCGACCTGCTCCCCACCCTCCGCAAGGCCCTCGCCGAGGACGCGGTCTCCGTCGTCGCCGTCCCCGTCGACTACTCCCACAACCTGCGCCTGACCGACAAACTGGGAGAACTGACCGACCCCTTCTAACCGCGCGGTAAGTGGCCGCTTTCGGCCCTAGGCGATCTTGGTCTGTCATCTCGGGGCCGTCCGCGCGAAGCTGTGACGGGTCGTCGTCGACGTGTCAGGGAGGCCGGCGGTGGGCGTGGAGTTCAGTCCGTACGATTTCCACCGGGTCGACGCGGATCCGTACCCGGTGTACGCGCGGCTGCGGGACGAGGCACCCGTCTACCGCAACGAGGAGCTGGACTTCTGGGCCCTGTCCCGGCACGCCGACGTCGTGGCGGCCTTCCGTGACGCGGCCCGGTTCTCCAGCGCCAACGGGCCGCTGCTGGAGCGCCGCGCCTGGGGGCCGCAGGCGCAGGAGGCGATGTCCTTCATCGCGATGGACCCGCCCCGGCACACGCGGATGCGCAGGCTCGTGTCGCGCGCGTTCACCCCCCGGCGGATCGCGGAACTGGAGCCGCGCATCCGCGTGATCGCCCGGCGCCACATTGAGGCGGCGCTGGAGTCCGGCGAGTTCGACCTGGTCACCGAGATCGCCGCGCGGCTGCCCACCGACGTCATCTCCGAACTGGTCGGCGTCCCCGAGGCGGACCGGGCGGAGGTGCGCCGGCTGGCGGACGCGGCGATGCACCGGGAGCCGGGGACGCGGGAGATCGGCCCGGAGGGCCTCACGGCGCTGCTGGAGCTGGTCGGGCACTTCGCGGAGATCGTCGCCGACCGCCGCCGCCGGCGCCGGGACGACCTGGCCTCGGCCCTGCTGGACGCCGACCTCAACGGGGAGTCGCTGACCGACGACGAGATCATCGCGTTCCTGCACCTGCTGGTCGGGGCGGGCAACGAGACCACGGCCAACCTCATCGGCAACGCCTGGTACTGGGCGTGGCGCCATCCCGCGCAGCGGGACAAGGCGTTCGAGGGCCGGATCCCCGACTGGATCGAGGAGACGCTGCGCTACGACACCGCCGCCCCGACCCAGTTGCGGACCCTCACCGAGGACATCGAGCTGCACGGCGTCGCGCTGCCCGCCGGAGCGCGGATCATGCTGCTCCCCGGCGCGGCCAACCGCGACCCGCGCGTCTTCGAGCGCCCCGAGGAGTACGACCTGGACCGCGATACCTCCCCGATGGCCACCTTCGGGAGCGGCCCGCACTACTGCCTCGGCGCGTCGCTGGCCCGGCTGGAGACGCGGATCGTCCTGGAGGAGATGGTGGCCCGCCTGGCCGCCTTCGACCTCGACCCGTCCCGGGCCCGGCGCCCCCAGTCCCCCTACGTCCGCGGTTTCGCGTCCCTACCGATGTCGGTCACACCGCGCTGAGCACGACGCGCCGATCAGCGCTTCCGCCCCACGCCCGCCAGCCACACGTCGCGCAGGTCGTCCCGGATGACCGACGGATCCGGGGCCCGCCATTCCGATATGCACACGATGCCCGGATCCTGGATTTCCAGGCCGGTCAGGAACCGTTCGATGTCGGCGCGGCCGCGGCAGTGCATCGGGGCGTTGCTCTTCGCGAACACCTCCATGCCGGACCGGTTGTCGGACGGCCGGGTCTCCCGCACGACCTCGTCGGTGATGTGGGAAATGGCCAGGCAGCTTCCGGAGCACATCGCCTCGGTGAGAACGCCGAGCGACCGGAACGGGCCATCGGCGTCCGGGACGAAATGCAGGATACCGGTGACCAGAATGCCGACCGGCGCGCCGAAATCGATCAGCCGGCGGGTGTCGGGGTGGTCGAGGATCCGCTCCGGGCGGCACAGGTCCTCCTTGACCACCGCGACGCTCCCCGGGTCGTCCGCCAGGAGCGCACGGGCGTGCGCGCAGACGTTCGCGTCGTTGTCGACGTACACCACGTGCGAGCCCGGCGCGTGCCGGTGGGCGATCTGGTGGACATTGTCCATGGTCGGCAGGCCCGTGCCGATATCGAGGAACTGGCGTATTCCGTACCCGGCCATGAGGCGCACCGCCCGCCCGATGTACCTGCGGTGCTCGCGCGCGTACAGGGGCGAGAGCGGCTCCAGTTCGGTCAGCCGGTCGGCGGCCTCCCGGTCGGCGGCGAAATTGTCCTTGCCGCCGAGCATCGCGTCATAGATGCGGGCGATGTTGGGCGCCGTCGTGTCGAATGTCGGTGGCACGGAATCTCCGTGGGGCTAGAACGGAACGCCACCTTATCCGGAAATCCTCCCGCGTCAGGCGCGGCAGAGGATTTCGCCGTGGGTGACCGAGTACCAGCCGTCCTCGGCGGCGGACCACTCCTTCCAGCCCTCGTAGATGCGCTGGAGTTCCTCGCGTGTCGCGTGGCCGCCGGACACGGCGTGGTCGGCGACCGAGGAGTTGATCAGGCGGCCGCCCCAGGACTCGCTCCACCACTCGCGCTCCTCGGGGGTGGCGTAGCACCAGGCGGAGGCGGTCGCGGCGACGTCGGTGAAGCCGGCCGCGCGGGCCCAGGAGACCAGGCGGCGGCCGGCGTCGGGCTCGCCGCCGTTGCCGCGGGCGACCTTGTAGTACACCGGCAGCCAGGCGTCCATGGCGGGCGGCTCCGGGTACCAGATCATGGTGCCGAAGTCGGCGTCGCGGGCGGCGACGACGCCGCCCGGCCGGGCGACGCGGCGCATCTCTCGCAGGGCCTGGACGGGGTCGGCGACGTGCTGCAGGACCTGGTGGGCGTGCACGATGTCGAAGGTGCCGTCGGGAAAGTCCAGTGCGTGAACGTCGGCGACCGCGAACTCCACGTTGGACGAGGCGGCGGTGCTCTTGCGGGCCTCGGCCAGGACGGTCTCGGCGGAGTCGGCGGCGACGACGCGGCCGGGGGCGACGCGTTCGGCCAGGCCAGCGGTGATGGTGCCGGGGCCGCAGCCGACGTCCAGGACGGACAGCCCCGGGCGCAGGTGCTCGATCAGGTAGGCGGCGGAGTTCTCGACCGTCCGCCACTGGTGCGAGCTCAGGACGGTCTCATGGTGGCCGTGGGTGTAGGCCGGCATCGGGATCACCTCTCTGGGTCCGGTGCTCGAACACTACGACGTCTTCTCAAATTTTGAGAAGTGCGTATCGAAATATGAGACACAGAGGCATGGGAAAAGGGGATCGAGGGCGTCCTCGATCCCCTTTTCGTCGGTGCGTCAGGCCGCCACGGCGACGCGGCGGGCGGGCACGGGCCGCTGCCGCACGGGCAGGGCCTCGACCGGGGCCAGCGCGGGCGCGGGCTCGGCGTAGGCGTTCAGCGACGCGTGCGAGAGCTCGGTGAGCCACGGCTCCACGACGGTCCGCTCGGCGGGCCCGTCGAGCCGCGGGTGGGAGAGATGGAACGTGTCGGTCGCTGCGCTCATGCCAACACCCCTTCCTTGAACCCCGGTGGCCCGCTCCTGTGCGGGTGCCACCGGTAGCCACATACCCCTAAGTACGTCATTACAAGCCACTCGGTTCGACGCCTGTTCCCAGGTGTCGCCCAAATCACGTGGTCAACGCTATGGGGCGGGTCCGACATTTTCGAATGGATATTCGACCGGCCGGGCGGGATCGGCCGAACGGTCGATCCGCTCCGCCGCGGCGGGACGTAGCCTGCATGACCGTGAACGACGTCGGGGCAGGGCTGGACCGCATCCACTCGGTGGGCGGCTGCGTGGTGCGCCTCGCCTACGCGGGGTTCGCCTGCCTGTTCCTGCTGCTCTGCCTGGGGTACGCCTTCCACGACTCGCCCGCCCTGTGGATGGTGGCGGTCGCGGCCCTCGCCAACGTCGCGGCGATCGCCCGGCGGCTCGTCCCGTGGGCGGTCGCGGCCGGGGCGGTGTCGGCGTTCACGACCCTGTACCTCGGCATGGCGGTCCGGCCGCAGTTCAGCACCCCGAGCGTGTTCGCGGAGATCGGCGGGCTGCTGATCGTGATCGCGCGGGTGGTGTGGAAGGCGCGCCGGGAGGAGCTCCTCCCGCTGGCGCTGCTGCTCGGCGCGGCGGTCCTCGCGACGCCGCTGCGCTGGTCGGTGCTCGCCGCGGCGCTGTTCACCGCACCGCTCGGCATCACCGTGTCGATCGCCCTCGGCATCGGCCTGTACCTGCGGGCGCTGGACGCGCGGCGGTCCCGGTCGCTGGCGGCGGCGCGGCGGGACGAGCGGCTGGAGCTCGCCCGCGACCTGCACGACTTCGTCGCCCACCATGTGACGGGCATCGTCGTCCAGGCGCAGGCGGCGCGGTTCGCGGCGCAGGCGGGGGCGGGCCAGCAGCCCGAGGACCTCGACCGCATGTTCGGCGGCATCGAGAAGGCCGGCACCGAGGCGCTGACGTCGATGCGCCGCATGGTCGGCCTGCTGCGGGACGCGCAGCACGTCAACGCGCCGGACGGGGAGGCCCTCGCGGACGGCGGCTCCGCCACCCGCCCCGTCGGCGACCTCGCGCAGCTCCGGGAGCTCGTCGCCGGGTTCACCCACCCGCCGGCGACGCTGACGCTCGCGCCCGACCTCGGCGCGCTGCCGCCCGAGGTGGCGGCGTCGGCGCACCGCGTCGTGCAGGAGGCGCTGACCAACGTCCGCAAGCACGCCGCCGACGCCGAGGCCGTCCGGGTCACCCTCACCCGGGCCGGCGGCGGCGTCGAGGTGGCGGTGCGGGACGACGGGCGGGGCCGCGGCCGGATGCTGCCGTCCGGCGGGTTCGGGCTGACCGGGCTGGCCGAGCGGGTCGGCGCGCTCGGCGGCCGGCTGCGCGCGGGTCCGCGCCCGGAGGGCGGCTGGGAGGTCGTCGCGCTGCTGCCGGGCGGGGAGCGGTGACCGGTGCGTTGCTGACAGAATCGGCCCCGTGGCCATCCGCGTACTCGTCGCCGACGATCAGGAGATGGTCCGGACCGGGTTCCGGATGATCGTCGACTCGCAGCCCGACATGGAGGTGGTCGGGGAGGCCGCCGACGGCGCCGAGGCCGTCGCGCTGGCCCGCCGGCTGCGCCCCGACGTGTGCCTGTTCGACATCCGGATGCCGGCGATGGACGGCCTGGAGGCGACCCGCACGCTGGCCGCGCCCGGCGTCCCCGACCCGCTCCGCGTCGTGATCGTCACCACGTTCGACATGGACGAGTACGTCTACGGGGCGCTGCGCGGCGGCGCGGTCGGGTTCCTGCTGAAGGACAGCGGGCCCGCGCTGCTGGTGGAGGCGGTCCGCGCGGCGGCGAACGGCGGGTCGCTGGTGTCGCCGTCCATCACCGTCCGGCTGCTGGAGCGGCTGGCGCGGCCCCGCCCGTCGGCCGCCCCGCCGCGCGAGCCGCTCACCGACCGGGAGCTGGACGTCGTCAGGCTCGTCGCGCGCGGCCGGACGAACGAGGAGATCGCCGGGGAGCTGTTCGTGTCGCTGTCCACGGTCAAGACGCATCTCGGGAGCGTCCACCGCAAACTGGCCACGCGGAACCGGGTGGAGACGGCCGCCTGGGCCTGGGAGTCGGGCCTCATGACCTGACCGGGAGCGGACGGCACGAGGCGGGCACACACGGGGGAAGGAACACGGCACTGGCACCGGAGTCGCTGAACGGGCTGCCCGTCGCCGCCCTCGTCGTCTGGGCGCTGTGCGCGGCCGGCTGGGCGGCCGTCCTGGTGGCGCTGCGCCGCGGCCTGCGCGGGCCGGAGCGCGGACCGGCGCTGTTCGCGCACGTCGCGACCCCCGCCGGCAGCGTCCTGCTGTTCTCGCTGATCGGGTTCGGGTCGCTGTACGGGACGATCGCGCTCGCCGCCCAGTGGTGGGCGCTGCTCGCGGTGACCGGCCTCCGGCCCGAGCGGCTGCTGGCGACGGGCGGCCTCGGCCGGCTCGCCGCGTGGGCCGCCGTCACCGCCGCGTTCGCCTATACCGCCGCCGGAGTCGTGTTCCGCGTGTGACGATCCGGTAAGGGCCGCGAACCCGCGCGGGGTCGCGCATGTCAAACGTACGTAGTATCCAAAGCAACCAACCGCAAAGGCCAGGGAGGTGGATCATGCCGTGCGCGCTGTGCGGCGACATCATCCCGACGGAGGTCGACCGGTGCCCGGCCTGCGGTGCGTGGGCGCGGCGCCGCGACTTCCGCGCCGTCGGCGTGGCCGTGTTCATGCTCCTCGGCTTCAACGCGTTCGTCGCGCTCGGCGCGGGGATCAGCCTGCTCAGGCTCGCCCACCCGCTGCGCGGGGCGACGCATGACAGCTACGACGCGGTCGCCACCGGCAAGGCCCTCGCGCCCTACGCGGACGTGTTCACGATCGGCGTGATCATGGCCGTGGTCACCGGGCTGCTCTACCTGGTGTGGCTGTGGCGGGCGTTCCGGCAGTCGCCGGGACCGCACCGGCACCACCGCGCCTGGGTCCTGCTCGGCTGGGTCCTGCCCGTCGTCAACCTGTGGGTGCCGCCCCGGGTGGTCTACGAGGTGTGGGTGAACAGTGGCCGGTACCGGACGGCCGAACGCCAGGCCGCCGGGCTCGTCGTGGCGGCCTGGTGGGTCTGTGCCCTGCTCGGCCTGCTCCTCGGCCGCGCGTTCACGCACGGCAGCGTCGACACCCTCGCCGAGGCGCGCTTCGACGTCCACGTCGGCGTCGCCGCCGCCGCGTTCCAGGCCCTCGCCGCCTCGCTCTGCATGGCGACCGTCTTCCAGATCACCCGCCTGCAGCTCGTGCGGGAGAGCTGACCGGAGGGCTAACCGGAGCTTCCCGGGCTGGTGTGCCAGAGGGCGGACCTCGGCGGGCGCTTGATCGCCGGGCCGGCGTGCGCGATGTCGGAGTACGGGGACATCGCGAAGCCGGTCGGGTGGACGACGCGGCGGCCCACCGGGCGGCCGTGCGAGGCCGCACCGCTCATCGCGGCGCGGACGGCGTCCGGCCCGCCGCGCCGCCACTCCTCGTACAGGACGTTCAGGTCCCAGCAGGCGCTCGCGGTGATCGAGACGGCGCGGTCCCCGGCGTGGCGGACGCGGCCGCGGGCGACGAGCAGCCAGGAGCCGAACACGGTGGCGGCGCACCGGTCCTGCACCGACTCGAAGAAGGTGAGGTCGACCGGGCCCGTCGCGTCGTCCAGCGTGGCGAAGATGACGCGCTGCCCGGACCGGACCGCCGGGGTCTGCGTGGCGACCTTGACCCCGGCGACCAGGACCTCGCTCCCGGCGGGGCGCCCCGGCAGGTCGGCGGCGCGGACGACGCCGAGCCCCGCGAGCAGCCCGTCGTAGAAGGTCAGGACGTGCCGGCTCACGTCCATGCCGAGGATGTCCAGCTCCGCCTCGACGATCTCGGACGGCGTCATCGGCGGCAGCTCCCCCGCCGGGATCTCGTCGGCGAAGTCGACCTCCAGGCCCGCCTCGTCGGCGAGGGCGAGCTGGCCCTCTACCGGGGCGGTGCGGGCGGTGGCGCGGTCCAGGGCGCCGACGCGGCAGAGCAGGTCGCGGCGCGGCACCCGGGCGTGGACACTGTCGAACGCCCCGGTCAGCACGAGCCGCTCCGCGGTCGGCCGGGAGACGCCGGCGCGCCGCCAGAAGTCGGCCAGCGACCCGTACGGCCGGGCGCCGACGATCGCACCGACCTCGGCCTCGGAGATGCCCTTGACCTCGCTCAGCGCGACCCGGATCCCGGTCGTCCCGCCCTCGGAGACGGGTTCGGCGTGCCAGCCGGCGGCCGAGCGGTTGACGTCCAGCGGCAGGATCGGGACGCCGAAATGCCGTGCGTCGTCGAGGATGACCCGCTTGGGGTACATGCCGGGGTCGTGGGTGAGGACGCCCGCGTAGAAGGCGGCCGGATGGTGCCGTTTCAGCCAGGCCGACTGGTAGGTGGGCAGCGCGAACGACGCGGCGTGGGCCTTGCAGAAGCCGAACGCGCCGAACGCGGTCAGCGTCCGCCAGACGCGCTCGACGGTCGGCCCGTCGTAGCCGCGCGCCAGCGCCCGCTCCCGGAACCAGGCGCCGACCGCCTCCGGGCCGCGCTCGTGGCCGAGGCTCCGCCGCGCCGCCTCCGCCTGCGACAGGCCGCATCCGGTCATCGCGTCGATGACGCGGAGCACCTGCTCGTGGAAGACGACCACGCCGAGGCTCTCCCGCAGCGCCGGTTCGAGATCGGGGTGCGGGTAGGCGGGCTCGCGGGTCCCGGCGCGCGCCTCCAGGAACGGCGACACCATGTCGGAGTTGACCGGGCCGGGCCGGAACAGCGAGATGTCGATGACCAGGTCGTCGAGGTCGCGGGGCTGGAGCCGGCCGATCAGGTCGCGCTGGCCGGGCGACTCGATCTGGAAGCAGCCGAGCGTCCGGGACGTGCGGATCAGCGCGAACGTGGCGGGGTCGTCGCGCGGAACGTCCTCCAGGGCGATCTCCTCCCCCGACAGCCGGGCGACCTCCGCCACCGCGTGCGCCATCGCCGACTGCATGCGGACGCCGATGACGTCGAGCTTGAGCAGGCCCATCGCCTCGACGTCGTCCTTGTCGAACTGGCTCATCGGGAACCCGGCCGCGGCCTGCTCGATCGGCGTCCGGTCCCGCAGCGTCGGGTTCGACAGCAGGACGCCGCACGGGTGCATGGCGATGTGGCGGGGCAGGCCGTCCAGGCGCTCGGCGATCCGGAACAGCACCTCCAGGCGGCCGGCGGCCAGGTTGCTCTGCCGCAGCTCGGGCAGGTCGTCCAGGGCCGCGCGGATCTGGCTCGCCCGGATCCGCGGGAACGCCTTGGCGATCGCGTCGATCTCGGCGGGCGGGAGCCCGACGGCGTTGCCGACGTCGCGCAGCGCGCTGCGCGCCCGGTAGGTCTCCATCATCGACACGCACGCCGTGCTGCCGGCGCCGAACCGGTCGAACAGCGCCTGGTACGCCTCCAGGCGGCGCGCCGACTCCACGTCCAGGTCGATGTCGGGCAGGCCCTCGCGGCTGTCGGCGAGGAACCGCTCCATGAGCAGGCCGTGCCGCAGCGGGTCGAGGTCGCCGATGCCGATCAGGTAGTTGACCAGGCTGCCCGCGCCCGACCCGCGGATCGCGCAGCGGATGCCGCGCTCCCGGATGAGCGCGGCGGCGTCCGCGACGGTGAGGAAGTACGGCGCGAGGCCCTTGCGGGCGATGACGCCGAGTTCGGCGTCGAGCCGGCCGGCGGCCTCGGCCGACCCCGCGAGGCCGCGCCGGGCCATCCCGTCCGCGCACCGGGCGACGAGCCGGGCGTACGGGTCGCCGTGCACGGCCGGCAGGTGGACGTCGTCCATCCCGAGGTCGCGGCCGGGGTCCAGCACGCACCGCTCGGAGAGCCGCCGGGTCGCCGCGAGCAGCGCCTCGGCCTCCTCGGGGCCGCAGGCCAGCTCGGCGGCGCGGCGCAGCTCCGGGACCGACTTCAGGTAGGCGTGCCCGGTGTGGTCGTCCAGGTGCCGCCGGTCCAGCGGGACGAGCTTGCGCGTCACGTCCAGCACCTGCGCGACCGGGTGGTCGGCCGGCTCCAGGTACCGGACGGCGTTGCCGAGCACGGCGGGCACGCCGGCGTCCCGGGCGAGCGCCAGCATCCGCGCGGCGCGCGGCCCGTCGCCCCTGCCGTAGTGGTTCACGATCTCGACGGCCGTCTCGGCGGTCGCGCGCCAGGCGTCCAGCCGCGCCGCCGCGGCGTCCGGGCGCCGGCCGGCCACGGCCCGCCCCACGTCGGACGCCGGGCCGAGCAGCACGATGAGCCCCTCGGCGTGCGCGCCGACCATCTCCCGCGTGACCACGGGGTTCCCGCGCCCGCCCGCCGCGTGCGCCGCCGACACCAGCCGGCACAGCGACCGCCACCCGGCCCGCCCCTCGGCGAGCACCACGATCCGCTCCTCCCCGGTGGAGACGACCCGCAGATCGGCGCCGACCACGGCGCCGAGACCCGCGTCCGCGCAGGACCGGACGTGGCGGACGGCCCCGTACAGCCCGTCCCGGTCGGTCAGCGCGAGCGTCTCCATGCCGAGGCCCGCCGCGCGCTCGGCCAGCGCCGCGGGCGCGGCGGTGCCGTAGCGGAGCGAATAGCCCGAAGCGACATGAATGTGCACGTCAATCCCATACCCGCGAAAGCAGCCAGCTGTCGGCGGCCACGTCGTAACGCAGCTCATAGACGCCGATCTCCCGGTCCGGGGTCGCCTCGACCCGCCAGAACTCCCGCTCCCCGGTGGCCTCGCCGGCGGGCTCCCGCTCCCGCCACCAGTCACGGGTGGTGACCCAGTGCTCCAGCACCCGCCGCACGGCGTAGAGCCGGCCGCGCCAGACGAACCGGGCCGGACGGCCGTCGGTCACCCAGACGTCCACCGGATCGCCGAACACGCGTGTCATCTGCCTCCCCCTCGCGCTCACCGCACGGGGGAAGGACATGCGGACGTTCGAACAAACGTTCGCCTCGGAGTCTAGGGAAGGCGCCGCCCCGGGGGCAAGGCGGGATCAGGTCAGCAGGCGGGTCAGTTGGTCGGCGGCCGCGCCCACGTCGGTGACGTCGGCGATACCGCCGTCCGGCCACAGGTAGGACCAGCCGTCGGCCACGGGGGTCGCGACGACCATCAGCCGGCGCCGGGTCCGCGGGCCGTAGACGGCCAGCAGCGACTCCCCGGGGCCGGCGAACCGCCAGCCGAGGCCCCGGGCCTCGACCTCGCGCGCGAGCGCCGCGAGGTGGCGCCGGCGCATCTCGGGAATCTCCCGTCCACCGACTACAGACACTTCAGCCGCCCATCACGGTCCGAGCCGTCCCGATGACCTCGGGCGATCATCCGGCGACGAATGGTGACCGTCCCTCAGCATGACCCGAAAACCGCGGCTGCGCAGCGAGAATCCGGAGAGTGGGACGGCTGTTTCCCGTTACCGCGGGGATGGTTCCCGGGGAGGGGCGCGGCACGCCGCGTCCGGCCGCGCCAATCGCGGCGGCCGAGCGCGGCGCACGCGTCCCGGCGGGCGGAACCCGCCCCGCAGGCGGAGGGTCCGTCCGTGATAGAAGCCTCTTTGAAACGGGCACGCCACGCCCGCGCCAGCCAGATAGAAGGAGCGAGCCGATGAGCGCCGTCCCCGCCGGCGACCCGTCAGGCCATGTCCCGGCACCGGACCGCGCGCTGGCCGGGCTCCGCGAGCGCAAGAAGCAGCGGACGCGGCTCGCGCTCATCGACGCGGCCCTGGACCTGTTCACCGCCAAGGGCTACGAGGCCACGACGATCGACGAGATCGTGGCGGCCGTGGAGGTGTCGCAGCGGACGTTCTTCCGCTACTTCGCCACCAAGGAGGACGTCGTCACGAGCTTCCTGAGCGAGCACGACCGGGTGCTCGCCGAGGCGCTCGCGGGACGGCCGCCCGGGGAGCGGCCGTTCACCGCGCTGTTCGAGTCGCTGCGGGTGGTGCTGCGGACGATCGCCGAGAGCGACCCGGCCGAGGGCGCCCGGTTCCGCCGCGTCCGGAAGGTGATCGAGTCGACGCCGTCGCTGATGGCCGCGCAGATGGCGCGCTACTCGGCGTCGGCGGAGTCGCTCGCCGACCAGATCGCGCGGCGGGAGGGCGTCGACACCGAGCACGACCTGCGGCCGCGGATCGTCGTCGCGTTCTACCTCGCGACGGTCAAGGTCGCGTTCGAGGAGTGCGCCCGCCGCGACATCTGGGACGCCGGGACGGTCGCGGCCCGGGTCGAGGAGGCCGTCGCGCTCGCCGGCCGGACGATGCGCGACTGGGTGTGACCGACCGGCGGCGGGGCCGGGGGAACAACCGGCGGAGGCGGCGGGTTTCGGAGATCACCGACCACTGATCAGGAGGGCCGCACATGCGCGCGATCGTCATCACCCGGAACGGCGGACCCGAGGTCCTGGAGCCCGCGGAGCGCCCCGTCCCGGAGCCCGGCCCCGGCGAGGTGCTGATCGACGTGGCCGCGGCCGGCGTCAACTTCATCGACGTGTACTACCGCAAGGGCGCGTACGCGCAGGAGCTCCCGTACACGCCGGGCGTGGAGGCGGCGGGGACGGTCGCGGCGGTCGGCGACGGCGTCCGCGGGTTCTCCCCCGGCGACCGTGTGGCCTGGGCCAATGTGCAGGGCGCGTACGCGGAGAAGGCCGTCGTCCCGGCGGACGTGGTCGTCCCCGTCCCGGACGGCGTCACGCTGGAGGACGCGGCGGCGTCGCTGCTGCAGGGCATGACCGCGCACTACCTGACCCGGTCGACGTATCCGATCCGGGAGGGCGACACCGTCCTCGTGCACGCGGCGGCCGGCGGGATGGGCCTGCTGCTCACCCAGGCCGCCAAGGCGCTCGGCGCCCGCGTCATCGGCACGGCGTCCACGCCGGAGAAGGAGCGGCTCGCCAAGGACGCGGGCGCGGACGTCACCATGGGCTACGACGGTTTCGCCGACCGGGTCCGGGAGCTGACCGGCGGCGAGGGCGTCGCCGCCGTGTACGACGGCGTCGGGGCGCCCACGTTCGACGGGAGCCTGGCGAGCCTGCGGCGGCGCGGCACCCTGGCGCTGTACGGGGCGGCCGGGGGCGCGGTGGCGCCGTTCGACCCGCAGCGGCTCAACAAGGCCGGGTCGGTGTACCTGACACGGCCGACGCTCCTCCACTATGTGGCCGAGCGCGAGGAGCTGCTGGAGCGCGCCGCCGACGTCTACGGCTGGGTCGCGTCGGGCGCGGTGAACGTGCACGTCGGGCACCGGTACGACCTCGCCGAGGCCGCGTCCGCGCACGCCGATCTGGAGGCGCGGCGCAGCACCGGCAAGCTCCTGCTGATTCCCTGACCGGCCCTTGCCGCTCCCCTGACTCCCTTAGGCTGGGCCGGAAGGACGATCTTCCCGAGGAGCGCCGCCCCCCATGACGACGACCGCCGCCGGACCGCTGGAGCAGGACGAACCCCGCGTCCTCGGCCCCTACCGCCTGCTCGGGCGGCTCGGCCGCGGCGGCATGGGCACGGTCTACCTGGGCGCCGAGCCCGACGGGCGGCGGGTCGCGGTGAAGGTCGTCAACCGGGACCTCGCCGGGGAGCCCGCGTTCCTCGAGCGGTTCCGCCGCGAGGTGACCGCCGCGCGGCGCGTCCACCGGTTCTGCACGGCCCCGGTGATCGACGCCGAACTCGACCAGGACCCGCCCTACATCGTCACCGAGTACATCGACGGGCCGAGCCTGGAGAAGGCGGTCGCCGAACGGGGCCCGCTGCCCGGCTCGGATCTGGAGGGCCTCGCCGTCGGCGTCGCGACGGCCCTCGCCGCCATCCACGGCGCCGGGATCGTCCACCGCGACCTCAAGCCCGCGAACGTGCTGCTGTCGTCCACCGGGCCCCGCGTCATCGACTTCGGCATCGCACGGGCCCTGGACGCCCCCGACGGGCCGACCCGCACCGGCCAATTCGTGGGTACCCCGTCCTATATCGCGCCCGAGGTGCTGCGCGGCGAGCCGGTCGTGCAGGCGTCGGACGTCTTCGCGTGGGGCTGCGTCGTCGCCTACGCCGGGACGGGCCGCCCGCCGTTCCAGGGCCGGACGGTCGCGGAGACGTTCCACCGCATCGGCCACGAGGACCCCGACCTCACCGGCCTCGACCCGCGGCTGCGCGAGATCGCCGCCGCCGCGCTCAGCAAGGAGCCGGCGGCGCGCCCGACGGCGCGGCAGATCCTGACCCGGCTCGTGGGGCAGGAGAAGGCCGACCCGGAGCGGGCCGCCGAGACGATCTCGATGTCGTGGCGGAGTCCGGATCCGGCCCCGGCCCCCGACCCGGTACCGGAGCCCGCGCC
>NZ_SMJW01000087.1 GCF_004348335.1 Actinomadura bangladeshensis | reverse complement strand
GGGACGGGGACGTTGCGGGCGAAGACGTCCTTCGGGGTGCACAACTGGCCCACCAGGGTGGCGGGGCTCGTCGGGCCGGTGGCCGTGAGGACTGTGAAGGGCTGGTCGTGGCCCTTTGTCACCGGGGTTCTCAGGTGGTGGGTGCCGCCTCGGAGAATGACGTAGGTCTCGCCTCGGGTCGTTTTCGTGTCGAGGACGTCGGTCACGTACCAGCCGTGGTAGGCGGTTACGGCCCGGCCCGGTTCTATGCGGATCCGGGCGGGGATGGAGGCCAGGCCCTGGGCGTAGGTGCTCCAGTCGAAGCGGGTTTCGGGGGACGTGTAGTCGACGGCCATTCCGCCGCCCACGTTGAGTTCCGGGTCGTCCACTCCATGGGCTTTCAGCCAGGGGAGTGCCCATTCGGCTATGTGGTGGGCGAGGTCGAGCATGGTGGGGGCGTCCAGGCCGGAGGCCAGGTGGGCGTGGACGCCCCGGAGTGCCAGGTCGGGGTGGTCGGCCAGGAGGCGGGCGCATTCGTCGAGGTCGTCCTCGTCCATGCCGAAAGGACCGCTCATGGTCAGGGCGGCGTTCGGGGTGTTCAGGGGGAGGTTCGCGCGGAGGAGGATCTCGGCGGGGCCCAGGGCGGCGAGGCTTCTTAGTTCGTTGGGGCTTTCCACGTGGATCCGGTCGGCGGTCAGGGCGAGGCGCAGTTCTTCGGGTGTCTTGCCTGGCCCACCGAAGGCGAGGGGTTTGCCGGGGACGGTTTCTCGGACGTGGGTCAGTTCACCGCCCGATGACACCTCAATACCGTCCACATGGGGTGCGAGAGTGCGGAGGATCTCGGCGTCCGGGTTCGCCTTGGCGGCGTAGAACAGTTCCGTGGAGCCGAGGGCCCTGCGGATTGTCCTTATGTGGTCTTCCAGGCCCGGCAGGTCGTAGATGTAGGCCGGATAGCTGCCGAGGTTCAGGGCGAGTTCGTTCATATCGGTCGGGGTGCTGCCAGAGGGTTCGGGGCGGCGACGTAAGCGGCGCCTCGGTCGGCTGTGCGGGACCACCGGGTGCGGAGGTTCGCCTTGGCGGGCAATGGGACTCCGGCCAGGAGAGCCTTGATTTGTGGGTGATGGCCGTGGGCCGCGAAGTGTTTTCTCGCGTCCAGCCAGAGTGCTTGTTCCAGGTGCGGGTGGAGGTCGGCTACGGCGGCGGCGATTTCGGTGAGGTGGTTGACCAGGAGGCAGTAGACGACGCGGTTCCAGCCTCGGTCGGGCGCGTAGGTGAGGCTTTCGGCCACGCGGGACGGGAGGTGCGTCAGGTCCCAGCGGCCGGCGGTCAGTTTGGTGCCCTCCAGGTCGCGGAACGCCGCGTGGATCGGCATGCCGGTCGAGTCGACGCAGACGAGCACGTTCTGCAGGTGCGGTTCCAGGACGATTCCGTGGTCCAGATAGGCGCGAAGGACGGGCGGTGCCACTTGGGCCACGTAGGCGTCCCACCATGCTCGGGCGCTTTCCGAGCTTTCCAGGGCGGGCAGGTCCGCGAGGAACGTGTTGTAGGGGTCGGTTAGAGCGCCCGCCAGCAGTGGAGTGCCGGGAAGGGATGTGACGCCTTCGCGCAGGATCACTCCCAAGCCCTCGTAGAGGCGGCGGTCGGGGAGTGCGACGCTGCGGTAGGCGGGCTCTGAGAGAAGCGTGGAGTTCAGCATGCCGAAGATGGGCGGCAGCAACCCGTTGAGGGCTATCGCCCCGGTCAGCTCGTACCAGGCGTTCTTGCGCACGCAGTTGGTGATGCGCACGTCCAGGCTGAACTTGCAGAACACGTCGGCGTCCGGCAGGTAGGCGGTCCGGACGGAGGAGGTCGGGATCGCCTCCATGTCGGACGGGCCGAGGTCAAGGAGGAGTCTTTCGGCCAGGGCCCTCCGTAGGACGGGGTTGTCCGCGAGGAGGGAGAACTGCCACGGGTGGACGGGGAGCAGCTTTCGTCCGGGAGGGGCGGTGGGGCCGTAGGACGACAGGGCTGCGAACGCGTCCGGGTCGCCTTCCTCGGCGATGAGCTCCTCGGGGACGGCCAGCCAGTGCGGGCGGAAACGAGCCCTTGTCTCGGGCGCGTACCGGAGCCAGTCACTAGGCGCTCCCTGGCGCGACTTCGGGGACGGGTGAAACCGGTGACCCGCCACAAGAGCCTGTTCCGAGGCTATGTACCGGTCGTCCGAGGGGGCACCTCGTGTGGCGAGGATGGCGGCGAGGGCGGCGTGGCTGTCCTCCACCTGGGCGAGGAACTCGGGATTGGGGCGGCCGGTCGCCAGTTCCAGTTCGCCCGCGAGCAGGTTCGCCAGCCTGTCCCAGGAGGCCGGGATCCACTCGTCCTCGCGCCGCTCCTCGTAGGGCGGCGCCAGGCGGTAGGTGGGGCCGACCGGGGGGCGCGCCAGGCCGGTGCGCAGCACGACGCCCGCGCGGGGGAGGCGCGCGACGAGGCGGGCACCGTCCGGCCACACCTGCTGCTCGGGCGCGCAGACCTCGCGGATGAGGCAGTTGAGCAGCGCGGTCGCGGTGGCGTCGCCGGCCGTGACGGCCGATCCGGACAGTTCTGTTAGCAGCACGTCGCGTCCCGTAGGTAGTTGGGCCCTGGCGGGCCGTAGTGCTTGTTGATGTCGGCCGCGCCCGTCCTCGCCTTGTCGACGAGGGTTCCGGCGGTGACCATGGCCTTGCCCGGCAGCGTGTCGGCGTCGAGGGTGCGCGAGCGCAGGAACGCGTCGTCCGGGCCTAGCGCGCCGTCGAGGCGCTCGCGGATCATCGCGAGCCCGGCGCGCCAGGGGAGCAGGCCGCGCTCCGCCAGGCCGGCGGCGATCGCGGCGGCGCACAGGTGCAGCGTGATGGTGACGAACACGCGGGCCAGGGCTTCGGGGTCGTCGGTCGTCATGCGGCGGTCGATGAGGTCGCGCGGGTCCGTGCCCGGAGACGGCGTGATGTGCTCCCTGAGCCGGGACGCGCGTATCAAGGCGCCGTCGTTGTCCTTGATGAGGAGACGGAGCGGGGACGTGTCGTCCAAGACGAGGGCGACGTTCTGCTGATGCGCCTCTAGCGCGATGCCGTAGCGGAACAGCGTGACGTTCCAGGCGAACAGCGCCGACAGGTAGGTGCCGAAGAGGTCTTCGACGCCCCAGCGTTCGATGACGTGGCCCCCGCCGGGAGCCTCCGCGAGCAGCGCCGCCACCGGGACGATGTGCGCGCGCGCCGTCTCCGGTGGGAAGCGCCGCACCAGGTAGGCGAGGAGCGGATCGCCGGCATGGCCGTAGGTCTGCTCATCGGCGAGAAGGATGGGAAGCCCCTGTTCCCGCTGGAGCACCTGACGCAGGATGCGTTCGACCAAGGCGCCGTCTGGGAGCGTGCCGGGCATGATGGTGCGCCGGTTGCGGAGCCCGAGCGTGCTGGTCGGCAGCGGCATCTTCACATGGACGAGCGGCGCGTCGCCGTTCAGGACGGCCACGGTGCGCATCGACAGCGTCGGGCCGGCCGACAGGAACGGTTCCGGGGCCACCACCGCGCCCGGTCGCCCCTGCACGTGCGGCACGGCCAGCGGGTGGACGGGGAACAGTGCGCCCGCCGCGCCCACCCCCACATCGGACGGAGCGGGCCACCACTCCGGCAGCGTGCCGGTGAGCACCGGGTTCCGGACCGACGCCCACCGCAGCGGGAACGACGGCGCGAACTCGGGCGCGTAACGGCTCAGATCGGCCATGGACAGGCCGGCGCGGCCCAGCCCCGCCGGGTGCACCGGATGGCCGTTGTAGGCCGCCAGCGTCTCGTAGAACGTCCCGGAGCCCGTCCGCAGCTCGTCCGGGACGTGCGCCAGCCGCCGCTGCACGGCCGGGCGCGCGTCGTCGTGCAGTTTCGCGGTCGCCAGCGCGTCCAGGCATTCGCGTTCGAAGGCCGCCGTGTCGTCGCGGGGATCGGCCACGGTGCGGACGACCTGGAAGACATCGCTCAGCTTGAGGTCCTGGTCAGGGGCGACGACCAGTTCGAAGAGGAACACGGGGCGCGCCGGTAGAAGGCGCACCGAAAGGCCGGGGAGTTCTAACGAGCCGTCCCGGACGAAGCGCCGTATGCCCCCGTAGTCCTCGCGGAGCAGCGCGTCCAGAACACGGGCCGCCAGTGGGCCCTCGGCGTCGCCCGTCATGTGATGGTCCAGTCGTGCGCGGCGCGGAAGCGGGCGAGGGCGGCGTTCACCTCGTCCGGGCCGGGGCCTATCGCGCGCACGGTGCCGAGGTAGTCGCGGTTGGTGCGGGTGACCGCGACCGAGTCGCCGACCGCGCGCTGTGGACGGTAGAACAGCTGCACCGGGCCGTCGGCCAGCCGCAGTGGGCCGGGGGCCGAGGTGAGCGTGCCGGACCGGTCGGCGATGACCGGCTCGGCGATCGCGTGCCGCGGCTGCGGCACCCGCACGCCCGGCAACGGTTCGCCAAGGTGCACCTTGAGGATCTGCTCGAAGAGCGGGACGCCGAGGAGGTCGGCCAAGAGGAAGTCACAGTGGTCGCCGATCAACCGGTAGTTGACCTCGATGATGCGGGCGCGGCCCTCATGGACGACGAACTCGGTGTGGCACGCACCGAACCCGATCCCCAGCTCCTCCAGTTGGCGTAGAACCTGCGGGGTCTCTGCGGGCGGCTCCGCCCACTCAAGGCGCTCTTCCACGAAGAACGGCGGCGGCGAGAGCGTCGTACGGAACGAACCCAGGACGCGCAGCTCCCGCCCATCGCCGAGTGTCTCCAGCGTGTGCAGGTGCCCTGGCAGGTACTCCTCGGCCACTAGCGGATCGTCCCGCCGAGCGGAGATCTCGCCGACCCGGGCGGCCAGCTCCGCGGCGTCATGGACGAGGAACACGTCCTCGCTGGCGACGCCCTCACGCGGCTTGACGACGAGCGGATACGGCGCGTCCGCCGGTACCCGGCGCGCGTCCGCCGAGAAGACCGGGTCGATGACCGCCAGGTGGCGGCGCATGAGGCCCTTGTTCTTCGCACGGGTCGCCGCTCGCCAGTCCTTGGCCGGGAGACCGAAATACGCCGCCGCCAGCGCGGTGGGCGCCTGCAGGAAGTCGCTGTTGGAGAAGATGGCGGCGGGCTCCCCGCCACCGGGGTCCCCGGCGGCAAGGTTCCCGCCACCGGGCGCGCCGTCGGCCACGTGGGCGACGATGTCCCGGAAGTCGGAGACGTCGCACTCGACGACCGGCCCGCCGAACGCGTGCGGACCCGACCGGTAAAGGGCGGGGCGGTCGGTGAGCAGCGTCACGTCGAGGCCCAGGCGCGCGGCGGCGGGCAGGAACCCGTAGGTCACCGAGTCGGTCGCCTTCCCGGCGACCAGGTGGACAGAGGCGGCCACGATCGGCCTTTCCAGCTCGGGCATCCAGCTCGGGCAGTAGTGAGGTAAGCAGCAGTGAGGTAAGCCTTGCCTAACTCTTAGTGATCACCATAGTGGCGGGGCGGGTCGGCGCGCGCAAGAACGGCGGCACCGCGTGTCCCGGCCCGCCGGCCGTCCGCCAGGATGGGGGCATGGATCTTGTCGACCGGTGGGTCGCGCTCGCGGGGCCTCACACCCGGCATATCGGGACGGAGTTGGACGAGCGCTACGGCGAGCCGCATCGCCGCTACCACACCCGGGCGCACCTGACCGCCGTCCTCGACCGTGTGGACGAGTTCGCCGCGCACGCCGCCGACCCCGACGCCGTCCGGCTCGCCGCCTGGTTCCACGACGCCGTCTACGACCCCGAGCGCGCCGACAACGAGGAGCGCAGCGCCCGCCTCGCCGCCCGGATGCTCGCCGACACCGACCTCGCGCCCGCGCGCGTCCAGGAGGTCGTCCGGCTGGTCGAACTCACCGCCACGCACGCACCGGACGAGGACGACCGCAACGGCCAGGTCCTCTGCGACGCGGACCTCGCCGTCCTCGCCGCCGACCCCGGCACGTACGCCGCGTACGCCGCCGCCGTCCGGGAGGAGTACGCGTTCGTCCCCGACGAGTTCTTCCGTGCCGGACGAGCCGAAGTGCTCAACGGCCTACTGGCGCTCCCCAGGCTCTTCCACACGCCCGCCGCGCGCGAACGCTTCGAAGAGCCCGCGCGCAACAACATCCGGACGGAACTGATGCTGCTCGGCGCATGACACCCGGTCGGCGCTCAGTGCGTGATGCGGGGCCGGTACTCCTTGCGCCGCCGCAAGCCCGCCTTGGTGAGCCGCAAGAGCAACTCCTGGCACCCCACCGCCTGAGCCCCCTGCAGCACGGCCGCCTCGTACAGCTCGGACGGCACGTCGTAGTGGTCGCGTTCGAACGCCCTCGGCGGCATCCCCAGGTCCGCTGCGAACGCGTGCAGTTCCTCGTAGGACACGTCGCTCACCATGTGCGACCAGACTCGGCCGCGGGCGGGCCACAACGGGGGATCTATGAGGATCAAGCCGCTTCCCCTAACCCTGCGTTGACACCGATGTAAGCTCGCGGCGGTGACGGCCTGCGGAGCCGGTGCAACGGTACGACAGACACACATGCGAAGGGGCATGCGGGTGAACGACGTGGTCGGGTATATCCAGGCTGAACGGGACCGGTTCGTCGCCGACCTCAAGGAGTGGCTGGCGATCCCGTCCATCTCCGGCGACCCGGCCCACGCCGCCGATGTCCGCGACTCCGCCGAGTGGCTCGCCGCCTACCTGCGCAAGCAGGGCTTCCCGACGGTCGAGACGTGGGAGACGGCCGGGCTGCCCGCCGTCTTCGCCGAATGGCCCGCCGACGACCCCGACGCGCCCGCCGTCGTCGTCTACGGCCACCACGACGTCCAGCCGGTCGAGCCGCTGGAGGAGTGGGAGACCGACCCGTTCGCGCCCGTGGAGAAGGGCGACCGGCTCATCGGGCGCGGCGCGTCCGACGACAAGGGCCAGGTCTTCTTCCACACGCTCGGCATCCGCGCGCTGCTCGCCGCGTCCGGGCGGCAGGCCCCGCCCGTGACCGTCAAGCTGCTGGTGGAGGGCGAGGAGGAGTCGGGCTCGGTGCACTTCGCCGACCTGCTCCGCACCCACCGCGACCGCCTCGCCTGCGACGCCGTCGTCATCAGCGACACCACCATGTGGGCGGCGGACGTCCCGTCCATGTGCACCGGGATGCGCGGCCTCACCGAGGCCGAGGTCACGCTGCGCGGGCCGTCCACCGACCTGCACTCCGGCTCGTTCGGCGGCGCCGTCCCGAACCCGCTGCAGGCGATGGCGGCACTGCTCGCCGGCCTGCACGACGCCGACGGCCGGGTGACCCTGCCCGGCTTCTACGACGACGTCGTCCCGCTGACGGACGAGGAGCGCGAGCTGTTCGCGCGGCTCCCCTTCGACGAGGACGCGTGGCTGCGCACCGCCGGCGACAGCCGCGCCGCGCACGGCGAGAAGGGCTACACCACCCTCGAACGCGTCTGGGCGCGGCCGACCGCCGAGATCAACGGCATGTGGGGCGGGCACACCGGCCCCGGCGGCAAGACGATCGTCCCGCGCGACGCGCACGCGAAGATCTCGTTCCGGCTCGTCGCCGGCCAGGACCCGGGCAGGGTCCAGGAGTCGTTCGAGGCGTGGGTCGCCGAGCACGCCCCGCCCGGCGTGGCGGCCGAGGTCCGCGTCCCGGCGGGCGGCGTCCGCCCCTGCTTCTCGCCGATCGACTCGCCGGGCGTCGCCGCCGCGCGGCGCGCGATGGAGCGGGCGTTCGGCACCGAGGTGCTGTTCACCCGCGAGGGCGGCAGCGGCCCCGAGGCCGACCTCGCCGACGTCCTGGACGCCCCGCTGATCTTCGTCGCGGTCGGGCTGGACGAGGACCGCATCCACGCGCCGAACGAGAAGGTCGAGATCCCGCTGCTGCTCAAGGGCGCCGAGGCGGCCGCGTACCTGTGGGAAGAACTCGCCGCCGCGCTGCGCTGACACACCCGGGAGGGGAGCACTTGTGACGGAAAGCCTCGAATGGCTCGCGCTCTCGCGCGGGACGCTCGACCGGGTCGCGCTGAACCGCACCGACGACGCCTGGCTGGACGGCGCTTGGAACGATCCGAAGACCCGGGTCCTCGTCGTCCGCGACGGCCGGGCGCTGGTGACCTACGAGCCCGGCCCCGCGCTGCTGCTGATCCCGCCGGACCGGGCGCCGGACGGTGAGCGCTGGCTCCTCGGCGCCGACGACGACGGCACCGTCTACTTCGGCGTGTCCGGTGAGCTGCCCGCCATCGAGGGGACGGAGCCGGCCGGGTTGCGCCGCGTCGGCGCCCTCCTCGGCGACCGGGACTCCGGGCTGCTCACCCACGCCGTCGCCCTGGAGCACTGGCACGGCACCAACCGGTACTGCCCGCGCTGCGGCGCCGAGACCCGGGTGTCGTCCGCCGGGCACGTGCGCGTCTGCCCGCGGGACGGCTCGCAGCACTTCCCGCGCGTCGACCCGGCGGTGATCATGCTGGTGACCGACGAGGCCGACCGCGTCCTGCTCGCCCGCGGCCCGCAGTGGCCCGCCGACCGCCGCTCGATCCTCGCCGGGTTCGTCGAACCCGGCGAGTCACTGGAGCAGGCCGTCGCGCGGGAGGTGAAGGAGGAGGTCGGGCTGGCCGTCCGGGACGTCCGCTACCTCGGCAGCCAGCCGTGGCCGCTGCCGCAGAGCCTCATGCTCGGCTTCACCGCGCAAGCGGACGGCGACGTCCCGCTGAACCCCGACCCGGCGGAGATCCTGGACGCCGCCTGGTACAGCCGCGACGACCTGCGCACCGCCATCGAGTCGGGCGAGATCGTCGCGCCGGGCCCGCTGTCCATCGCCGCGCACCTCATCATGCGCTGGTACGGCGGCGAACTCCCCAAGATGCCGGACTTCTGACGGGACGAGAAAGCCCGCCGACCGTTGTCGGCGGGCCTTCTTCGCGATGGTCTCAGTGCGTCTTCGCGATCTCCGCGAGGCGGCGCTTGACTTCCTTGGCGCTCGGGTTGGTCACGGCCGTGCCGTCAGGGAACAGAACGGTCGGAACCGTCTGATTTCCGCCGTTGACGCTCATCACGAACTCGGCGGCCTCCGGGTTCCGCTCGATGTCGACCTCGACCATCTCGATGCCGTCCCGGGCGAGCTGGCTCTTCAGCCGGCGGCAGAACCCGCACCAGGTCGTCGTGTACATGGTGAGCTGACCGCTCGGGCCGGGGCCATGGGCGGTCGAAGGCGTCGCCATCGCTTCGTCGTCTCCCTCGTTCGTTCGGACGGTCCGTGCCTACCGCAGAACAGTGGCCGCGTCCCGCGCATTCCTTCGCCGTCCGCCCTTCGCCGTCCACAGGTGGCGGATCGGCTGAGGCAGGTGGGACGGGCTGCGAGTATGGGGGCATGTTGGCTGAGTCGGTGCTGGAGGGACTCGACCCCGAACAGCGGGCGGTCGCCGAGGCGGTGAAGGGTCCGGTGTGCGTGCTCGCGGGCGCCGGGACGGGCAAGACCAGGGCCATCACGCATCGGATCGCCTACGCGACGCTCACCGGCGTCGTCACGCCGCAGCGGGTGCTCGCCGTGACGTTCACCACGCGGGCGGCGGGGGAGCTGCGCAGCCGGCTGCGGCAGCTCGGCGCGCCCGGCGTGCAGGCCCGGACGTTCCACGCGGCGGCGCTGCGGCAGCTCAGCTACTTCTGGCCGCGCGTCGTCGGCGGCGAACCGCCCAAGATCGTCGACTCGAAGATCGGGCTCGTCGCGGACGCGGCGCGCGCGTGCGGGCTGTCGTTCGCGCGGACCGAGCTGCGCGACCTCGCGAGCGAGATCGAGTGGGCTAAGGTCACCCAGCACCGCCCCGAGGACTACCCGGCCGCCGTCGTCAGCGCCGACCGCAGGCCGCCCGCCGAGATCGTCGACGTGGCGCGCGTCTACGCGATGTACGAGCAGCTCAGGCGGGAGCGCAACCTGCTCGACTTCGAGGGGATGCTGGAGCTGACCGCCGCCGTCCTCACCGAGCACCGGGAGGTCGCGAACCAGGTCCGCGAGCAGTACCGGTACTTCGTGGTGGACGAGTTCCAGGACGTCAACCCGCTGCAGAAGATGCTGCTCGACACCTGGCTCGGCGACCGCGACGACCTGTGCGTCGTCGGCGACCCGAACCAGACGATCTACTCGTTCACCGGCGCGTCCCCGTCCCACCTGCTCGACTTCACGCGCGAGCACCCCGGCGCGAAGGTCGTGAAGCTCGTCCGCGACTACCGGTCGACGCCGCAGGTCGTCCGGCTGGCCAACGGCGTGATCGGGCGGGCGCGGGGCGCGCGGCACAGGCTGGAGCTGCTGGCCCAGCGCGCGGACGGCCCCGAGCCGGTGTTCAACGAGTACGACGACGAGGTCGCCGAGGCCGACGACGCCGCCCGGCAGGCCCGCAAGCTGATCGACGAGGGCGTCCCCGCGCGGGAGATCGCGATCCTGTTCCGGATCAACGCCCAGTCGCAGACCTACGAGTCGGCGCTGGCGGCGGCGGGCGTCCCGTACGTGCTGCGCGGTGCGGAGCGGTTCTTCGAGCGGCCCGAGGTGCGCGAGGCGGTGGTCCGGCTGCGCGGCGCGGCGCGGGCGGGCGCCGACGCCGAGAACGACGGGACTGGGCTGATCCACACCGTCCGGCACGTCCTGTCCGGGGCGGGGTTCTCCGACCGGCCGCCGGAGGGCGCGGGGGCGGCCCGCGCGCGCTGGGAGTCGCTCGCCGCGCTCGCCCAGCTCGCCGAGGACATGGCCGCCGACAACCCGAAGGCCGGCCTCCCCGACTTCGTCGCCGAACTGGAGGAGCGCGCCGCCGCGCAGCACGCGCCCCCGCTGGAGGGCGTCACGCTGGCGTCCCTGCACGCCGCCAAGGGCCTGGAGTGGGACGCGGTGTTCCTCGTCGGGCTGGCCGAGGGCACGCTCCCGATCATCTACGCCAAGACGCCCGCGCAGATCGAGGAGGAGCGCCGCCTGCTGTACGTGGGGGTGACGCGGGCGCGCGTCCACCTGGCGCTGTCGTGGGCGCTGTCGCGCTCGCCCGGCGGGGCGCAGAACCGCCGCCCGTCCCGCTTCCTGGACGGCCTGACCGGCAAGACCACCACGCCCACGCCGCCCCGCGCCGACCGGGCCGAGCGGCGCCCCGCCAAGGGCCCCCAGCCCTGCCGCGTCTGCGGGCGCCCGCTGACCGCCGCCGTCGAGCGCAAGCTCGGCCGCTGCGAGGACTGCCCGTCCGAGCTGAACGAGGAGCTCCTCATCGCGCTGAAGGACTGGCGCGCCCAGGTGTCCGCCGAGCAGAAGGTCCCCGCGTACGTGGTGTTCACCGACGCCACCCTCCAGGCGATCGCCGAGCACGGCCCCGAGTCCCTGGAGGACCTGGCCCGCATCCCGGGCGTCGGCAAGGTCAAGCTCGACCGCTACGGCGACGCAGTGCTGGGCCTGTGCGGATATTGACCCGGGGGTGAGACCCCGGTCACCGCGGCCGGCGGGGAGGCCCGGCGGCGCCGCCGAGCCCGTGGGGTGAGATTCCCGTCACGGCGGTCGGTGGGGGAGCCTGACGGCGCTGTCGAGGCCGTGGGGTGAGATCCCGGTCACCGCGGCCGGCGGGGAAGGCCGACGGCGCTGCTGCATTCATGAGGTGAGATCCCGGTCACGGCGGCCGATACGGAAGACTGGCCGCCGTGAAGGAATCGCTGAAGGCCCTGCTGGACCTGCTCGACCTCGAACAGATCGAGAACGACATCTTCCGCGGCCGCAGCCCCGAGGAGCGGCGGCAGCGCGTCTTCGGAGGCCAGGTGGCCGGGCAGGCGCTCGTCGCCGCCGGGCGCACCGTCCCCGCGAACCGGCCCGTGCACTCGCTGCACGCCTACTTCATCCGGCCCGGCGACCCGCTCGTCCCGATCGTCTACACCGTCGACCGGGTCCGGGACGGGCGGTCGTTCACGACGCGGCGGGTCATGGCCGTCCAGCACGGCAAGGCGATCTTCACGCTGTCGGCGTCGTTCCAGGTCGCCGAAGAGGGCCCGTTCCACCAGGCCGCCATGCCGGACGCGCCCGCCCCCGAGACGCTG
Organism: Actinomadura bangladeshensis; assembly: GCF_004348335.1. Taxonomy (GTDB): domain Bacteria; phylum Actinomycetota; class Actinomycetes; order Streptosporangiales; family Streptosporangiaceae; genus Spirillospora; species Spirillospora bangladeshensis. The sequence goes on along the minus strand of NZ_SMJW01000087.1, from coordinate 18,425 downwards.
CCGGACAGCCTGGAGCGGCTGACGCCGATCTTCGGCGAGGTCGGCGCCCGCGAGTTCGTCACCCGGCGCCCCTTCGACATCCGGCACGCGACGCCGCTGACGTGGGAGGCCGCCGAGGACCCCTCGCTCGCCACCCCCGAGTCGAAGGTGTGGCTGAAGGTGGACGGCGACCTGCCCGACGACCCGCTGCTGCACGTCTGCCTGATGACCTACGCCTCCGACATGACGCTGCTCGACACCGTCCTGCTCAACCACGGCCTGGCCTGGGGCGACAAGCGTACGATGGGCGCCAGCCTCGACCACGCGATGTGGTTCCACCGGCCGTTCCGCGCCGACGACTGGCTGCTGTACTACCAGGACACGCCGTTCGCCGGCGGCGCCCGCGGCCTCGCCCGCGGCCAGGTGTTCACCCGGTCGGGGGAGCTGGTCGTCTCCGTCATGCAGGAGGGCCTCGTCCGGGTCTCCGACGGCGAACGCAAGCGCTGACCCTTGATCAGGGTTCTGCTGGCGGAGGACGTCCGGATCCTGCGGGAGGCGCTGGCCGATCTCCTCGACCGGGAGGACGACATCCGGGTCGTCGCGCAGGTCGGCGCGGGGGACGCGATCGTCGCCGCGGCGCTGCGCGAGCGGCCGGACGTCGCGGTGCTCGACATCGAGTTGCCCCGCCTGGACGGCGTCAGCGCGGCGGCGGAACTGGCGCGGCAGCTGCCCGGCTGCCGCACGCTGATCCTGACCGGCGTCGGACGGCCCGGGACGCTGCGCCGCGCGATGGCGGCCGGGGTCGCCGGGTTCATGGTCAAGGACAGCGCGCCCGGCGAGCTGGTCGCCGCCGTCCGCACCGTCGCCGCGGGCGGCCGGGTGGTCGATCCGCAGCTCGCGTTCGCGGCGCTCGACGCCCCGGACTGCCCGCTCACCGACCGCGAGCGGGAGGTGCTGCGGCTGACCGCGTCCGGTGCGGAGCCGCCGCAGATCGCCGCCCGGATCGGGCTGTCCTACGGGACCGTCCGCAACTACCTCGCGTCAGCGGTGACCAAGCTGGGCGCCCGCAACCGGGTCGACGCCATCCGCATCGCCACCGAGGCGGGCTGGATCTGACGGGCCGGCGTCCGGCATCCGGACGGTGAGGGTGAACCGGCCGGCCGCGTGCTCGACGGCCAGCGCGCCGCCCGCCTCGGCCGCGCGCGAGCGCAGGTTGGCCAGCCCCGTCCCGCCCGCGCCCGGGCGCGCGGCGCCCGCGCCGTCGTTGCAGACGCGGAGCAGGCCGGGCGTGACGGTGATCTCGCAGCGCCGCGCCCGCGCGTGCCGCACCACGTTGGTCACCGACTCCCGCAGCACGACGGCGAACAGGGCCGCGACCTCCGGCGGGGGCTCGGCGACCGCGACCCGGACCCGCGCCCCGGCCGTCGCCAGCAGGTCCCGCGCGCTCTCGACCTCGGCGGCGAGCCGCAGCGGGGCGGGCTCCGCGCCGATCGAGCGGACCGTCGCCAGCGCCGCGCCCGCCAGCCCGGCCAGCCGCGCGCCGTCCGCCGGGCCCGCCGCCATCCCGCCCCGGATGATGATCGCCGACAGCTGGGAGCCGAGCAGGTCGTGCACGTCCCGCGCGATCCGCAGCCGCTCGCGGAGCACGGACGTGCGGACCAGCTCGCGGCGCGCCCCGTCCAGCCGGGCCGCCGCGACGGGCAGCCGCCCCAGCGCGTAGACGGTGATCATGAAGGCGGCGGAGGCGAGCAGGCCGAGCAGCGCCGCCGCCGGCGGCGGGTGCGCCCCGTACAGCAGCGGCAGCGGGACGAGGACCAGCGCGCCGGCCGACGCCCACGACCAGGGCGGACGCACGTTCAGCAGCGCCACGCCCGCGACCAGACCGGCGTAGGTCGCGGGAATCCCGTCATAGGCCGGCGGGACGAGCGGCCCCGCGACCGCGAACGCCGCGAGGACCAGCAGCACCTGGGCGGGCAGCGCCCAGCGCCGCGGCCCCGCCTCCCCGCGGGGCAGCACGTGGTACAGCTGCAGCGCCGCGACCAGCGGCAGCGCGACCGCCGCCACCGCCAGGCACACCGGGTCCATCGCGCTGCCCGCGTCCCGCGCCAGGAAGGCGTTGGTCGCCACCGTGCTGAGCTGGTCCAGCTCGATGACGAGGAGGACGGCGAACGCCAGCCACGGTGCCGCGCCGACCGGGCCGTCCGCCCAGGCCGGCGCCCGCGGGATCTCGGCCTCCACGGCGGGGCCGGTCACGAGCCGCCCGCCGAGGCCGGCGATCTCGCCGGACGAGGCCGCGAGCGGCCCGGCGAACGGCGGCACGGGGCCGGAGAAGGAGATCCGCAGCCGCTCGGGCCCGCCGGGGCCCGTGCGGCACTCGATCGCGCAGCCGCCGGGGCGCCCGTCCCGCAGGGCCGCCACCACGGTGCGGCGCAGCACCCCCGCCAGCGCCGCATCGGCCTTCGGCGCCCGCGGCGCGGCCCCGCCCGCCTCGACGCGCACCGGGACGCCGGACGCCGCGAGCACCGTCCGCGCCGCGTCGATCTCGGCCGCGAGCGACCGGTCCCGGTAGTCGTCGGCGACCGACCGGGCGCGGGCCAGCGCCGCCCGCGCGGCCGCGACGATCTCGCCCGGGTCGTCGGACGCCGCGGCGGCCGACAGCCGCCGCCCGAGCTCGGCGCGCAGGCCGCGCGCGATCCGCAGCCGCTCCCCGGCGGCGCGCCGGGCCGCCAGTTCGGTGCGGGTGGCCTCCAGCGTCCGGACCAGCAGCCCCAGCCGCGCCAGCGCGAGGAACTGCAGGCCGCCGGTGGCCGTCACCACCGCGGCCCACACGGCGTACCCGGGACCGCCGTCGGTCAGCCAGACCGCCCTGATCGCGAACTCGGCGGCGACGATGCCCGCGGCGGCCGGCCACCGCGCGCGGGCGGGCGCGGCCGGCATCAGCACCGACGCCACGAGCAGCGGCGACGCGGGCCGCCAGGCGTTGCCGAGGACGAGCAGCGGCGCGTACGCCAGCACCGCCTGGCCGGCGAGGTTGCCGGGCGAGCCGCGCCAGGCCAGCGCCCGCGCCTGCAGCACCGCGAGGACGAGCGCCGCGCACGTCCCGGCGAGCAGCGCCGCCGCCCCGGCCCGGTCGCCGGGGACGGGGCCGAGCCACAGCACCAGGACCCGGTACGTCCAGAACAGGACGAGCCCGGCGAAGAGCGGCAGGCGGCTGTCGTGCATGGCGGCAATTATGCAGTTCGCGGTCGTGCAATCTGCATGTCAGCGGCCTGCGGACCGCAGCGCGGCCGGTGCACGGGGCACTACTGGCGCCCGCCGCCGCTCAGCAGACTCGGAGTACCGAACGAGGAGGGCTCCGATGAGCTTCGAGATCACACCGTTCCGCGTCGACGTGCCGCAGGCCGACCTGGACGACCTGCGCGACCGCCTGGCCCGCACGCGCTTCGCCGACGAGCTCCCCGAGAGCGAGGTCACCGACGGCGTCCAGAAGGGACCGGTCCAGCCGGGCTGGGAGTACGGGGTGCCGGTCTCCTTCGTCCGCGACCTGGTGGCCCGCTGGACCGACTTCGACTGGCGCGCCCAGGAAGCGCGGATCAACGCGTTCCCGCAGTTCACCACCGAGATCGACGGCCAGCTGATCCACTTCCTGCACGTCCGGTCGCCGGAGCCGGACGCCACCCCGCTGATCCTCACCCACGGCTGGCCCAACACGTTCACCGAGTACCTGGACCTGATCGGCCCGCTGACCGACCCGGCGGCGCACGGCGGCGACCCGGCGGAGGCGTTCCACGTCGTCGTCCCGTCCCTGCCCGGCTTCGGCTTCTCGTCGCGCACCCGCACCAAGGGCTGGGGCTCGGCCCGCACCGCCGACGCCTGGGCCGAGCTGATGGCGCGCCTCGGCTACGACCGCTTCGGCGCGCACGGCAACGACGCCGGCGCGATCGTCAGCCCCTGGATCGGGCGCCGCCACCCGGACCGGGTGATCGGCGTCCACGTCAACCAGATCTTCTCGTTCCCCTCGGGCGACCCGGCGGAGCTCGCCGGCATCAGCCCGGAGGAGGGGCGGTACCTGGAGTTCCTCCAGGGGTTCGTCCGGCACTCCATCCACGACCGGGCCCAGGAGGCGCAGCCGCAGACCCTCGCGCACGCCCTGTCGGACTCCCCGGCCGGCCAGCTGGCCTGGGTCGGCCAGCTCTTGGCAGCCCTGCCCGACCCCGACACGATCCTGACCATCGCCACCATCTACTGGCTGACGAACACCTCGGCGTCCACGGCCCGCTTCTACTACGAGAACCACCACGAGCGGCAGGAGACCGAACCCACCACGTTCCCGATCGGGCTGGCGTCGTTCGCCTACGACTTCCGGCCGCTGCGCCGGTTCGCCGAGCGCGACCACAAGAACATCGTCCACTGGCGCGAGTACGACCGCGGCGGCCACTGGGCCGCCCACGACGCGCCGGACCTGCTGCTGGACGACATCCGCGAGTTCTTCCGCGGCCTGCGGGGCGGCTCGGCGGGCTGACGCCGGGCGCCGTGCCCCCGCCGCCCGGCGGGGGTGCGCGCCGCGCCGTGAGAAGATCGTTTCTCACGGGACTCCCGTGAGCTTCGACGCGGGCGGGACGGCGCGGGTTTCCCGGGAAAAGGGTGAACTCACCCACAAAACCGCAGGTCAAAAATATCTTGCTAGATTCGGCGGGATCCCCGTACGCTCGTCGCGAGCAATCAACCGGCCGACCGTGTGGATCTTGATCCGCCGGCCCCCGGCCCGAGGAGCCAGAGAGGTGGTGTGCAGTCCGGTGAGCAACACGTTGATGAAACTCGCGTCGTCCTGGACCGCTGCCGTCCCTGGCGCCTCCATGCCTTGTGTCTCGGTGCGCGGCGCGTCCATGTCCCGCGTCGCCATGCCCGGCGCCTATGCCCAGGCACCCGGCGGGCGACTGCGCGAGTGGCAGCGCGCGGATCTGCGCTTTGAGCAGCTGATCCAGGACGACCAGGGGCGGAGTGTCTCCGAACACCTCATCGAGGACACGAATGCCCCGGCTCCGGCCACGGCCCACACGGGCGTCGCCCTCAAGGGCGGCGTGTCGGGTCCGTACCCCTGGAGGCGACCGGTCTAGCACGACTACCGGCAAGCCCCCAGGCCGCGGATCCAGACACCGGATCCGCGGCCTTCTTCTTTGCCCAGACAACCCACCGACACACCCGTTGAGATCCAACGAGAGGAACAAGGGTGACTGTGATGCAGGGGGCCCTCGCCATCAGCGAGGAGGACCTCACGCTTCCGTGCCGGACCGACCCGGAGCTGTTCTTCGCCGAGGCTCCCGCCGACGTCGAGCTCGCCAAGGCCCTGTGCCTGGAGTGCCCGCTCCGCAAGGAGTGCCTCGCCGGCGCGCTCGAGCGCCAGGAGCCCTGGGGCGTCTGGGGCGGCGAGCTCTTCGTCCGCGGCGTGATCGTGCCGCGCAAGCGGCCGCGCGGCCGCCCGCGCAAGTACCCGCGCCCCGACGAAGTGGCCGTGTGAGCGCGGTGATGTCCACGATGCTCAGCCGAATCGACCCCGGAGGCGTGGTCCCCACGCGGGGACCGCGCCTCCGGGCGGCCGGGGAGAACGAGATGACGTTGCTCAGCCAGGAACTGTCGCGAGAGCGAATACCGGTGACCGTGCCGGACGAGGTCGCCGCCCGCGTGCGCGCGCTGCGCCGGGCGCGCCGGGACGCGCGGACCAGGGCGTCCCGCGTCCGGCGCGTCCTGCTCGCGCCGACCGCCCGGGGCGAGTCGTACGCGCACGCCCCGCAGTCCCCTTACCGGGACTGACGGCGCAGAGGCCGCCCGCGGGGGCCGGCCTCTGCGCCGCTGAGCCTTGCCCGGGGTCAGCCGGTGACGAGCTCTCCGTCCTCGTCGTCGGCGAAGCCGGGCACCCACTTCAGGGACTCGGCGCGCGCCGGGATCTCGCAGTCCAGCTGGCACAGCACGCCGGTGCCCGCCGACAGCACCCGGTGGATGATCACGTATTCGGGCGGCAGGTTCAGCTGCCGGACGACGTTGGACGGCCGCAGGTCGGTGACCCGGGCGGCCATGTCGCGCAGCCACTCCCGGTTGAACTTGAACGTCTCGGTGACGAACGGCTCGGTGATCGGGGCGAGGAACGCCTGCAGCGACTCGGCGTCGACCTCGACGCCCTCGCGGATGAAGTCCTCCCGGCGCAGGGCGTCCTCGATCTCGTCGATGTCGGCCATCGTGCCGATGCGCAGCAGCAGCCCGAGCCGCCGCTGGAAGCCGCCGGGGATGCGGTCCACGGCGCCGAAGTCGAGGACGCCGAGCCGGCCGTCGGCCAGCAGCCGGAAGTTGCCGGGGTGCGGGTCGCCGTGCAGCATCCCGGACCGCTTCGGGCCGGACAGTAGGAACCGGCAGTACAGCAGCGCCGCGTGGTCGCGGGTGTCCTGGTCGCCGTCGCTGATGATCTTCGAGAGGAGGGTGCCGTCCATCCACTCGGTGATCAGGATGTTGCCGGACTGGGCGATGACCTCGGGGACGTAGAAGTCCGGGTCGTCCAGGTACGCCTCGCGGAACAGGGACTGGGACTCGGCCTCGATGGTGTAGTCGAGCTCCTCGACCACCCGCTCCTTGAGCTCGGAGAGCATCGATTTGACGTCGAGCCCCGGCATCAGCACGCCGAACAGCCGGCCGAGCCGGGCGAGCTGGTTGAAGTCGCTGATCAGCGCCTTGCCGGCGCCCGGGTACTGCACCTTCACCGCGACCGCGCGGCCGTCGTGCCAGACGGCGCGGTGCACCTGCCCGATGGACGCCGCGGCGGCCGGTTTGTCGTCGAACGACTCGAAGTAGTCGCGCCAGTCCGCGCCGAGGAACTCCGCCAGCACCTTGTGGACGGTCGACGCGGGCAGCGGGGGAGCGGCCTCCTGCAGCTTGGTCAGCGTGGCGCGGTAGGGGCCCGCGATCTCCGGCGGCAGCGCGGCCTCGAAGATCGACAGCATCTGGCCGAGCTTCATCGCCCCGCCCTTGAGCTCGCCGAGCACCTTGAACAGCTGCTCGGCGGTCCGCGTCTGGATCTCCATCGCGACGGCCTCGGCCGGCTTGCCGAAGGTCCGCTTCCCGACGCCGAGTGCGGTGCGTCCCGCGAAGCCGATGGGGAGGGACGCCAGCTTTGCTGACCGCGTCACCGCGCGGCGGGGGAGTTCGCTCACGCCGTACATTGTCGGTGATCGGGTGTCGTTCACGCCACAACCATCAGCAAGTATCGCCGACGCCGCGCCGGCGGCCTCATGCTGACCTGCCAAAACACTGTAAGTGTGCGCTTTCTCACGGCGGCGAGCGAGCTGTGCTGGTCGCGCGCCCGGCGGGGGACGCGGGGCGGTTGGTGCGGTCCGAGTGCGATTCGGTACGGTGGCGCGCATGTCCGGAGACTCCGCCGATGCGCTGCTGATCGAACGCCGTCCCGACGGGGTCGCCGTCCTCACGCTGAACGACCCCGGCCGCCGCAACGCGATGTCGGACGAGATGACCGCCGCGTGGAAGGCGGCGATCGAGGGCCTGCGCGCCGACGCCGGCCTGCGCTGCGTCGTCGTGACCGGAGCGGGCAGCGCGTTCAGCTCCGGCGGCGACCTGTCCTGGCTGGCCGACACCAACTCCGTCGCCGTCCCGCCACTGCGCGACAGGATGCTGGAGTTCTACCGGACGTGGCTGCTGATCCGGAGCCTCGAAGTCCCGACGATCGCCGCCGTCAACGGGCACGCCGTCGGTGCCGGGCTGTGCCTCGCCCTCGCCTGCGACCTGCGCTACGCGGCGGACGACGCCAAGCTGCTCGCCCCGTTCACCGCCCTCGGGCTGCACCCCGGCATGGCCGCGACCTGGCTGTTCCCCGTGGTCGCCGGGCTGCCGCTGGCCCGCGAGATGCTGCTGGCCGGACGCGTCCTCACCGGCGCCGAGGCCGCCGCGCACGGACTGGTCAACCGGGCGTTCCCGCGCGCGGACCTGCCGGACGAGGCGCTCGCCGTCGCCGCGAAGGTCGCCGCGAACGCGCCGATCGCCACCCGGCTCACCAAGGTCGCGCTGTCCGGCGGCGGGCACACCGACATGGAGTCGGCGCTGCGCTGGGAATCGCTCGCGCAGCCGGTCACGATGTCGTCCCGCGACATGCTCGAAGGACTGGCGGCCCAGCGGGAGAAGCGCAGCGCGCAATTCACCGGCGAGTAAAGCCGCCTACACCGCTCCAGGGGTTTTCCGCAAACCCCCGGCCATGGTCAAAAGCTAGGCGCTGACCTGCGGTAACGTCAAACACCCCCTTTGGCGGAGGCAAATTTTCGAGTACGGTTCAGGCGTGCCCCCTAACGTTGAGGTCCGCCGCAGCGCCAGACGGCGGCGAACCGTGTCCGCCTACCGCGACGGCGACAAGGTGGTGGTGATGGTTCCGTCCAGGCTCAGCAAGGCCGAAGAGGAACAGTGGATCGCGACCATCCTGGAGCGCCTCGAGGAGCGGGAGCGCCGCAGGCGGCCCAGCGACGCCGACCTCCAGTCCCGGGCCCGCGAGCTGTCCCGCCGCTACCTGGACGGCCGCGCCGACCCGGTCAGCGTCCGGTGGGTCGCGAACCAGCGCACCCGCTGGGGGTCGTGCACCCCCGACGACGGCACGATCCGGCTGTCCACCCGGCTGCGCGGCATGCCCGGCTGGGTGGTCGACTACGTCCTCGTCCACGAGCTGGCGCACCTGCTCATCCCGGGGCACGGCGCCGACTTCTGGGAGCTGGTCGGCAACTACCCGAAGGCCGACCGCGCCCGCGGCTACCTGGAGGGCGTCGCCGCCGCCGCGCACCTGCCGCTGGAGGCCGACGCGCCCGACGCCGAGGTCGCCGGCGACGGCATGCACCACGGCGACGGGCTGCACCCGGGCGGCGAGTACCCGCACGAGGCCGCCGGGTGACCGACGCCCCCGACCGGGTGCCCGCGGCCGGCACGCGCTTCGCCGCGGTGCTCTCCCAGCCTGACCGGCGGCGGGACGTTCCGCCGGGCGTCGACCCCGATGAGTTCCGGCTCGCGCTCCTGGAGGACACCTACGAGGTCGTCGCCGGGCTCGAACTGGTGACGCCCGCGCTCGTCCTCGACCCGCCCGACCAGCCGGACGCCGAGGCCGTCACCTGGCCCGGCACCCCGATCGTCCGGGAGGCGACGCTCACCGGCGCGTTCGCCGCCCTGCACGCGCTCGGCGCCGCGTCCGCCGCGCTGGTCGCGCCGGACGCCCCCGACCTGCCGCCGCTGCTGCTCGGCAAGCTGTTCCGCGCCCTCGGCAGCGCCCCGTCCGCCGCCTGCCAGGCCGACGGCGCCGGACGCGGCCTCGTCGCGCTCGCCGCCCGCCTCCCGCTGCCGGGCTGGCTCGCCACCGCCCTCCGCGACGTCGACCTCGACACCCCGGACGCGCTGGCCCGCCTCCGCGCCGCCGCGCCCCGCCCCGGACTCGTGCCGCAGGGCCCCGGCTGGCACCGCCTCCGCACCCTCGGCGACCTGCGCTTCCTCGACCCGGGACTGGAGGGCTGGGAGAGCACCCGCGCCCTGCTGGAGGGGCACCCCCTGGCCCGCTGACCCGGTCAGCCGGGCAGCGAGACCGCCCGTGCCACCAGGCGCCGGACGGGGTCGTCGGTCGGTTCGGGGAGATCGGTCACCGGGAACCAGCCGAGATCGTCCGACTCGTCCGACACCGTGTACCGGGCCCCTTCCGGGGCGATCGCCGCGTACTGGACGTCCAGGTGCCAGCTGCCCTGCGGGTGGCAGCGGACCGCGTGCCGGTCGAGCTGGACGGGCTCGGGCAGCAGCCGCAGGCCCGCGATGCCCGACTCCTCCGTCGCCTCCCGCAGCGCCGCGCCCGCGAGCGTCGCGTCGCCGGGCTCGCAGTGCCCGCCGAGCTGGAGCCACGCCTTCACCTTCGCGTGCAGGGTCAGCAGCACGCGGGTGCGGGACGCGTCGAGCACGGCGGTGCTGGCGGTGATGTGCCCGGCCGCGCACGCCCGCCACATCCCGTCGGCCGCATGCTCCTCCAGATGCCGCAGGAACTCCCGCCGCACCCGCTCCTGGCCCGCGTCGGGCGCCCGCCACTCCGACAGCACCCGCACCGCGTCGCCGTACAGCGACTCCGACGTGACCGGCGGGACGCTCACCGCGACATCCCGGGCCCCGGCCGGCGCCCGGCTCCGGGGTGCGTCATGCGCGGCCCACGCGGGGGTAGCGGGAGTTGTCGGGACGGCGGCGCCGCCGCTCCTGGTCGATCGGGCGCTGCCAGCACAGGCTGGCGCGTGCGACGCGCCGCCTGATCGCGTTCGTGGACGACCCGGGCTCGTAGCGGCAGCCGCGCACCCGGGACGGGCGCGACCGGCTCATGCCCGCGGCCCCTCGTCGTCCGGACCGGGCCCCTCGCCCGGCCCCTCGTCATCGGGCGCCTTGTCATCGGGCGCCTTGTCATCGGGCCCGTCGTCGGGCTTCCCGTCGCCGGGCTTCTCCTCGCCCTCCTCGGGCGCCTTGGTCAGGTTGGACAGGTCCAGGTCGGACAGGCCCTCGATCTCGTCGCGACCGTGGACGAAGCCGTCCGGGTCGTCGAGGTCGTCGGCCGTCGGCAGCAGGTCGGGGTGGTCCCAGACCGCGTCCCGGCCCTCCGTGCCGCGCGCCTGCGTCAGCGACCGCCACAGCGCGGCGGCCTCCCGCAGGCGGCGGGGCCGCAGCTCCAGGCCGACGAGCGTCGCGAACGTCCGCTCCGCGGGGCCGCCGGTGGCGCGGCGCCGCCGCACCGCCTCCGCCAGCTTCACCGAACCCGGCAGCCGGCCCTCGGCGGCCTCGTTCACGACCGTGTCGACCCAGCCCTCGACCAGCGCGAGCGCCGTCTCCAGCCGGGCCAGCGCCGCCTTCTGCCGGGGCGTCTCCTCCGGCTGGAGCTGGAGCTCGCCGCCGAGCGCCTCCTGCAGCGCCTCCGGGTTGCTCAGGTCGAGCCCCTGGACGGCCTGCTCGATGCCCGAGAGGTCGACGGTGATGCCGCGCGCGTACTCCTCCACCGCGCCCAGCAGGTGCGAGCGCAGCCACGGGACGTGGGTGAACAGCCGCTGGTGCGCGGCCTCGCGCAGCGCCAGGTAGAGCCGGACCTCGTCGGCGGACACCTCCAGGCCCTCGCCGAACGCGTCCACGCCCGCGGGCAGCAGCGCGCCGACGCCGTCCGGGGCGAGCGGCAGGCCGACGTCGGCCGAGCCGGTGACCTCGCGGGCCAGCGCGCCGAGCGCCTGCCCGGCCTGGCCGCCGACCATCGCCCCGGCCATCTGCTTGACCATGCCGATCAGCGGGCCGGCCATCGCCTGCATGTCGGCGGGGATCTCGCCGCCGCCGAGCGCCCCGCCCATGGAGTCGACCATGCGGGTCGCGATCGGGTCGCACACCTTCGCCCACACGGGAAGCGTCTGCTCGATCCATTCCGACCGGCTCCACGCCTGCGGGGTGCGGATGCCGGCGGGCAGCGTCGTCCGCTCGTCCAGCCACAGGTCGGCCAGGCGCAGGGCCTCCTCGACCTGGCGCCGCTCGGCGTCGACGACCGACGGGTCGCCCTGCTCCACCACCGTGTGCCGCGCGATGTTCTTTGCCAGATCCCAGTTCAGCGGCCCGCCCGCCGCGCCGCCCGCGCCCTGCGCGCCGATCATGTCGGCGAACCGGTGCAGCATGTCGGCGAACTGCGCCATGTCGCCGCCCATGCCCGAGAACGGATCCTGGGGCCGGTCGTCGTCGTCTCCGTCGCCGGGACGATTGAAGCCGAAGGGAGTGTTGCTCATCGGATCGCCCCTGGGATGCATGATGGGCTCATATCCGCAACGTTAGCCGGTCCCGGCAAGGTCGCGTACTCAAGGAAGGGGGCAGCTCCGTGGCAACGGGCAAGGTTCGCCCTCGGCGTAGCAAGGCCCCGGTCGTCGCCGTCACCGGCGCCGCGTCCGGGGCGGGGCGGCTGCTGGCCGCCCGGCTCGCCGAACGGGAAGACATCCGCAAGGTCGTCGCGATCGACGGGCAGCGCGGCGACGTGCCCGGCGTCATCTGGCGCGTCACCGACATCCGGGATCCGCTGCTGTCCGGACGGCTCTCCGACGTGGACGTGATCGTCAACCTCGACATCGAGCGGTCCCCGGACGCCGACCCGCGCGAGCGCCGCACCCACAACGTCCGCGGCGCCCAGACGGTCGTCACCGCCGCCGCGGCCGCCCGAGTCCGCCGGGTGGTGCTCGTCACCTCCGCGATGGTGTACGGGGCGGGCCCGGACAACGAGGTGCCGCTGCGCGAGGACGCGCCGCTGCTCGCCGAGGCCAGCACCAGCATCGCCGGCGACTACCTGGAGATGGAGGAGCTGGCCGCGAACGCGCCCGTGACCCACCCCGGCCTGGAGGTCACCGTCGTCCGCCCCGCCGCGGTCGCCGGGCCCGGCGTCGACACCGTCGTCACCCGCCACTTCGAGGCGCCCCGGCTCCTGTCGGTCAAGGGCAGCACGCCCGGCTGGCAGTTCTGCCACATCGAGGACCTCGCGTCCGCGCTGGAGGTCGTCGTCACCGCGGACGTGCGCGGGCCCGTCGCCGTCGGCGCCGAGGGCTGGCTCGGCCCCGAGGAGGTCGCCGAGATCACCGGCAAGCGGACCTTCGAGCTGCCCGCCGCGCTCACCTTCGGGATGGCGCAGCGGCTGCACCGGCTCGGCATGACCCCGGCGCCCGCCACCGACCTGCACTACGTCGCCTACCCGTGGGTCGTCGACTGCGCCCGGCTGCGCGCCGCCGGCTGGAAGCCGCTGCACGACAACGCCGCCGCGCTCCGCGCCGTCATGGCCGAGACCGCGGGCCGGCACGCCGTCGTCGGCCGCCGCGTCGGCGGCAAGGAGGCCACGATGGCGACCGCCGCCGGCGCGACCGTCGCCGCGATCGGCGCCGCCGCCGCGATCCGCCGCGCCCGCAAGCGCCGCAGGTAGCCCCGGGCCGCGGGCGGGCCCGGGGCGCCCGTCAGCTCGACGGCGTCAGCTCGACGGCGTCAGCTCGACGGCGTCAGCTAGACGGGGGCGTGGCGCTCGGCGACGGAGACCCGGACGGCGCCCCGGACGGCGATGGGGACGGCGACGGGCTCGGCGAGGTCTTCGGAACGGCCTTGCCCGCCGCCGCCAGCGCCGCCTGCGCGTCCTTGATCCGCTTCCAGGCGTCGCCCATGCCGGGGTAGTCGCCCTTCTTCTGCGCGGCCTCGTAGTCGGTCACGGCCTTGTTCAGGTCGCCGATCGCCTTCTGCGCCGCCGCGCTCAGCTGCTCCTGCCCGTCCGGCGGCCCGGCCGGGGTGCCCGACGCGGGCGGCGCGCCCGTGTCGCCGAGGACCTGCTTCAGCGCGTCCTGCAGCGTGTCGGCCGCGGCGATGCTCTCCCGGTACCGCACCAGGACCTTGCCGAGGATCGGGTACGGCTGCTGCTCGGCGCCGCCCGCCGCCTTGGTGTACATCGGCTCCACGTACAGCAGGTCGCCGCCGAACGGGATCGTCAGCAGGTTCCCGGCCACGGTCTTGGTGCCGCCCTGCCGCAGCGCGAACAGGTCGTTCTTCACCTTCGAGTCGGTCTCGAACGAGTTCTGCACCTGGCCGGGCCCGGCCGGCTGCGCGTTGCGCGGCATCTGCAGGATCTGGATCTGCCCGTAGTCGCGCCCCGGCGTCGACCCCACCGACATGAACGCCGCCAGCTGCGGGTTGTTGCGCGGGTTGAACACCGTCGTCAGCGAGAACGACTCGGCCTCCTGGCCCGGCATCCGCAGGCTCTGGTAGTAGGGCGGCTGCCGCTTGCCCTTCACCGTCGGGTCCTGCGGGACCTCCCAGAAGCCCTCGCCGTTGTAGAACGCGGACGGGTCCGTCACGTGGTACTTGGTGAGGACCTTCCGCTGCACCTTGAACATGTCCTGCGGGTAGCGGAAGTGCGCCTCCAGCTCCGGCGGGATCGACGAGCGCGGCTGGACGGTGTTGTCGAACACCTTCATCCACGTCTTCGTCACCGGGTCGCTCTCGTCCCACTGGTAGAGGTGCACGGTGCCGTCGTAGGCGTCCACCGTGGCCTTCACCGAGTTGCGCATGTAGTTGATGTGGTCGTTCGCCTGCCGCGCCACCGCCGACCGCGTATCGGTGATCGTGTCGCGGGTCGCCTCCCCGAGGCTCATCTCCTCCGAGTACGGGTAGCTGCTGGACGTCGTGTAGCCGTCCAGGATCCACAGGATGCGGCCGTTCACCACCGCCGGGTACGGGTCGCCGTCGAGCGTCAGCCACGGCGCCGCCTTCTGCACCATCTCGCGCGGCGACCGGTCGTAGAGGATCTTGGCGTTCTTGTTGATCGCGCCCGACAGCAGCAGGTTCTTGTCCTGGAACTTCGCCGAGTACAGCAGCTTGCGCAAGAACGAGTCGACGCGGACGCCGCCCTGCCCGGCATAGGTGCTGCTCTGCTGGCCCGACGCGCTGTTGTCCGGGTAGTTCAGCTCATTCTGGCCCTGCCCGCCGACCACCGAGTACGAGGGCGAGCGCTCCCCGAAGTAGATCTCCGGCTGCGCCACCTTGATCTTCTGGCTCTGGGACGCCGGCATGTCGCGGGTGATGAAGTCCGGCTCCCGGGAGTCGAACCGGTCGCCGTAGGCGGACACGAAGCCGTAGCCGTGCGTGTAGACCATGTGGTCCTTGACCCAGCTGCGCTGCCCCGCCGGGGCCCCCGACAGCTCGCGGAGCGCGACCACCGTGTCGACGGACCTGCCGTCCACCTGGTAGCGGTCGACGTCGAGGGTGTCGGGGAACTGGTAGAACGGCCGGATCCGCTGCAGCTGCTGGAACGTCTCGCCCACCACGTTCGGGTCGAGGACGCGCACGCCGCCGAGCTTGTCGGCGTCGTCCTGGAGCTGCTTCTTGTCCGTCACGGGCTGGGTGCCGTACGGGACGACCTTCGCGCCGTCCACCCCGTACGCCTCGCGGGTGAACTTGATGTTGCGCTGGATGTACTCGCGCTCCTTGGCCAGCTCGTCCGGCTTCACCTGGAACTGCTGGATCAGCAGCGGGTACACCCCGCCCAGCAGGATCGCCGACAGCACCAGCAGCGTGAACCCGACGCCCGGCAGCATCATGCCGCGCCGCAGCAGGTTGCCGAAGAACATCGCCGCGCACAGCAGCGCGATCACGAACAGGATCGTCTTCGCGGGCAGCAGTGCGTTGACGTCGGTGTAGGACGCGCCGGTCGTCACCCCGCGCTCCGAATGCACCAGGCCGTACCGGTCGAACCAGTACGCGACCGCCTTCAGCAGGATGAACACCCCGAAGAGCACCGACAGGTGCGCCCGCGCCGGCGGGCTCGCCTTGTCGCCCGGCCCCTGCAGCCGCAGCCCGCCGTACAGGTAGTGCACCATCACCGCGGCCAGGATCGACAGGATCACCGTCGCGAAGACCACACCGATGACGAGCCGCAGGAACGGGTAGGTGAAGACGTAGAACGACACGTCCTTGTGGAACTGCGGGTCCGCGACGCCGAACGGCGTCCGGTTCAGGAACGCCAGCCACACCGGCCACTGGCCCGCCACCGACGACCCCGTCAGGACGCCGAGCAGGCCCAGCAGCACGCCCGCGATCAGCCGGCGCCGCGGGTCGATCACCGCGCGGTACCGCTCCAGGCCCTGCTGCTCCACCGACAGCGGACGGTAGGCCGGACGGAGCCGGTAGGCGACCAGCACGTTCGCGCCCACGACCAGCGTCATCAGCAGGCCCGCCCCGAAGAACAGGACGATCTTCGCCTGCAGCTGCGTCGTGTACACCGACGAGAAACCGATCGACCGGTACCACAGCAGGTCGGTGTACACCGCGGTGAAGACGAGGAAGACGACCAGCAGCACCGCCAGTGTCACCAGGACCGGCAGGACCAGCCGCGTCCGCCCAGTACCGAGTCGGCGCCCGAAAGCGGGAGTCCGGAACGTCAAGTCGGCCCCTCCGATCAGAGGTCTCGCTCACCGGCCGCCCGCCGGTGCTGTAGATGCAACTTACCGACTGTCGCGAGGGTTCCGGCATTTCCGGGTCCTGATTGGGGGAAAGATGGCCCCGTGAGTCTTCTGGAAGAAGTCGTGCTGGACCTCGAACGTCACTCGGCCCAGGAGGGCTGGGACAGCGCGCCGCGCCTCTACGCCCTCGTCCGCAGCACCGAACTCCGCCGTGCCGAACCCGACCTCGCCGACCAGCTCGGCCTGCCCCCCGACACCGACACCCTCGCCGCCCTGGAGCAGCCCCCGCTGCCCGACAAGGACGCCGTCGAGGACGCCCTCGCCTCCATCGCCTGGCCCGAGGGCGTCGAAGGCTGCGCCATCATCATGGAGCGCGTCGTCCTGCCGCCCGAGGCCGAGGACGACATCCCCGAGGACGAGGCCGAGGCCGCCGCGTTCGCCGCGTCCCACCCCAAGCGCGAGGACGTCCGCATGGTCGTCGGCGTCCTGCGCGACGGCGCCCGCCACTCCGCCCTCCGGCTGCGCCGCCACGACAGCGATGACGAGGTCCTCGCCGGGCCCGACCTCGTGCCCGCCCTCGCCGAGGCCCTCGCCGCCACCTTCGACCCCGACGAGCCGGGCGCCCGCGCCGAGTGAGACCCGCGGCCCCCGGAACCCCGCCGCCCGCGGGGACCGCGACCCGGCCGGAGAGGTAGCCTTCGGGACGTGAGCCAAAGCGCTGCGGGCGGGGACGTCATCCGGCTGATCGGCGTCCGCGAGACGCCCCTGTCCATCGACGAGGTGTACAGCGCCGTCGGCGCCCCCGGCGCCGGCGGCATCGCCGTCTTCGCCGGCACCGTCCGCGACCACGACCACGCCCGCGCCGTCACCGGCCTGGCCTACAGCGCCCACCCCACCGTCGAACGCGAACTGCGCGCCGTCATGGAGAAGGTCGCCGCCGACTTCCCCGTCCTCGGCCTCGCCGCCCTGCACCGCGTCGGCGACCTGGAGATCGGCGACATCGCCGTCGTCGTCGCCGCGGCCTGCGCGCACCGCGCCGAGGCGTTCGCCGCCTGCCGGCGGCTCATCGACGACCTCAAGGCCAACGTCCCCATCTGGAAGCACCAGACCTTCGCCGACGGGGACGACGAGTGGGTCGGGGCCTGCTGAGCCCCCCGACGGCATAGAGTTTCCGGCATGTCTCGTCGTGCCGCCACGCTCACCGTCGCGAGCGTGCTCGTCCTCGTGCTCGCCGTTATCGGCTCCTTCATGCGCGTCCCCTATGTCGCGCTCATGCCCGGACCCACGAGCAACACCCTCGGCACGAACGACAAGGGCCAGCCGCTCATCCGCATCGACGGCCGCACGATCTACCCCGCCACCGGAAACCTCAACTTCACCACCGTCACCTACCGCGGCGGGCCCGGCGGCCGCATCGACCTCTTCACGGCCCTGCGCGGCTGGCTCGACGGCGACACCGCCATCGTCCCCGAAGAGACGATCTTCCCCAAGGACGAGACGCCGAAAGAGGTCGACCAGGAGAACACCCGGGCGATGCAGGACTCCCAGCAGAACGCCGAGGCCGCCGCCCTCCACGAACTCGGCATCCCCGTCACCACCCGCGTCGTCGTCGAAGGCGTCCAGAAGGGGCGCCCCGCCGACGGCGTGCTCAAGCCCGGCGACGAGATCACCGCGCTCGACGGAGCCGAGGTGACCAGCGTCTCCCAGGTCACCGGCGCCATGGCCAAGGCCAAGATCGGCGACACCGCCACCCTGACCTACAAGCGCGACGGCAAAGAGCAGAAGGCCGCCCTCAAGACCGTCGCCGACCCCACCGGCAAGCGCGCCGTCGTCGGCATCGTCCTCTCCGACCAGTACAAGTTCCCCTTCAAGATCGACATCAGCATCGGCGACATCGGCGGCCCCTCCGCCGGCCTCATGTTCTCCCTCGCCATCTACGACAAGCTCACCCCCGGCCCCCTCACCCAGGGCAAATTCATCGCCGGCACCGGCACCATCACCCCCGAAGGCGAAGTCGGCCCCATCGGCGGCATCCAGCAGAAGATGATCGCCGCCCGCAAGGCCGGCGCCACCGTCTTCCTCACCCCCAAGGACAACTGCGCCGACGCCCTCTCCGCCCGCCCCGACGGCCTCCGCCTCGTCCGCGCCGACACCCTCCACGGCAGCATCCAGGCCATCAACGCCCTCAACACCGGCAACGGCGCCGTCCCCGCCTGCGCCAAATAGCGCCACCCGACCGAACCACTCCCCGCCATGCCCTAGACTTGAAACATCACCGCGGGGTGGAGCAGTTCGGTAGCTCGCTGGGCTCATAACCCAGAGGTCGCAGGTTCAAATCCTGCCCCCGCTACTGGTCTGGGGTCCTCTTGGTCGCCGCTTTGCGGCTTCCCCACGGACTCTTCGCATTTCGCCCGGGGGGCGATCCCCCGGAGCCCCCTGTGCCCTGAC
>NZ_SMJW01000086.1 GCF_004348335.1 Actinomadura bangladeshensis | reverse complement strand
TCCCCCGCCCCGGCGACCTGGATCAGCCCCGTTCCGGCGACCAGCGGCGGCGGCTGCTGGCGATGCTGGGCGACGCGCGCGGGGAGCGACGGGAGACGGCGGCCCGCGTCCTGCTCGGCTGGCCCGAACCGGAGGCCCGGCTCGCGGTGCTCAAGGCGTTCCTGTACGGCCGGGCCGACCTCCCCGTCACCCCCGGCTTGGCGAACGCGCTCGGCGACGCGGCCGAAGCCGACCTGGCCGGAATCGGCGAGGCGGGAGACGGCGAGAGCCGCGCGAGGTTCGCGCGCCTGGCCGCCCGGCTCGGTCCCGACCGCCTGGACAGGTTCGTCCCCCGCCTCCTGTCCGCCTGGGAGCACGGCGACGCCGCCACGGCGCAAGCGGCCGGTCGCGCGCTGCGCGGGGCGTCGGCCGACGTCGTCGCCGAGGCCGTCTCCGGGCGCCTCGCCGCCGGCGCCTGGGGGCTGCTCGACCTCGTCGCCGGCAGGCCGGTGCTGCGCACCCCCGAACTGGTCCGGGCGCTGCGGCGGCTCCGCGACGAGGGGCGCGACGACCTCGCCGCGAAACTCGTCCTGGTCGAGGGGCCGCTCCGCGGGCCGGAGGCGGCCGCGCGGGACGAGGAGGCGCTGAACGCCCTCCGCGAGCGTCCGGCCGGAGCGGCCGGCGAACCGTCTCGCGCGGAGCTGTTCCGCCGGGCCCGCGACGGCGGGGCGAAGGCGGCCAAGGACGCGCTCAGCCGGCTCGCCGAACGGCACGAGGAGGCGGGCGCCGGCGCCGACCCCGAGCTGGCGGACCTGCTCGCGACGCTGATCGTCCATCCCGAGACGAAGGTGCGGCTGCACGCGCACCGCGTGTCGCGGCGGGTGCTGGACCGGTCCGCCTACCTCGACCAGACGGTCCGGCTGCTGGACGATCCGGAGCCCGCCGTGGTCCGCTCCGCCGCCAGAACGCTCGGGCACGCCGCCTGGCGGCCCGCGGTCCCCGGCCTGGTCGCGCTGCTCGCGCACCCTCGCGACACCGTCCGCGCGTCCGCCGCGGACGGGCTGGCCCTGGTCGGCGCGGCGGCGGTCCCCGCGCTGCGGCACGCCGAGGGCCGCGCCCGCCCCGACCGCCGGCACCGCTACACCGCCGTCCTGGAGCGGATCGACGCGGCGGACGCCGGAGCCGCCGGCAGGGCCGCAGGCGGCTCTACAGGTAGCGGAGCCAGAGGTACGGCGTGGAGAGCGCGACCGTGACGAAGGTGACGACCAGGCCGTAGCGGGTGAAGCGCCAGAAGCTGATCGGGGTGCCGTTGCGGGCCGCGATGCCGAGCACGACGACGTTGGCGCTGGCGCCGATGGCGGTGGCGTTGCCGCCGAGGTCGGCGCCGAGCGCGAGCGCCCACCACAGGACGTGCCCGTCGCCGCCGGGGTGCTGCTGGACGAGGTCGGCGACGATCGGGCTCATCGTCGCGACGTAGGGGATGTTGTCCACGATCGCCGACAGCGCGGCGGACGCCCACAGCAGCACCATCGCGGCGAGGCCGAGGCGGCCCTCGGTGGCGTCGGCGGCGGCCCGGGAGACGTCCCCGATGACGCCGGTCTCGACGAGCCCGCCCACCATGACGAACAGGCCGGCGAAGAACACCAGCGTGGACCACTCGACCTCGCTGAGCGCCTCCTCGGTGGTCACCTTGGTCGCGGCGACGAGCAGCCCCGCGCCGAGCAGCGCGACCACCGACGGCTCGTAGTGCAGGACGGGGTGGAGCACGAACGCCGCGATCACGATGGCGAGGACGCCGAGGCCCTGCGCGAGCAGCCGCCGGTCGGTGATGGCCTCCCGCTCCTCCAGTTCCATGATCTCGGCGGCGAGATCGGGGTCGTAGCGGAAGGCGGAGCGGAACAGCCGGCGGCAGAGCAGGCAGAACACGACGATCAGCACGACGATCAGCGGCGCCAGGTGGACGAGGAAGTCGTTGAACGACAGCCCGCCACGGCTCGCGATGATGATGTTGGGCGGGTCGCCGACGAGCGTCGCGGTCCCGCCGATGTTGGACGCCATCACCTCGGCGATCAGGTACGGCTCGGGCGCCAGCGCGAGCCGCTCGCAGACGAGGAACGTCACCGGCGCGATCAGCAGGACGGTGGTGACGTTGTCCAGCAGCGCGGACGCCGACGCCGTCAGCACGATCAGCATCACCATCAGCCGGTAGGGGCGTCCCCGTGCGCGCTTGGCGGCCCAGATCGC
Source organism: Actinomadura bangladeshensis (assembly GCF_004348335.1). Taxonomy (GTDB): domain Bacteria; phylum Actinomycetota; class Actinomycetes; order Streptosporangiales; family Streptosporangiaceae; genus Spirillospora; species Spirillospora bangladeshensis. The sequence continues at coordinate 28,250 of NZ_SMJW01000086.1, read as the reverse complement.
CACGTACTCGAACACGCCGGTGCGCCGCAGCACCGAGACGATCACCATCATCCCGAGCAGCAGGAAGATGACGTTCCAGTCGATCCCGGACTCGGCGGAGAAGAAGGCGCCGTGCGCGTCGGTGACGTGCAGCAGCAGCATCAGGCCCGCGCCGCCGAGCGCCACCGCCGTCCGGTGCACCTTCTCCGACGCGATCAGCACGTACGCGCAGACGAAGATGACGATGGCGGCGGTCGCCTGCACAGAGCCTCCAGGTCGGCATGCGGATGACGGGACCTGCCGACCAGACTTCCCGGCGCACCGGGGCGACTCTAGTCCGCTCGCGGGGCTCCCGGTCAAGATCGGGTCCGGGCAAGGGTGGGGTTTTGCCTACCCCGATGGGCGTGCTGGACCCATCCTCGGCGGCGCCCGCCGTCCGTAGCTTCGTTCCCGAGGTGCCCCGCGAGGGGGCGCCGGGCGGAGGCCAGAACGAAAATGTACGGACGTAAGGGACCGGCCCCGGCGGCGGGCGAGGCGCTCCGGCTCGAGCGGGTGCGCAAGGTCTACGGCGCCGAGGGCAACCGGGTGGTGGCGCTGGACGGCGTGTCGCTGTCGCTGCCCGCCGGGTCGTTCACCGCGGTGATGGGCCCGTCCGGGTCGGGCAAGAGCACGCTGCTGCAGTGCGCGGCGGGCCTGGACCGTCCCACCGAGGGCCGGGTCTTCGTGGACGGCGCGGAGCTGACCGGCGGCGGCGAGGCCGCGCTGACCAGGTTCCGCAGGCAGCGGATCGGTTTCATCTTCCAGCAGTTCAACCTGCTCCCCACGCTGGACGTCATGCAGAACACGGTGCTGCCGCTGAAGCTCGCGGGACGCAAGGTGGACCGGGCGGGGGCGCGGGCCGTCCTGGAGCGGGTGGGGCTCGGTGACCGGCTCGGCCACCTGCCGGCGGAGCTGTCCGGCGGGCAGCAGCAGCGGGTGGCGATCGCGCGGGCGCTGGTCACCCGGCCCCGGGTGGTGTTCGCGGACGAGCCGACCGGCGCGCTCGACACCCGCAGCGCCCGCGACGTGCTGGACCTGCTCCGCGAGTCGGTGCGCGAGTCCGGGCAGACGGTGGTGATGGTCACCCACGACCCGGTCGCCGCGTCGTTCGCCGGTTCCGTCCTGTACCTGGCGGACGGGCGGATCGTCGGCCACCAGACCGCGCCGACGGCCGAGACCGTCGCGGAGCGGATGACGCGCCTGGCCGACGAGGTCGAGCGCCAGCGCGCGACGGCGAGGGTGTGATCATGTTCGGGCTGGCACTGCGCTCCCTGCGCAAGCGCGCGAGCGCGTTCACCGCGAGCTTCCTCGCGATGCTCCTCGGCGCGACCATGATCATGGCGTTCGCCTCGATGCTCGACACGGCCGCGGCGAGCGGCGCGACCGGCACCGCCCGCGAGACGCTGACGACGATGGCGACCGTGGTCGGCGGCTGGGGGCTGCTGCTGGTGGTCTTCGCGGTCACCTCGACGCTGACCCTGTCGGTCCGGCAGCGGGCGGCGGAGATCGCCCTGCTGAAGAGCGTCGGCGCCACCCCCGGGCAGCTCGCCCGGATGATCGTCGGCGAGGCGGCCGGGCTGGCCCTGGCGGCGGCGCTGCTGGCGGTCGTCCCCGCGATCGCGGCCGGCCGGGCGCTGCTCGGGCTGCTGCGCGACACCGACCAGGTCCCGGCGGACATCGGCTACAGCTTCGGGCCGGTCGCGCTGTCGATGGGGATCGGCGTCATGCTGGTCTCCGCGGTCGCCGCCGCGCTGATCACCGCGCGGCGCGCCGTCCGCGTCCGGGCGGCGGAGTCGATGGCGGCCGCCGCCACCGACGACGCGCGGCTGAGCCGGAAGCGGGTGGTGTTCGCGGCCCTGTTCCTGCTGCTCGCCGTGACGGAGGCGTCCATCACGGTCACGGTGATGGACGGCGAGGGCAGCGACGCGATGGCGACGTCCGGGCAGGCCGACATCTTCGCCGCGATCGGGCTGGCGCTGCTGGCCCCGGCGATCATGCGCCGGGTGACGGCCCTCGCCGCCGGGCCGCTGCGGGCGCTCGGCGGCGCGGCCGGCGGCCTCGCGGCGGCCACGATGCGCCGCCGGACGGGCGCGCTGGCGTCCGCCGTGACGCCGGTCATCCTGTTCGTCGGGACGGCCGTCGGCACGCTGTACCTGCAGGCCACCGAGAACGCGGCGATGGACGCGGCGGGCCTCGCCAAGACGGCCGACCAGAAGAACATCGAGACGCTCAACTTCGTCGTCATCGGCATGGTGGTGCTGTTCACCGCCATCATGCTGGTCAACACGCTGATCGCGGCGACCGCGCACCGCCGCCGCGAGTTCGGGCAGACCCGGCTCGCCGGCGCCACCCCGGGCCAGCTGCTCGGCGCGGTGGCGCTGGAGTCGGCGGTGCTGACCGCCACCGGCGTCCTCGTCGGCACGGTCGCGTCGGTCTTCACGATCGTGCCGTTCGGCCTCGCCCGGCGCGACTCGCCCCTCCCCGCCGGCGACGTGTGGACCTACGTCGCGGTCGCCGCCCTCGCCGCCGTCCTGACCGGCGCGACGGCCTACGGCGCGACACGCCGCACGATCCGCGTCCCGGCCGTGGAGGCCGCCCTCCGCTGAGCGCGGCCCCGCCCGCGCGCGCGTCCGCGAGATCGGCCGTCCGGCCGAGGACGGGGACGCGCGCCGCGGGCATACTGGCACTTCCGGGGGTGGTGCCGATGGACGGGACCGGCAAGCGCCGCATCCTCATGCCGCGGGTCATCGACGAGGCGGAGCGCGCCGAGCCGCCCGGCGAGCCGGAGCCGGGCCTGGTCCCGGTCCGCGACCCCGGCGACGTCGCCGATCCCGGCACCGCCGACCGGCAGGCGCCCGAGGGCGACGAGATCGGCGGCGCCGCGCAGGCCGCCCCGCCCGGCGTCGCGCACTCCAGCGCCGTCATGGCGGTCGGGACGGTCTTCAGCCGGCTGACCGGCTTCCTGCGCACCGCCGTGATCGGCGCCGCGCTCGGCACCGCGCTGCTCGGCGACGCCTACCAGGCCGCCGAGATGATCCCCTACACCGTGTACGAGCTGCTGCTCGGCGGGCTGCTCGCCAGTGTCTTCATCCCCTTCCTGGTGAAACGCCGGATGCGGGACGCCGATGGGGGAGCGGCGACCGAGCAGCGGCTGCTCACCGTCGTCCTGCTGGCCCTCGCCGTCCTGACCGTCCTCGCGGTGCTGGGCGCCGGCCTGCTGATCGACCTGTACGCCGGCTCATACACCGGGCGGCAGCGCGAGGTCGCGGTGCTGCTCACCCGGCTGCTGCTGATCCAGATCTTCTTCATCGGGGTGAGCGGCCTGGCCAGCACGCTGCTGAACGTCCGGCAGCGGTTCGGCGCGCCGATGTGGGCGCCCGTCGTGAACAACGTGATCACGATCGGCGCCGGGCTGGTGTTCCTCCTGGTCGCGGGACGCGGGCAGACCACGGCCACCGTCACCGACGGGCAGCTCACCCTCCTCGGCCTCGGCTCGGCGGCCGGGACCGTCGTGCAGAGCGGCGTCCTCGCCTGGACGCTGCGCTCCGCCGGGTTCCGCTGGCGCCCCCGCCTCGGCCTGCGCGGCTCCGGCTTCGGCGAGGCCGCCCGGACGGCGACCTGGATGCTGCTCTACATCGTCGTCGCGCAGGCCGGCGTCCTGGTGACCGCGAACGTCGCGACCCGGGCGGGCGACCGCGCCGGCGCCGCCGGGAGCGGCCTGGCCGCCTACAAGTTCGCCCTCGTCGTCTTCCAGCTCCCGTACGCGATCATCGCGGTCTCGGTGATCACGGCGCTGCTCCCGCGGATGAGCGCCCACGTCGCGGACGGGCGGCGCGACCTCGTCCGCGACGACTTCTCCCGCGGCCTCCGGCTCGCGAGCGCCCTGCTCGTCCCGTGCTGGCTCGGGATGCTGGTGTTCGCGATCCCCGGCTCCGTCACGTTCTTCGCCTACGGGAGCCTCACGGTGGACGGGGCGCGCCGCATCGGCGCCATCCTCATGGTGTTCGCCGTGCTGGTGCTGCCGTTCACCCTCCACCAGCTGCTCATGCGCGTCTTCTACGCCCTCGGCGACACCCGGACGCCCGGCCTGATCGCCGTCCCCGCCGGGATCGCGCAGGCCGCCGCCGCGTTCGCGCTGCTGCGGTCGGTGCCCGCGCGGCAGGTCGTGATCGGGCTGCCGGTCGCCTACGGGCTGTTCTACGCGCTCGGCGCCGCGGTCGCCGCGCTCGTCCTGCGCCGGCGCCTCGGCGGGATGGACGGCCGCCGCATCCTCCGCGCGCTCACCCGGCTGCACCTGGCCGCCCTGCCCGCCCTGGCGTTCGCGGCCGCGGCCGTGTGGGCGTTCGGCCGCCTGCCCGGCGACCGCGTCCCGAGCCTGCTGGCCCTCCTCGTCGGCGGCCTCGGCGGCGGGGCGCTCTACCTCCTCACGGCCCGCCGGATGCGCGTCCCGGAGATCGGCTACTTCACCGCGCTGGCCGGTGCGCGACTGCGGCGATCCTGACCGGGCGAGGGGGTCGATTCGCGTGGGGATGTCATACGCTTCGAGGTATGGACGAGGTTTCGGCCCGCACGCCGCCCCCGGCGGGCCCCGAGCCGCGCGAGCGCGGCCGGAGCGGCCTGCGGCGGTTCCTGCGGCGGATGACCGCCGGCAACGCCGAGCTCGAGGCCGAGGAGCTGCAGAAGACCACCGGCCACGAGGGCGCGACGCCGATCACCGACTGCGCCGCGCGCAAGCGGCACTGCGTAGCGGGTACGCTGCGTACCGTGACCCTGCGCCCGCGGGGCGGCGCGCCCGCGCTGGAGGCCGAACTCTACGACGGCACCGACGTGATCAGCCTGGTCTGGCTCGGCCGCCGCAGGATCGCCGGCATCGACCCGGGCCGCCGGCTGCGCGCCGAGGGGCTGGTCAGCGTGCAGGACGGGCGCAAGGTCATGTTCAATCCCCGGTACGAGCTGCGCGGCGGCTCGTGAACAGCGTGAGTGAGTTGAGGGCGTGAGCGAGACGGCAGCGCAGACCGGGCGGGAGACCGCCGCGCACGACACCGTCGAGGCGGCCGTGCGCGCCCAGCTCTCCAAGGCGCTCGGCGGCGTCCGCGGGATGCTGGAGGCCGCCGTCCCGACGATCGCGTTCACCGGCACCTACGTCGGGGCCGAGAACATCAGGCTCGCCGTGGGCGCCGGGATCGGCGCGGCGGTGGTGCTGCTGGTCGTCCGGATCGCGCAGCGCTCCAGCCCGCAGTTCGTGCTGAACAGCCTGGTCGGCATCGCGATCGCCGCGTTCTTCGCGCTGCGCTCGGGCAAGGCCGAGGACGCCTTCCTGCCGGGGATCATCCTCAACGCCGGCTACGCCGCCGCGATGATCTTCTCGATCGCGGTGCGCTGGCCCGTCGTCGGCTTCATCATCGGCTCGGTCACCGGCGACCCGACCGCCTGGCGGCGCGACCCCGGCATCCTGAAGCTGTGCTCGCGGCTGACCTGGCTGCTGGTGCTGCCGTGCGTGGTCCGCGTCGCCGTCCAGTACCCGATCTACCTCGCGGACGGCGACCAGAGCGGCCTGCTCGGCACCGCCAAGATCGCGATGGGCTGGCCGCTGCAGGTCGCCGCGCTGGCGGCGATGGTGTGGCTGCTCGCCCGCGGCCGCACCCCCATCGAACGCGAGGAACCCGCCTGACCGATCCGGCCGGGCGGGTCCCCGGCGGTGGGCCGGGCGACGTGCCCGCCGCGCAGCTCAGCGTCCGCCGAGCAGCGCCGCCAGTTCGTCCTCGACGTCCTGGCTGGCGACGAACATCAGCTCGTCGCCCGGTTCGAGCGTGTCGTCGGCCGAGGGGACCAGTACCCGCCCCTCCCGCAGGATCGCCACGAGCGCGGTGTCGCGCGGCCACTCCACCGACCCGACCCGCTGCCCGCCGAGCGGCGCGTCGTCCGGCAGCGTCAGCTCCACCAGGTTCGCCTCGCCCTGCCGGAACGTCATGAGCCGGACGAGGTCGCCGACGCTGACGGCCTCCTCCACCAGCGCCGACAGCAGCCGCGGCGTCGACACGGCGACGTCCACGCCCCACGACTCGTTGAACAGCCACTCGTTGTTCGGATGGTTGATCCGCGCCACCACGCGCGGCACCCCGTACTCGGTCTTGGCCAGCAGCGACACGACCAGGTTCACCTTGTCGTCGCCGGACGAGGCCACCACGACCTGGCAGCGCTCCAGCGCCGCGTCGTCCAGCGCGGAGATCTCGCAGGCGTCCGCGAGCAGCCACTCGGCGCGCGGCACCATCTCCACCTTGATGGCCTTCGGGTTCTTGTCGATCAGGAGCACCTCGTGGCCGTTCTCCAGCAGCTCCTGGGCGATGGAGCGGCCCACCGCGCCGGCCCCGGCGATCGCGACCCGCATCAGGCGTCCTCCCCGTTCCGTGCCGCGACGGCGGCGTTGATGCGCTCCAGGTCGTCGGCGCTCGCCATCACGTGCACGATGTCGCCGTCCTGGATCACCGTGTCCCGGTCGGGGACGAGGGCCTCGCCCATCCGCGACACGAACGCCACCCGGGTGCTCGCGTGCTCCTCCAGTTCGCCGATCTTCTCGCCGACCCACAGGTGCCCGGAGTCCAGTTCGGCGAGGACGACCGCGCCGGTCGGGTCGCGCCACAGCGGCTCGGCGCCCTCCGGCAGCAGCCGGCGCAGGATCTGGTCGGCCGTCCACCGGACGGTCGCGACCGTGGGGATGCCGAGCCGCTGGTAGACCTCCGCGCGGCGCGGGTCGTAGATCCGGGCCACCACGTTGTCGACGCCGAACGTCTCGCGCGCCACCCGCGCGGAGATGATGTTGGAGTTGTCGCCGCTGCTGACGGCCACGAACGCCGACGCCCGCTCGATGCCCGCCTCGGCTATCACATCGCGGTCGAACCCGAACCCGGTGATGCGGCGGCCACGGAACCCGCTGCGCAGCCGGCGGAACGCCTCCGGGCTCTGGTCGATGATGGCCACCGAATGGCCCTTGTCCTCCAGGATGTGGGCGAGCGTCGAGCCGACCCGCCCGCATCCCATGATCACGATATGCACGGCCGTTCCCCGTTGTCCGTCAATGCTCCTGCCGGGCTGCAAACCTACACATCCCCCCAGGCGAGCACTACCCAACCAGGTCCCCGCCGGGCCCGGAGAGCCCCGCCGGCCCCGCGGGCTAGGCTCTCTAACCGTGTCAAAGGTTCCGGACCTCACGAAGAGGCTCCTCCTCGGCCGCGCGCTGAGCAGTTCCCAGCAGCACGAGCAGCTGCTGAAGAAGCGGATCGCGCTGCCGATCTTCGCCAGCGACGCGCTGTCCTCGGTGGCGTACGCCCCGCAGGAGATCCTGCTCGCGCTCGGCGCGGGCGGCCTGGTGATGTACCACTACACCCCCTGGATCGCCGCGGCCGTGGTGGTGATCCTGCTCACCGTCGTCGCGTCCTACCGGCAGAACGTCCGGGCCTACCAGAGCGGCGGCGGCGACTTCGAGGTCGCCACCACCAACCTCGGCGACAACTGGGGCGTCGTCGTCGCGAGCGCGCTGCTGGTCGACTACGTCATGACCGTCGCGGTGTCGGTGTCGTCCGGCGTGGAGAACCTCGGCGCGCTGCTGAAGTTCATGCAGCCGCACGAGGTCGCCGTCGCGATCGGCATCGTGGTGCTGCTCACCATCGGCAACCTGCGCGGCATCAAGGAGGCGGGGTTCGCCTTCGCGGTCCCCACCTACCTGTTCATGTTCGCGATCCTCAGCATGCTCGTGTGGGGCACGATCCGGCTGGTCGCCGGCACCGACCTGGAGGCCGAGACCGCGCACTACGAGGTCCGCGGCGACGAGATGGACGTCGCCGGGTTCGCCCTGGTCTTCCTGCTGCTGCGGGCGTTCTCCTCCGGCTGCGCCGCGCTGACCGGCGTCGAGGCGATCAGCAACGGCGTGCCCGCCTTCCGCAAGCCGAAGGGCGAGAACGCCGCCAAGACGCTGCTGGCGCTCGGGGTCGTCGCGATGACGATGTTCGGCGGCGTGACCGCGTTCGCCCACATCACCGACGCCAAGTTCGCCGAGCCCGACCAGGGCAGCCACCTCGTCGACCCGGCCACCGGCAAGGCCGTCACCGACGCCGACCCGGTGATCGCGCAGGTCGCGCACACCGTGTTCAGCAACTTCAGCCTCGGGTTCGCTCTGGTCACCGCGATGACCGCGCTGATCCTGTTCCTCGCCGCCAACACCGCTTACAACGGGTTCCCGGTGCTGGCCTCGGTGCTCGCGCAGAACCGCTACCTGCCGCGCCAGCTGCACACCCGCGGCGACCGGCTCGCCTACAGCAACGGCATCATCATCCTCGCCACCATGGCGGGGCTGCTGATCTACGCCTACGACGCGTCCGTCAGCCGGCTGATCCCGCTCTACACCGTCGGCGTGTTCGTGTCGTTCACGGTCAGCCAGATCGGCATGGTCCGGCACTGGAACCGGCTGCTCGCCGCCGAGCAGGACCCGGCGCAGCGCCGCCGGATGAAGTCCTCCCGCGGCATCAACGCGTTCGGCGCCACCCTCACCGGCATCGTCCTGGTCGTCGTGCTGATCACCAAGTTCGCGCTCGGCGCCTACATCGTGTGCATCGCGATGCCGCTGCTGTTCCTGCTGATGAAGGCCATCCGGCGGCACTACGACCGGGTCGCCGAGGAGCTCGTGCCCTCCGGCGAGGACGTCGCGCTGCCCGCCCGCAACCACGGCATCGTGCTCGTCTCCAAGATCCACAAACCGACGCTGCGGGCGCTCGCCTACGCCCGCGCCACCCGTCCGTCCACGCTGGAGGCGGTGACCGTCGCGGTGGACGCCGAGGAGTCCCGGCGGCTCCAGGAGGAGTGGGACGCCCTCGACGTCCCCGTCCCGCTGAAGATCCTCGACTCGCCGTACCGGGAGATCACCCGGCCCGTCCTCGCCTACGTCAAGGGCGTCCGGCGGCGCAGCCCCCGCGACGTCGTGACCGTGTTCATCCCCGAGTACGTCGTCGGCCACTGGTGGGAGCAGCTCCTGCACAACCAGAGCGCGCTGCGGCTCAAGGGGCGGCTGCTGTTCCAGCCGGGCGTCATGGTGACCAGCGTCGCCTGGCAGCTCCAGTCGTCCGACCGGCTCAAGGGGCGGGTCGAGCCGCCCGGCCCGGGCTCGTCCCGGCGCCCGCCGCGGACCGGGGCGCACCCCGGTGCCGGTAATGTTTCGGATCGTGACTGAACTCGAACCCGACGTCCTCGAACTGGAGGTCGGCAACGTCGCCAACGGCGGTTTCTGCGTCGCCCGGCACGAGGGTCGCGTCGTCTTCGTCCGGCACGCCCTGCCCGGCGAACGGGTGAGAGCCCGCGTCACCGACCGGACCAAGACCTTCCTGCGCGCCGACGCCGTGGAGATCATCGAGGCGTCCCCGGACCGCGTGCAGGCTCCGTGCCCGTTCGCCGGGCCCGGCCGCTGCGGCGGCTGCGACTGGCAGCACGCCTCCCTGCCCGCCCAGCGGGCCCTCAAGGCGGCCGTGGTGGAGGAGCAGCTCCAGCGCCTCGCCGGGATCACCCGCACGGTGACCGTCGAGGAGGTGCCGTACCCGGTCGACTCCGAGGTGGCGCCGCCGCCCGGCCTGGGCTGGCGCACCCGCGTGCAGTTCTCCGTCGCGTCCGGCACCGTCGGGCTCCGCAAGCACCGCTCCCACGACATCGAGCCCATCGACGAATGCCTGATCGCCCACCCGGGCGTGGAGCTGATGGGCATCGAGCGCAAGCGCTGGCCGGGCGCCACGGGCGTCGAGGGCATCGTCTCCGCCACCACCGGCGACCGCCTCGTCGTGCTGCGCGGCCGCGACCGCCGCAAGATCAAGGTGCCGCGGCTGGACGTGCCGGTCCGCCTCGTGCGCGGCAAGCCGGAGCCGGGCTCCACGCTCCCCTACATCCGCGAGGAGGTCTCCGGGCGGCTGTTCCAGGTGAGCGGCAGCGGCTTCTGGCAGGTGCACCCGGGCGCCGCGCAGCTGCTCGCCGACGCCGTCCTGGACGCCCTCGAACCGAAGCCCGGCGACATCGCCCTCGACCTGTACTGCGGCGTCGGCCTGTTCGCCGGCGTCCTCGCCGACCGCATCGGCCCGGACGGCCTCGTCGTCGGCGTCGAGTCGGACGGGCAGGCCGTCCGCGACGCCCGCCACAACCTGCGCGACCTGCCGAACGTGTCGATCGAGCGCGGCCCGGTCGAGGAGGTCGTCGCCGACCTGGAGTTCGGCCGCGCGTCCAGCGGGTCCCGCACCCAGAACAAGCGCGGCGGCGGCCACCACCGGGGGGAGCGCGTCCGCCGCGCCGACCTCGTCGTCCTCGACCCGCCGCGCACCGGCGCGGGCCGCGACGTCGTCGAGCACATCACCCGGCTCGCCGGCCGCAAGGTCGCCTACGTGTCCTGCGACCCCGCGACGCTGGCCCGCGACCTCGCCTACTTCAGCGAGCGCGGCTGGACCTTGGAGACCTTCCGCGCCTTCGACGCCTTTCCCATGACGCAGCATGTGGAGTGTCTCGCGACCCTGGTCCGCGGCTGAAAAACGGTTGCGGCCCCGGCATACGGTGGACGCATGATCGAGATCAGGGACGTACCCGAGCGCGATGTCGGTCGCATGGTCGACCTCGTCGGCACGGCGTTCCACGCCCGCATCGACGACCCCGAACGGGACTCCTGGAAGCCGCGCCGCGCCGAGCGCATCGGGGCCTACGACGGCGACGCCCTGGTGGGCCAGCTCGCGGCGCTCCCGATGCGCCTCGCCGTGCCGGGCGCGTTCCTCGACTGCTCGGCGGTCAGCTTCGTCGCCGTGCTGCCGACCCACCGCCGGCAGGGCATCCTCACGTCCCTGATGGACCGCATGCACGCCGACGCCATCGCCGCCGGGCGTCCCGTCGCCGCGCTGTGGGCGTCCCAGGGCGCCATCTACGGCCGCTACGGCTTCGGTCTCGCCACCCGCGCGATCGGCCTGGAGGTCGACACGTCCCGCCCGCTGGCCCTGCGCACCGTGCCGGACGAACGGCCGCTGCGGCTGGTCGATACCGCGTCGGCGCCCGAACTGCTCGACCCGATCCACAGGCGTGCGCTCGCCGCCCGGCCCGGAGGGCTCGTCCGCGACCCCGAATGGTGGGCGCGCGCCATCCTGCGCCCGGTCGACATCGAGGCCGCCGAGTACACCGAGCCGCGCGTCGTCGTCCATCCCGCCGGCTACGCCGTCTACCGCGCGCACTGGAACGGGACGATCAGGGTCGCCGACCTCGTGGCCGACACTCCCCAGGTCGAGGCCGCGCTGTGGCGGTACCTGGCGTCGATCGACCTGACGTCCCGGATCCACGCGCCCAGCCGGCCCGTGGACGACCTGATCCCGCACATGGTCGCCGACCCCGACCGGGTCGCCGTGAAGGAGGACCACGGCGCACTGTGGCTGCGGCTGATCGACGTCCCGGCCGCGCTCCGCGCCCGCTCCTGGGCCACCGAGGACGCCTTCGTCCTGGAGATCGACGACGCCCGCATCCCCGCGAACTCGGGTCGCTGGCGCCTCACGACGGGGCCGGCCCCGTCGTGCGAACCGACGACCGAGTCACCGGATCTGACGCTCTCCGCCGCCGACCTGGCCGCTGCCTACTTGGGCGGCGTCAGCCTGACGACCCTCACCCGGATCGGCGCGGTCACCGAGCACACGCCCGGCGGCGCGGGCCGCCTGAGCGCGTCCCTGGCCGTCCCGCTGGCCCCCTACATCAACGACGACTTCTGACGGCGCGGCGCCGGGTCAGCGCCAGAAGAGGAGTTTCGCGTCGGCGTCGGTGACGGTCGCCGCGGCGGTGCCGTGCTGGACGAGCTGGAAGCGGACGCGGTGCCCGGCCGTGACGCTGTCGGCGGGGAGGGCGTAGACCAGGTTGGTCGTGTCGCCGGACGAGAGGAAGTCCTGGACGGGCCCGGCCGAGTAGCGGCTGGTGTCCTTGATCTCGACCTCGATCGCGCGGGCCTGGATGAGGGTGCCGGCGGGAACGCCCCGCACGGTCGCCGACACCGTCAGGCTGTAGCGGGCGTGGCCGGCGAGCAGGCTCGGGTAGCTGCCCGGGTCGCCGTGCTGGTCGGTCGCGTCGGAGTACTCGTGGTCCCAGCTGATGGTCGTCCACCTGCCGGGGGACAGCTGCTGGTCGGCGTCGGCGCCGAGGGACACGTAGTCGGGCATGTCGTCCTCTCCCTCGGGCGAGACGCCGACGCGCCACTGCCCGTAGTCGCTCTTCACGGCGCGGTCGTAGTCGACGCCGACGCCGTTGACGGTGTGGTCGTTGGAGTACTGCTGGAGTTGCGCGCGGGCGTCCCACCGGCCGCCGGACCACGCGTACGTCTGCCAGCCGTAGGCGATCTTCCCGGCGTCGAACGCGCGCTTCACGGGCCCGTAGCCGCCGTAGAGGCCGACGCGGTCGCGGCCGATGACGCTCGCGGCGCCGTCCAGGTAGGCGTTGATCTCGTCCTGCTGGGAGGCGGCGGCGTCCCAGTCGGCGGCGAAGTAGATGGGGCGGTCGTCCGGCATGCCGCAGGCCCGCGCCTGGGCGGCGGCGTCCCTCGCGTCGGCCGCGCCGGCGGACCGTCCGGCCAGCGGCCGCTTCGCGGTGGACTCCCAGACGACGACGACCCAGATGCCCGCGTCGGACAGCTCGTCGGCCTCCGACCGGGTCAGGTTCTTGCCGGTCGTGTCGTGCGACAGGTAGCGGCACGCGAACTTCGCCCCGGCCCGCTTCAGCGCGGCGGCGCCGGGGCGCCCCCAGGCGTAGTCGATGCCGAAGACAGCCATGTCAACTCCATGGGTCGGAGATCGGTATCCGCCCGATTCAACAACTTTCGCCGGTGGTGTCGCAGCGGATTCGGCATGTTCGCGGTTCGGGCACCGTCCGTGACGACACGCCGACGGGGCGCTAGGCGGCCGGTCCGCGGCTCGCTAGAACGGACGTGTCCGCAACGAATCCGCAGGCCACGGGGGTCTCATCATGGTCAGGACACTGAAGGGGCGCGGTCTGGTGCTGCTGGTCGCCGCGCCGTTGCTGGGGGCCGCGCCCTTCCTCGGGGCGGTGCCGGCGTCCGCCGGCGGCCCCGGCCCGACCACGCACAAGGGCGACAAGGGCGGCACCTCGAAGCCGGCGCCCCGCCCCAGAACGCACACCAAGCCCGAGGCGCACACCGAGTCGAAGGCGCACGCCAAGCCCAAGACCCACGCCAAGCCGAAGGTGCACGCCAAGCCCAAGGCGCACGTGAAGCCGAAGGTGCACGTGAAGCCGAAGGTGCACGCCAAGCCGAAGGCGCATGTGAAGCCGAAGGCGCATGTGAAGCCGAAGGCGCACGTGAAGCCGAAGGCGCATGTGAAGCCGAAGGCCCACGCCAAGCCGAAGGTGCATGTCAAGCCGAAAGCGCACGCGATGCCCAAGGCGCACGTGAAGCCGAAGGTGCACGCCAAGCCGAAGGCGCATGTGAAGCCGAAGGCCCACGCCAAGCCGAAGGTGCATGTCAAGCCGAAAGCGCACGCGAAGCCCAAGGGACATGCGAAGCCGAAGGTGCATGTCAAGCCCAAGGCGCACGTCGAGCCGAAGTTGGACGCGCTGCCCAAGGGACACGGCGCGCCCAAGGCGCAGGAAATCAGGCTCGACATGGAGAGTCCGCGGCATGCGGTCGTCCCCGGGCGCACCTACGAGTGGCGGTTCACGATGACCGCCAAGGGGCCGGGGAAGCCCGGCAAGGCGGTGTTCAGGACGACGCTGCCGAAGTCGCTGGTGTTCGTGTCCGGGGAGGAGCACTGCAAGTCGTCCGGGCAGCAGGTGGTGTGCCGGCTCGGCACGCTCGAGGACGGGCGGGAGACGACCGGGACGATCAGGGCGATGGTGTCCCGGCGCGCCGAGCCCGGCGAGGTGATCGGCCTGCGCGGGACCGTGACGTGGGGCGGGACGCGCGCCGGCGTCATGTTCCCGCCGGTGCGCGTGGCGCGGACGCCCGGCCTGGTGCTGTCGGAGCGCTGACCTGGTGGTGCGACCGGGTCCCGGCGGGTACCAGGATGGAGTCATGCGTCTTCGGATCTTCACTGAGCCCCAGCAGGGGGCGAGCTACGACACACAGCTGGCGGTCGCCAAGGCGGCCGAGGACCTCGGTTTCGACGCGTTCTTCCGGTCCGACCACTTCGTCAAGATGGGCGATGTGACCGGCGAGCCGGGCCCGACCGACTCCTGGGTCACACTGGGCGCGCTGGCCCGGGAGACCCGCCGGATCCGGCTCGGCACGCTGGTCACGGCGGCGACGTTCCGGTATCCGGGGCCGCTCGCCATCGCGGTCGCGCAGGTCGACCAGATGAGCGGCGGACGGGTCGACCTCGGCCTCGGGACGGGCTGGTTCGAGCAGGAGCACACCGCCTACGGCATCCCGTTCCCGAGCCTGCGGGAGCGCTTCGAGCGGCTGGAGGAGCAGCTCGAGATCCTCACCGGGCTGTGGGGGACGCCCGCCGGCGAGACCTACTCCTTCAGCGGCGACCACTACACGCTGGCCGAGTCGCCCGCGCTGCCGAAGCCCGCGCAGGCGGGCGGTCCGCCGATCATCATCGGCGGGTTCGGGGCGAAGCGGACGCCGCGGCTCGCGGCCCGCCACGCCGACGAGTACAACGTGCCGTTCCACCAGGTGAGCGAGACCGGTGAGGCGTTCGGCCGGGTCCGCGCGGCCTGCGCCGAGGCGGGCCGGACGAGGCCGCTCGTCTACTCCGCCGCCCAGGTCGTCTGCTGCGGCCGGGACGAGGCGGAGCTGAAGCGCCGCGCCGACGCGATCGGGCGGGAGGTGTCCGAGCTGCGCGACAACGGCCTGGCCGGGACGCCGGGCGAGCTGGTCGACAAGATCGGGAAGTTCGCCGAGCTGGGCGCCGAGTGCCTCTACCTGCAGGTCCTCGACATGCACGACCTCGACCACCTGGACCTGCTGGCCTCGCAGGTCATGAGCAAGGTCTGACGGTGCCGGAAGGCCCGCGGCGGGGGGAGCGCCCCCCGGCCGCGGGCCTTTCGGTTCCCGTCAGGCGGTCTCCTCCTCGGGGCGCGCGTGCATCGGCAGCAGGAACGTCGCGAGGAACGACAGGCCGAGCAGCCCGACCTCGACCCACAGGGTGATCTTCATGGCGTCGCTGAAGCCGACCTTGGCCGAGTGCTCGCCGGCCTCGGCGACCGCCTTCTGGACGGCGGGCCCCGACTGCGGCGCGGCGGCGACGGCGGCCTTGACGTCGTCCTGCAGGCGGTGGCAGGAGGCGGGGACGGCGACCGCGTCCTTGGCGGTGGCGCGGTCGTGGCCGCAGGCGCGCAGCCCGGCCGCGATGCGCTCCTGGTGCGCGGCCGGGACGGACGCGGCGGCCAGGTCGCGGCGCAGCGCGGACGCGCCGTCGTCGGCGGCGGCCGCGACGTGCCCGCCGAGCAGCCCGAAGAAGATCGTGCCGAGGACGGCGGCGCCGAGCGCGCTGCCGAGCTGCTGGACGGCGGTGAGCGTGCCGCCCGCCGACCCGGTCTCCTCCGGCTCGACCCCGGCGAGGACGGTGTCGAAGAACGGCCCCATCAGCAGCCCCATGCCGAGGCCGGTCACGGCGAGGGCGGGGATGAGCTGCCAGGGTGTGACGTCGATCCCGCCGTACTGCAGCGTGGCGAACAGCCCGATGATCCCGGCCGCCATGATCAGGGCGCCCGCGTGGATCACCTTGCGGCCGAACCGCTGCACCGCCTGCATGACGCCGAACCCCACGATGATGCCGGCCGACCACGGGATCTGCGCGAGGCCCGCCTTCAGCGGGGAGTAGCCGAGCCCGAGCTGGAAGAACAGCGCCAGCACCAGGCCGAGGCCCGCGACGCCGGAGAAGAACACCAGGCCGAGCACGAGCCCGCCGGTGAAGCCGCGCTTGCGGAACAGGCTCGGCACGATCAGCGGGTCGCCGCCGGCGCGCTGCTTGCGGGTCTCGTACCAGGAGAAGACGGCCCAGACGGCGAGCGAGGCGGCCATCATCGCGAACGTCCACGCGGGCCAGTCGTGCTCGCGGCCCTGGACGAGCGGGTAGATCAGCAGGCCCGCGCCGAGCGAGGCGAGGGCGGCGCCGGGGAGGTCGAGGCGGGTGGCGTGCTCGGCGCGCCCGGCGGGCAGGAACTTCAGCCCGGCGAGCACCGCGGCGATGCCGAGCGGCAGGTTGATCAGGAAGATCATCCGCCAGCCGGTGCCGAACAGGTCGGCGTCGATCAGCCAGCCGGCCAGGACGGGGCCGCCGACCGAGGACAGGCCCATCACCGGGCCGAACAGGGCGAACGCCCTGCCCATCTCCTTGGCGTCGAACATCTGCTTGATCATCCCGATGCCCTGCGGGAGCATCAGCGCGCCGAACAGGCCCTGCATGCCGCGGGCGCCGACCAGCATGCCGGGGGAGACCGCGACGCCGCACAGCAGCGAGCCGAGCGTGAACCCGGCGGCGCCGATGAGGAACATCCGGCGGCGGCCGTAGAGGTCGCCGAGGCGGCCGCCGGTGATGAGGCCGACCGCCATGGCGAGGGTGTAGCCGGCGGCGAGCCACTGGATGGTGGCGGCCGACCCGCCCAGCTCGGCCCGGATCGTGGGGGCCGCGATGTTGGTGATCAGCGCGTCCAGCATGTCCATGATCTCGCCGGCGAGGATCACGAAGAGGGCGACCCAGCGCCAGCGGTAGCCCGCCTCCGCGCTGTCCCTCCCGGGGGACGCCAGTGTCTCGGTCATGACGGTCTCCGAATCTGCGAATCCTTGGAACGGTGTTCGTAGCTACGAACGCTGTTCTAAGTCCGAACGGCGTTCGTGTCA
The DNA here is from genome assembly GCF_004348335.1 of Actinomadura bangladeshensis. GTDB lineage: Bacteria > Actinomycetota > Actinomycetes > Streptosporangiales > Streptosporangiaceae > Spirillospora > Spirillospora bangladeshensis. The sequence goes on along the minus strand of NZ_SMJW01000086.1, from coordinate 11,392 downwards.
AGTACGATGTTCGTGTCGTATCGAACTTCTCTCGCCAGTAGAGAAGATATATCGCGTTCCGCGATAGTCAAGATGTATCGCGAGATTGGGAGGTCCCGACGTGGCCACCGCACGCCCGGACGAGACGCCGGCCGGACTGCCGACGCCGCCCGGCCGCAAGCCGCGCAGGGCCGCGCCGCCGAGGCGGCCGCTCACCCGGGAGGCCGTGGTCGAGACGGCGATCCGCATCCTGGACGCCGAGGGCCTGGAGGCGGTGACGATGCGCCGCGTCGCCCAGGAGCTGGGCACCGGCCCCGCGTCCCTGTACGCGCACGTCTCGGGCAAGGAGGAGCTGCGCGAGCTGATGCTCGACCGGGTCGCCGCCGAGATCAGGCTGCCCGAGCCCGACCCGGCGCGCTGGCAGGAGCAGCTGAAGGAGCTGGCGCGCGAGGTCCGCCGCGTCTACGTCTCGCACCGCGACATCGCCATGGTGTCGATGGGCCTCATCCCGACCGGCCCCCACCTGCTGGACGTCGCCGAGGCGCAGCTCGCGCTGATGCGGGCGGGCGGCGTGCCGAAGAAGATCGCCGGCATGGCCGTCGACACGCTCGGCATGTTCCTCGACGCCGACGCGATCGAGGGGACCGTCTACTACGCGAAGGCGCCCGCCGGCGAGGACCCGCACGCGTTCTTCGAGTCCTACTTCGGGCAGTTCAAGGAGTACTTCTCCGCCCTGCCGGAGGACCGGTACCCGGTTCTCACCGGGATGGTCGAGGAGCTCACCGGCGCGGACGACGACGGGCGGTTCGAGTTCGGGCTCGACCTCATCGTCCGCGGCATCGCCTCCTACGTGGAGGACGGGGAGGCCGCGGAGGACCCCGCTTAGGCGAAGGCCTCCTCGAAGGCGGCCTGCCGCGGGCAGCCCTTGGCGGTGTCCCACACCGCGAAGACGACGTGCTCGAAGCGTCCGGCGAACTCCCCTCCGGGGCGCAGCGGCTCGGCGAACGCCTCCGCGACCTCGGCCGGGTCGTTGCGGAACACGCCGCAGCCCCACGCGCCGAGGACGAGCCTCGCGTGCCCGTTGGCCAGCGCGACCGCGAGGACCTTGCGGGCGCGCCGCCGCAGCACGGCGGGGATCCGCTCGGCCCGGGCGGGGTCCCGGATCGCGCCGCGGTTCGGCGCCGGGGACGTCAGGAACGCGACGCCGTACGGGTCGTCCAGCAGCCGCCCGGCGTCGTCGCGGAACACCGGCACGCCGGGCGAGTAGATCATGTGGTCGCTGTAGAGGAGGTCGCCCTGGGCCCGGTGGAAGTCGTAGAACTCCTGGGCCGACCTCAGCGAGGTGTACAGGCCGGACGAGCGCGCGAGCCCCTCCTCCTGGGCGTGCGCTCCGTTCAGGAACCCGCCGCCCGGGTTCTTCGCGGACGCGAAGTTGAGCGCGAACGGGATCGTGCCGCCGCCGCACAGCCGGCGCGCGGCGGCGAGGGTCGTCTCGCCGGTCACCTCGATGCGGGTCTCGGCGCCGGCCCCGGCGGGCGAACGCTCCAGTAGCGCGTCCAGTTCGTCCGGCCGGTAGAGAACGGTCTCCTCGACGGCGCGGGCGAGGTCGCCGGCGATCGAGACGGTGCGGCCGGAGGGAGCCGTGTAGTCGCCGCGTCCGAGAATGGCCACGGTCTCCTGGGCGGTCGCACGGCGGGGATGTCTGCTCATGTCGGGCCGCATTCTGCCGGAAAAATGAATACGGATCATCCGGTTATTTCCGCCACACTCAAGGCGTGCTCCTGACGATCACCACGACCCTGGACCAGGCGACCGACCTGGGATTCCTCCTGCACAAGCATCCGGACCGGGTGCAGCGGTTCGAGCAGTCCTTCGGCACGGCGCACGTCTTCTACCCCGACGCCGGGCAGGAGCGCTGCACGGCGGCGCTGCTGCTGGACGTCGATCCGGTCGAGCTCGTGCGCACGCGCGGCAGAGGCACGCCCGACTTCTCCCTCGGCCAGTACGTCAACGACCGCCCTTACGCGGCGTCGTCACTGCTCGCGTCCGCGATGGCGAACGTTTTCCGTACCGCGATGCGCGGACGGTGCGATTCGCGTCCCGAACTGGCGGAGTCGCCGATTCCGCTGGAAATCGTCCTGCCGGCCCTTCCGTGCAGGGGAGGGCCGGGACAGGCCGAACGATTCTTCGCGCCGCTCGGCTGGAACGTGTCGGCGGTGCCGGTCCCGCTCGATCCGGAGTTCGCCGAATGGGGCGACTCCCGGTACGTGACGCTGACGCTGACCGGGACGCTGCGGCTCGCCGACGCGCTCAACCAGCTGTACGTGCTGCTGCCCGTCCTGGACGACGCCAAGCACTACTGGCTGGCGCCGGACGAGGTCGACAAGCTCATCCGGGCCGGCGAGGGATGGCTCGCCGCGCACCCCGACCGGGGCGCCATCACGCGCCGCTACCTGGCGAACCGGCGCGGGCTCGTCCGTACCGCGCTCGGCCGCCTCGCCGATGCCGAGGACGCGCCCGAAGAGGAACTCGACCCCGTGCAGGTCGAGGAGGAGCCGACCCCCGCGGAGGACGAGGCGGCCCAGGAGGAGACGACCGTCCCGCTCGCGGAGCAGCGTCTCCAGGCGGTCGTGCGGGCGCTGCGCGACGAGAACGCGCGGCGCGTCATCGACCTTGGCTGCGGCTCGGGGAAACTGCTCGCGCGGCTGCTCAAGGACGACTTCTTCAGCGAGATCGCGGGCACGGACGTCTCGCACCGCGCGCTCGGCCACGCCTGGCGGCGGCTCCGCTGGAACGACCGGCCGCGCCGGGACGACGACCGCGTCCGGGACGTCTTCCAGGGCGCGCTGACCTACGCGGACGAGCGGTTCGGCGGCTACGAGGCGGCCGTGCTGATGGAGGTCGTCGAGCACATCGACCCGCCGCGCCTCGGCGCGGTCGAGCGGGTGGTGTTCGGGCACGCCGCACCCCGCGTCGTCGTCGTGACCACCCCGAACGCCGAGCACAACGTCCGCTACGAGGGGCTCGCGCCGGGCGCGATGCGCCACGGCGACCACCGCTTCGAATGGACGCGGGCCGAGTTCCGCGCCTGGGCCGGCCGGGTCGCCGCCGCGCACGGCTACCGCGTCCGCCACGTGCCCGTCGGCGGCGACGACCCCGAGGTCGGCGCGCCGACCCAGATGGGAGTGTTCACCCGATGACCGAGATCAAGGTCCCGGAGACCGGGCTCGTCGTGCTGGTCGGCGTGACCGGGTCGGGTAAGTCCCACTTCGCGCGCAAGCACTTCAAGCCCACGCAGGTGGTCTCGTCCGACTTCTGCCGCGGGGTCGTCTCGGACGACGAGAACGACCAGTCCGCGTCCGGCGACGCGTTCGACCTGCTGCACTACATCGTGGCCACGCGGCTGCGGCGCGGGCTGCTGACCGTGGTGGACGCGACGAACGTGCAGACCAAGGCGCGGGAGGCGCTGCTGCGGATCGCCAAGGACCACGACGTCCTGTCGGCCGCGATCGTCCTGGACGTCCCCGAGAGCCTCGCCGCCGAGCGGAACGCGTCCCGCCCCGACCGGGACCTGCCGCCGCACGTGATCCCGCGGCAGCGGCGCGAGCTGCGCCGCGGGATGCGGGAGCTGGCCCGCACATTCCGCCGCCACCACGTGCTGACCGGCGCCGATGAGATCGACGCGGCGACGATCGTGTACGAGAAGGCGTGGAACGACAAGCGGGAGCTGACCGGCCCGTTCGACATCGTCGGCGACGTGCACGGGTGCCGTGCGGAGCTGGAGGACCTGCTCGCCGGCCTCGGATACGAGATCGAGCGGGACGCGCAGGGGCGCGCCGCAGGGGCGAACCACCCCGGCGGGCGCACCGCCGTCTTCGTGGGCGACCTCGTCGACCGCGGGCCGGATTCGCCGGGCGTGCTGCGTCTGGTGATGGGCATGGTGGCCGCCGGCAACGCGCTGTGCGTTTCGGGCAACCACGAGGCGAAACTCGTCCGGGCCCTGCGCGGACGCAAGGTGCGGGCGACGCACGGCCTTGAGGTGTCCCTGGAGCAGTTCGCCGCCGCGGACGACGACTTCCGCGCCGACGCGCTGGCGTTCATGGACGGCCTCATCAGCCACTACGTGCTGGACGGCGGCCGCCTCGTCGTCGCCCACGCCGGGCTCAAGGAGGAGTACCACGGGCGTGCGTCCGGACGGGTCCGCTCGTTCGCGCTCTACGGCGACACCACGGGGGAGACCGACGAGTACGGGCTTCCCGTCCGGTACCCGTGGGCTCGCGACTACCGGGGCAAGGCCATGGTCGTGTACGGGCACACCCCGGTGCCCGAGGCCGAGTGGGTCAACAACACCATCTGCCTGGACACCGGTGCCGTCTTCGGCGGGAAGCTGACCGCGCTCCGCTATCCGGAGCGTGAGCTGGTGTCGGTCCCGGCTCGGCAGGTCTGGTACGAGCCGACGCGGCCACTGGACAGTTCCCCCGCGGGAGGCCACCGGGACAACGAGGTCCTCAACATCGGGGACGTCCTCGGCAACCACGGGGTCGAGACCCGCCTCATGGGCCGCGTCGCCGTCCGCGAGGAGAACGCGATGGCCGCGCTGGAGGTGATGAGCCGGTTCGCCGTGGACCCGCGCTGGCTCGTCTACCTGCCGCCCACCATGGCGCCCGCCGACACCTCGCCGCTGCCCGGATACCTGGAGCACCCGGCCGAGGCCCTCGCCGGCTACCGGGACAAGGGGATCACCCGCGCGGTGTGCGAGGAGAAGCACATGGGCTCCCGCGCCGTGGCCGTCGTCTGCCGCGACGCCGCGGCGGCGGCGGAGCGCTTCGGCGTGGACGACGGCACGACCGGCGCCGTCTACACGCGCACCGGCCGCTCGTTCTTCCGCGACCCGTCCCGCACGGCCGAGGTCCTGGACCGGCTCCGCGCCGCGATCGGCGCCGCGGGGCTGTGGGACGAACTGGACACCGGATGGCTCGTCATCGACGGCGAGCTGCTGCCGTGGTCGGCCAAGGCCATGGACCTCATCCGCGCGCAGTACGCGGCGACCGGCGCGGCGGCCCGCGCGGCCCTGCCGATGGCGTCCGGCGTCCTCGCGCGCGCGGCCGCGCGCGGACTCGACGTCGGCGGCCTCCGCGAGCACATCGACCGGCGTGCCGCGAACGCGTCCCGGTTCCGGGACGCCTACGCGCGGTACTGCTGGACGGTCGACGGCCTCACCGGCCTGCGGTTCGCCCCGTTCCAGATCCTCGCGGGCGAGGGCCGCTCCTGGGCGGACGCACGCGACCACGAATGGCACATGACCGTGGCGGAAAGGCTTGCAAAGAGTGACGCGAGCGGATTCGTCCAGCGGACGGAGTCGGTGACCGTCGACCTGACGTCGCCGGAGTCGGAGTCCGCCGTCACCGCATGGTGGGAGGAGATCACCGCGGCGGGCGGCGAGGGCATGGTCGTCAAGCCGCTGGGGCCGCTCCCCGACGGCGCGAAGATCCAGCCGGGCGTCAAGTGCCGCGGGCCGGAGTATCTGCGGATCATCTACGGCCCCGACTACACCGAGCCCGAGAACCTCGACCGGCTGCGCCGCCGCTCCCTCGGCCGGAAGCGGTCACTGGCGATGCGCGAGCACGCGCTCGGCGCCGAGGCGCTCGCCCGGCTCGCCGGCGGGGAGCCGCTGTGGCGCGTCCACCAGGCGGTCTTCGCCGTCCTGGCGCTGGAGTCCGAGCCCGTCGACCCGCGGCTGTGACGCGTGCGGCCCGCCTCGTCAGGGGCGGGCCGCATCGGTCCGGACCGGGTGAGGCCGGTCCGGACAGGTCAGATCAGGTCGAGAACAGCATGTTGAAGACGCTGCCGTGGTGCGGGCGGTGGCGGCCGTGGTGATGGTGGTGCACCGCCGGTGCCGGCGCTCCCCAGCCCGGCGCCGCCGCGGGCGGGGGCGCGGCGCGGTACTGCGCCTCCATCTGGGCCAGGGCCTCCAGCTCGCCGTAGTCGAGGAAGATCCCCCGGCAGCTGTCACATTGCTCGATGTGGACGCCGCTGCGGGTGTAGGTCCGCATCACGCCACGACACTTAGGGCAGTGCATCGCCTTGTCGTCCTTCCGGTATGGATCCCCAGGTAGAGGGTAAATGTAGGGCAGGTTTCGCGCCACGTCATGCCGCGTCCCCCGCCGCGGATATTCTCACGCAGGCGTCGATCATCGCCTGCTCCGGCCCGTCGAGTGTCCGATCATCCCTCCCCGCGGATATGACGCACGTGGCGGCTATCTGGATCGCAAGACTTCGCGCGGGTATGTCCAGGCTCGTCCAAGGGTCGCCTCGGGTGGGAACGGCCGGACCCTCCGCTGCCGTGTAGGCGCCCAGGAACTGCTCCCAGTCGTCCGGGGGAAGGACCCCCGCGGAGTAGAGCGCCGCAGGGCGGGCGAGATCCCAGGCGGGGTCGCCCTTGCCCATGTCCTCGATGTCGATGAGCCGCCAGTGCCCGTCCTGGGCACGGACCATCTGGCCCAGGTGCCAGTCCCCGTGGATGAGGCGTTCCGTCCGCGCCGGAGGCTCGTCCTCCTCGCCGCGTATCCAGGCGGGAAGGGTGGCGAACGCACGCCGCACGGCGTCCTCGGCGGGACCTTCGCCCAGCCGGGAGACAAGGCGCGCCACACGGGTCGGACGTCCCCAGGACGGTGCCTCTGCCGGAACGCTCCGCGAGTGGAGAGCCGCCAGAAGCCGGCCTCCCTCTTTCCAGGGGAGCTCGTGGCCCGGGTCGACCGGCTCGCCGAACGGCGCGATCGTGACCGTCCGGCCGTCCACGGTGAGCGGCGGGTCATGCGGCGCGATGACGAGTTCCGGAAGCGTGCCGGCCAGCCGTATCCGTGCGAGGAACGGAGGGCCGTGCTCACGGTCGTCCTGGTGCGCCTTCACCACGACGTCGCCGACCCGCACCACGAGCACACCGTGCCGGTCATAGAGCGTCTCCGGCGGCGCGGCGGCTCCGGCCGCACCGCGCCCGATCTCGGCGAGCCGGGCGAAAAGCCCGGAGTGGACGGTCTGCACCCGCTCAGTCAACCACTCTGCGGCGATCCCATACTTCCGTGCGGCGACTCCTGCGGCGACCTCTGCGACGACTCGGCGAACTCGTCCCGCAGCCGCTGCCGGACGACCTTGCCCAGCGGGTTCCTGGGCAGCTCCGTGCGCGGATGGAACTCCGACGGGACCTTGTAGTGCGACAGGTAGCGCTCGCAGTGCGTCCGCAGTTCCTCGGCGGAGAAAAGGTAGGCGGGGTGCTCCACCACGTGCGCGATGATGCGCTCGCCGCGGCGGGCGTCCGGCACGCCGACCACGGCGCAGTCGTGGACGGCGGGGTGGCGGCGCAGTACCTTCTCCACCTCGGTCGGGAACACGGTGAAGCCGCTCACCTTCATCATGTCCCGCATGCGCTCCAGGATGGTGATGAAGCCGTCCTCGTCCATCACGGCGATGTCACCGGTGCGCAGCCACCCCTTCGACAGGGTCTGCGCGGTCGCGAGCGGCGCGTTCCAGTAGCCGGCGAAGACCTGCGGCCCGCGCACGACCAGCTCCCCGGCCTCCCCGGGCGGCAGCACCTTCGTCGGCTCGTCCTCGGCGACGACGACGGCGTCGGTCATCGGCAGCGGCAGGCCGACGGTCAGGTTGCGGGCGGTGCCGTCCAGCGGGTTGCCCGTGACCGCCGGGGACGCCTCCGTCAGGCCGTAGCAGTTGATCAGCCCCTTCGCGCCGAGCCGCTCCAGCCGGTCGATCGTGCCCTGCGTCAGGCCCATCGCGCCCGAGATGAACACGCGCAGCGACTGCAGGTCGGCGGGCTGGAACCGGGGGCTGTCGAGCACCTGGTCGTACAGCGTCGGCACCCCGGGGAAGATCGTCGGCCGGTACCTGCGGATCGCGCGCAGCACCCGGTCGCCGTCGTAGCGGGGGAGGAGCACCACCGCGCCCGCCGTCATCACCGGCGCCACGAGGCAGCTCATCAGCCCGAACGAGTGGAACAGCGGCAGGACGGCGAGCGTCACGTCCTCGCCCGGTCGCCGCCCGTCGACGTCCCACGCGTGCTGCTGGCAGGCGTTCGCCACCAGGTTGCGGTGGGTCAGCATCGCGCCCTTCGGGCGGCCCTCCGTCCCGCCCGTGTACTGGATCGCGGCCAGGTGCCGCGCCGGGTCGACGGGCAGCTGCCGCACCGGCCGCCGCGCGGGCCGCTGCAGCTCCCGGAACGGGACGACGCCCGGATCGTCCGGCACGTCCGCGGTGAGGGCCGCGCGGCGCCGCTGCATCTGCACCAGCGGCAGCCGCAGCGCGATCCGCCGGGGCATCGGCAGGAAGTCGAGCAGGGACGTCACGACGATGTGGTCCAGGCGCAGCCGGGAGCGCACCGCCCGCACCGTCGCGAAGGAACGGTCCAGCACCACCGCGACCCGCGCGCCGCAGTCCGCGAGCTGGCGGAGCAACTCCTCCTCGGTGTAGAGCGGGTTGTGCTGGACGGCGATGGCGCCCCGGCGGAGCACCCCGTAGAACGCGATGACCTGCTGCGGGCAGTTCGGCAGGATCAGCGCGACCCGGTCGCCGGGCTGGACGCCGAGCCGGTGCAGCCCGTCGGCGAACCGGTCCACGGCCTCGCGCAGGTCGCGGTAGCAGATCTGCCGGCCGAAGAAGAACAGCGCGGGCCTGCGCGGGTAGGCGTCCGCGGCATCGTCGAGAAACCGAGTGACGGGGATATCCGGGATGTCGAAATCGACGGGGACACCGGGCTGATACCTCTGTCGCCAGGGCTTGGACCGCAGTGACGAGTGCCACATAGTGTCCGATTCAACCATTTCTCGGCCGTCCGTGCCGCCGCTTCCGGACGTCCAAGATCCCGTGGCGGGCGCCGCCGCGGTGATCGGTCAGATGCGCCCGGTGCCGCGGCAGACGTTGCACCTCTCGTGGGTGGCGGTGCTGGTCCCGGTTCCGTCGCAGCCGGGGCACGACCGCGTCGCCGGCTTGTTGTGCTTGCCCACGTCCACCACCTCCCCGGCGCTCATCCTAGGGGGTCCGGCCCGCCGGGCGCCGTTCCCGTCCAGTGGTTCGGACGGGGGCCGCCGGGAGGTTCATCCGGAGTGTCGTATTGATCACGTGTGCCGGGACCCGCGCCCGCCGCCTCCCGGCACTTGTACCCTGTCCTTCACGAGCGCCGACCTGCCGATGTGGCGCACCGAGTGAGGAGAACGCGCGGGTTGGTGCCCCTGCCGCTGTCCACCGTGATCCGCCCCTACGACTGGGGGTCGCGGACCGCGTTGCCGGAACTGCTCGGTGCCGAGCCGACCGGTCGTCCGCAGGCGGAGCTGTGGGCGGGCGCGCACCCCGCCGCCCCCTCGGCGGTGGACGGGACGCCGCTCGACGCCCTCATCGATCGTGATCCGGCCGGGATGCTCGGCGCGCCCTCGGTGGCCCGCTTCGGCCCGACGCTGCCGTACCTGCTCAAGGTGCTGGCCGTCGAGAAACCGCTCTCCCTCCAGGTGCACCCGACCACGGCGCAGGCGCAGGCGGGCTTCGCCGCCGAGGAGGCCCGCGGCATCCCGCTCGACGACCGCACCCGCACCTACAAGGACCCTTTCCACAAGCCGGAAATGGTCTGCGCGCTCACCGACTTCCACGGCCTCTGCGGTTTCCGCGACCCGGCGGAAACGGCGAACCTCCTCGAAGGCCTCGCCGTTCCCGAACTCCGCCCCTGGATCACCACGCTGCGCACCGAGCCGGCCCCGGCCGCGCTGCGCACCGTCCTGACCCGGATGCTGGACGACAGTTCCCGCCCCGTTCTCTCGGCGGTCGAACCGGTCCTCACCGGCGTCTACGCCGACATCGCCCGCGTCCACCCCGGCGACCCCGGAGTCCTCGCCGCGCTCCTGCTCAACCACGTCGAACTCAAGCCCGGCGAAGCGCTCTTCCTCGCCGCCGGAGTTCCCCATTCCTATCTGGGCGGCATCGCGATCGAGGTCATGGCGAACTCCGACAACGTCCTGCGCTGCGGCCTCACCGGAAAGCACATGGACGTCCCCGAACTGATGCGCGTCGTGGAATTCGTCCCGTCCGCCCCCGCCCGGGTCGAACCGGCCGGCACCGTCTACCGCGCCGCCGCCGAAGAGTTCACCCTCGTCCGCCACGACCTCTCGGACGACCCCGAGGAACTGCCGACCGGCCTTCCCCAGACGCTCCTCTGCCTGGAGGGCGAGGCCCGGCTCGGACCCCTGACGCTCGCCCGGGGAGAAGCCGCCTTCATCCCCGCCGGGGCCCCGGCCACCGCACTCACCGGAAAGGGCACGCTCTACCGCGTGCTCCCGGGGATCGGGTCATGACCGTCCTCGCTGTCGACATCGGCGGCTCCAAGTTCGCCGTCGCCCGCGTCGACCCGTCGGGGACGCTCCTCGACCGCGCCGAGCACCCCGTCGGCCAGTCGCCCACCGCCACCCTCCGCGGCCTCGTCGCCGACTTCGCCGACCCCTCCGTCACCGCCGTCGGGATCGGCTCGGCCGGCCCGATCGACGCGGCCGCGGGCACGGTCAGCCCCATCAACATCCCCCGCTGGCGCGGCTACCCCCTGGTCGCCGCCGTCCAGCGCCTCGTCCCCGGCGTGCCCGTCTCCCTGGCCGGCGACGCCCAGTGCATGGCCCTCGGCGAATGGTGGCGCGGCGGCCACTCCGGCTCGTCCCTGCTCGGCATCGTCGTGTCGACCGGCGTCGGCGGCGGCCTCATCCTCGACGGCCGCCCCTGGACGGGACGGACCGGCAACGCCGGCCACATCGGCCACGTCCTCGTCGACCACGACGGCGAACCCTGCGTCTGCGGCGCCCGCGGCTGCCTGGAGACGGTCGCCTGCGGCCCCAGGATGGTCCGCTGGGCACTCGCCCAGGGCTGGACCCTCGCGACCGGCCGCCCCGACGCCAAGGCCCTCGCCGCCGCGGCCCGCGACGGCGCCCGCATCCCCCTGGCCGCCTTCCAGCGCGCCGCGACCGCCCTCGCCACCGCCGTCCTCGGCACCGCCGCCGTCCTGGACATCAGCGACGTCGTCATCGGCGGCGGCGTCGCCGCGTCCGGCGACCTCCTCCTCGACCCGCTCCGCAAGGCGATCGCCGAACGCGCGGGCATGCCCCACCTCCGCGACCTGCACGTCGCCGCCACCACCCTCGCCCGCGACGCCGGCCTCTACGGCGCCGCCGCCCTGGCCCTTGCTGCCTGCAGCCTCGCCGCGCAGGCGCAGCTCCCGCCCGGCGACGGCCCCACCACCGTGACGGGCGGCGTGCTCGAACCCACGCCCGTGCGTTTCGAGGAATCGCTGCTCGGCCAATTGCGCGTGCCCGCCGGCTTCAAGGTCTCGGTGTTCGCCAAGGACCTGAACAACGTGCGCTGGCTGGCCGTCGCGCCC
>NZ_SMJW01000085.1 GCF_004348335.1 Actinomadura bangladeshensis | reverse complement strand
TAAGAGACAGGGACGAGACGGAGGGGGGATCCGGTGATCATCATTTCGGGGATGTTGCGGGTGGATGCCGGTGGCCGGGACGCCTATGTGGAGGGGTGTCGGGAAGTCGTTGAGATGGCGCGGGCGGCGCCCGGGTGTCTTGACTTCGCGGTCTCGGCCGACCCTGTCGAGCCCGACCGGGTCAACGTGTACGAGCGGTGGGAGAGCGGCGAGGACGCCGAGCGGTTCCGGGGGGCGGGGCCCGAGCCGGAGCAGGCGGCGCAGATCCGGCACGCCGAGGTGATGAGGTATCTGATCTCGGGGGTCGAGGCGCCTTAGCGGCGAATGGCAGAGTTGAGGGGTGCGGGTTCTGATCCTCGGGCCGTTGGTCGTGACGGACCAGGGGCGCGACGTCGTCGTCGGCGGGGCCCGGTTGCGGGCGTTGCTGATCCGGTTGGCGCTGGAACCCGGGCGGACGGTCGGGGCCGAGGCGCTCGTCCAGGCGCTGTGGCCCGAGGGCGGTCCCGGCGTGCATGCGTTGCAGGCGCTCGTTTCGCGGTTGCGGCGGTGCCTGCCGGACGCGCGGCTGCGGTCCGTGCCCGGTGGTTACGTCCTGGACGTCGAGTCGGTTGACGCTCCGGAGTTCGAGCGGCTGGCGGGCGAGGGGAAGCGGGCGCTCCGGGACGGAGATGCTCCGGGTGCGGCGGCCCGGTTGCGGGAAGCGCTTGAGCTGTGGCGCGGGGACGCGCTGGTCGATGCGGCCGGGGTCCCCTTCGCCGATGCGGCGGCCGTCAGGTTGGAGGCGCTTCGGGTCTCGGCGGTCGAGGATCGGGTGGCCGCCGAGCTGGCCGCCGGGGCAGACCCGGTGCGGCTGGTCGCGGAGCTGGAGGAGCTGGCGGCGCTGCATCCGCTGCGGGAGCGGCCCCGGGCGCTGCTCATCGAGGCGCTTCACAAGGCCGGACGGTCGGCCGAGGCACTGGCGGTCTTCGAGCAGTTCCGGGGGGTGCTGGCGGACGAGTTGGGCGCCGATCCCGGCAAGGAACTACAGGCCGCCTACCTGGCCGTCCTGCGTGCCCCCCCAAGGGAGCGGGCGCGCGGCAACCTGCGGGTGCCGCCGACCAGCTTCGTCGGGCGGGAGAGCGAGTGCGCATGGGTCGCGCGGGCGCTCTGGGACGGGCGGCTCGTCACGCTGGTCGGGCCCGGCGGGGCGGGCAAGACGCGGCTCGCGGCGAAGGTCGGCGCCGATCTGGCCGGGCGGTTCCCCGGCGGGGTCTGGCTGGTCGAACTGGCCGCCGTCCATGATCCGGCCGACGTCCCCGGGGCGGTCGCGGGCGTCCTCGGGCTCCGGGACGGCACGCATCGGCTGGTCGAGGCGCTGTCCGCCGACGAGACGCTGATCGTCCTGGACAACTGCGAGCACGTCGTGGACGCGGCGGCCCGGCTGGCGGACGAGCTGCTCGGCGCCTGCCCCAGCCTGCGCGTCCTCGCGACGAGCCGGGAGCGGCTCGGTGTCGACGGTGAGGCGCTCTGCCCGGTCCCGCCGCTCGAAGCCGCGTCGTCCGCCGAGCTGTTCGCCGAGCGGGCGGCGGCCGTCCGGCCCGGGTTCGCGGCGGACGCGCGGGCCGTCGAAGAGATCTGCCGCCGCCTGGACGGGTTGCCCCTCGCGATCGAACTGGCCGCCGCCCGGCTGCGGTCGATGTCCCTGGAGCAGCTCGCGGCCCGGCTCGACGACCGGTTCCGCCTGCTGACCGGCGGGAGCCGGACGGCGCTGCCCCGGCACCGGACGCTCCACGCCGTCGTCGCGTGGAGCTGGGACCTCCTGGACGAGCCCGAACGCCGCTTCGCCGAGCGGCTGTCGGTGTTCCCCGGCACGATCACGCCCGAGACTGCGGCCAAGGTGACCGGCGCCCGCGATGCCCTCGAACTCCTCGACTCGCTCGTCGACCGCTCGCTCCTCCAGGGCGTCGACGGCCCGGAGCCGCGTTTCCGCATGCTGGAGACGATCCGCGAATACGGGCTGGAGCGGCTGGCCGCCGAAGCGGAGATCGGCAAGACGCGCGACGCGCACGTCCGATGCTTCCTCGAACTGGCCGAACGGGCGGAGCCGCACCTGCGCCGCCCCGAACAGCTGACCTGGATCCGGCTGCTCTCGGCGGAGCGCGACAACCTCCTCGCCGCACTGCAGCACGCCGTGGACGAGGGCGACGCGGAGGCGGCCGTCCGGATGGGCGCCGCGCTGGCCACGTTCTGGATGATCCAGGGCGACCACGCGGAGGCGGCGCGCCGATTGCGGCTAGCGCTGACGGTCCCGCGCCGACACCCCGTCCCAGGGGAGGCGGCGGCGCTGGGCGGTTACGTGTTCAACACCGTCATGTCCGGGGGCGACGCGCGCAACGACCCCCTGATCACCGATTACGCGCCGGCCGACCACCCGCTCGCCGCGCTGATCGAGCCGGCGGCGGCGCTGCTGAACGACGACCCGGCCGGCGGCGTCGCGGCCATCGACCGGCGGCTGCCCGAGGACGACCCCTGGACGAGGGCGGCGCTGCACCTGATGCGCGCCATGCTCAACGGCAACCAGGGTGAGATGGGGCAGGTGCACGCCGACATCGCCGTGGCACAGCGGGGGTTCCGCGAGGCCGGGGAGCGGGCCGGGCTGGCGCTCGCGCTGACCTTCGCGGCCGGGGCGCAGACGGTCGACGGGCGCTTCGACGAGGCGATCGAAGCGCTGGAGGAGTCCATCGGGCTGCTGCGCGAGCTGGACCAGGACGGCGACACGTCCATGCAGCGGGTGATGCTCGCCGTCGCGCGGGCCCACTCCGGCGACGTCCGCACGGCGCGCGCAGAGTTGGCCGCGATGGCCGCGCCGGGCGCCGCGACCCCGTCCCGCTACGTGGTGCACGTCCGGATCGCGCTCGGCGACCTCGCCCGCCACGCCGGTGACGCGGACGAGGCCGCCGAGCACTACGCCGCCGCCGGGCGCGACCTCGACCGCGTCCCGTCCTACCCCCAGTTCGGCTCGCTGCTGGAGGCGGCGCACGGCCAGATGGCGATCGGACGGGACGACCCGGCGGCGGCGCGCCGGCACCTGCGCAGGGCGCTCGCCCTCGCCGTCGACGCCCCCGACATGCCGATCGCCGCCGTCGCCGGATACGGGGTCGCCCGGCTGCGCGCCGCCGCCGACCCGGGCGCGGCGGCCGAGGCGCTCGGTGCCGCGTCCGTCCTGCGCGGCGCACCCGACGCGTTCAACCCCGACGTCGCCGGCCTCACCCGCCGCCTCCGCCGCGACCTGGGCGAACGCGCCTACCGCGACGCCTACGACCGGGGCCGGCGGCGGGACGTGAACGGCGCGCTCGCCCTGCTGGACGATCAGCTGCGGCGCCGGTAGGCGGCGACGGCGAGCGGCCCGAACATGACCAGGAACCCCGCCGACCACAGCAGCGTCGCCGTCGCCGGACCCGCGACCGGCCCGCCGACCAGCAGGCCCCGGGAGGCGTCCACCGCGTCGCTGACCGGGTTGACCTCGACCCACGCCTGGAGCCAGCCGGGCATCGTGTCCGCGGGGACGACCATGTTGGTGCCGAACGCCAGCGGGAAGATGCCGAGGAACGCCACCGTCTGCACGATGACCTCCTCCCTGATCAGGACGCCGATGAGCACGTTGGCCCAGCCCAGCGCGAAGCCCAGCGCCGTCGCCAGGCCGGTCGCCGCCAGCGCCGACGCCAGGTCCGTCTGGACGCGGAAGCCCATCAGGTAGCCCGTCGCGAACAGCACCACGGCCGCGACCACGTACCGGACCATGTCGCCGAGGACGATCCCGACGAGCGGCGCGGAACGTCCGATCGGCAGGCTCCGGAACCGGTCGAAGACACCCTTCTTGATGTCGGTGTTGATGCTGAGCCCGGTCGCCAGCATCCCGGCCAGCAGCATCGTCATGACCAGCACGCCGGGGAACACGTACTGCAGGTACGCACGCGTCGAGCCGGACACCGCGCCGCCGAACAGGTACACGAACAGCAGCAGGAACAGGATCGGCATGAACAGCGCGTCGCTCAGCACCCCCGGGCTGCGCCGCGTCTTGGTCAGGCTCCGCCCCGCGAGCAGCAGGCTGTGCCGGACGAGCCGGAACCGCGGCCGCGGACCGCTCGCCCGCCCGGACCCCGGCCGGGACACGCGCCCGGCCGCCGCGCCGGAGTCGGCGACCGTGCCCGCCATACGTGCTGCCGCCTGCGCGGAGACGACCTCCTGGTTCACCTCGCTCATGCCGCGGCCTCCTTCTCGTCCGTGCGGTGGCCGGTCAGGGTGAAGAAGACCTCGTCCAGGCTGGGCAGCCGCAGCGACAACTCGGTGACGCCGATCCCGGCGGCGTCGAGGCGGCGGACGGTCTCGGTGAAGGCGCCGTCCCCGTCGACCGGCACCGAGACGACGTCCCGGTGCGGCGGCTCGACCTCGCGTCCCGACACCGCGCGCAGGATCGCGGTGACCTCGTCCAGCCGCCCCGGGTCGCGCGGCCGGACGATGATCGTCTGCCCGCCCGCGACCCGCTTCAGCTCGGCGGGCGTGCCGGACGCGATGGCGGCGCCGCGGTCGATGACGGTGATCTCGTCGGCGAGGGCGTCGGCCTCCTCCAGGTACTGGGTGGTCAGCAGGACCGTCCCGCCGCCGTCGGTCATCGAGCGGATCAGCCGCCACGCCTCCTCCCGCCGTCCCGGATCGAGGCCGGTCGTCGGCTCGTCCAGGAAGATCACGGCGGGACGTCCGATCATGCTGGCGGCGAGGTCGAGGCGGCGCCGCATCCCGCCCGAGTACGTGGACACCCGGCGCCCGGCGTCGTCGGTGAGCTCGAACCGCTCCAGCAGTTCGGCCGCGCGGGCCTGCGCCTCCGCCTTCCGCATGTCGAGCAGGCGCCCGATGAGGACGAGGTTCTCCGCCGCGGTGAGGTCCTCGTCGACGGACGCGTACTGCCCGGTGAGGCCGACCAGCTCCCGCACCTTCGCCGCGTCGCGCACGACGTCCAGCCCGCAGACCTCCGCCCGTCCCGCGTCGGGACGCAGCAGTGTCGCCAGGATGCGTACCGCGGTCGTCTTCCCGGCGCCGTTGGGGCCGAGGACGCCCAGCACCGTCCCCGGCCGCGCCGCGAGCTCCACCCCCGCCAGCGCGGTCGTCTTCCCGAACCGTTTGACCAGGCCCTCGGCCTGAAACGCGTAACCCATGCCCCGGAGGCTGCCGGGCGCCGCTCACAAACCGCTCACACGCCGGCGCCCGGCCCCCGGCCCCCTACTCCAGGTCGAACTTGACCTTCTGCCCCTCGATCGAGGTCACCCGGATCGACACCGGCCCGACCTGCGCGCTCTCCCCGTTCGCGATCACGGCCGGCGCGGATCCGCCCGCCGACACCGTCACCCCCTCGTCGGAGATCCCCGAGACGGTGACGTCGACGTCGTTGATCTCCAGGGTCTGCCCGGCGCCGGTCACGGTCACGTGGCACGTGCCGTTGACGCACCGCTGCGTGTAGCTCTGGCACCCGCTGAGCAGCAGGACCCCACCGACCGCGAGTACGGCGAGAACCGGCACTGTACGTTTCACAAAACCCCCAATGTCGGACGATCTCGCATGTATCGATGCGCCGTCCGCCCACTCGGTTCCACCCCCAACTGGCATGAACCGGCCACCCCGAACCCCGAACTCACCGACGCGTCGCGACGTCCCACTCGGCCGACATCGAGCGATCAGGTGGGGAGGATTGCCTGGAGTACGTTCGGGGTGTCGGTCAGGTCGTTCAGGACCAGGTCGGCGCCGGAGAGGCGTAGGGCGGCGGCTGAGGTTGCGCCCGTGGCCACTGCCACTACGCGGGCGCCGCCTTCGTGGCCTGCGCGGACGTCGTGCGGGGTGTCGCCGATCAAGACCGTGTTGGACGCGGTGAAGGCGTTGCCGTACTTGCCGGACGCGCGCTGCTGGGCGAGGCGGACGAGGGGCGGGCGTTCGACGCCGTCCATGCCGTAGGCGCCCACGTCCAGGTCGAAGAGGTCGGTGAGGCCGAAGGCGGTCAGTTTGACGCGGGCTATCTGCTCCATGTTGCCGGTCAGGGCCGACTGGACCACGTCGGGACGGGCGGCGAGCGCCTTCAGGGCGGCGTGGGCGCCCGGCAGGACGCGGCCCCGTGCGGCGATCTCGTGGGAACAGGTCGCGAAGGTCTCGGCCAGGGCCGTCGTGAAGGACGCCAGGAGGGCGGGCGTCGGGTCTATGCCGTGGTGGCGGAGGGTTTCGGTGGTGATGGCCAGGTCGGTCCGGCCGGCCATGGCGGCGACCTTCTCGGGCGGGTCGCCGATGAGGCGCTCGAACACCGACGCATAAATGCCGGCGCTGACGCCGCCCGCTTCGATGAGGGTGTGGTCGACGTCCCAGAGCACCAGTGTCCGCACGGACGCATGGTAGGGCGAAGGTGCGGGCAAAGGATTCCGCCACCGTTCTTCCGGGCGTGAAATGCTGGTCATCTGGGTGTGCGTGGTGATCGACGACCGACGTCCCTGAAGGAGCAGAGCGTGGCCGAGAGGCATCTGGAGATCGAGCAGAAGTACGATGCCGCCCCCGACTTCGTCCTGCCGGACTTGAGCGGCCTGCCGGGCGTCGCCGCGCTCGGCGAGCCCGAGGTGCACGAATTGCACGCCACCTATTTCGACACCGCGGACCTCCGGCTCGCCGCGAACAAGATCACGCTGCGGCGGCGCAAGGGCGGGACGGACGCGGGCTGGCATCTGAAGATGCCCGCCGGGCCGGACAGCAAGCAGGAGTTGCGGGCGCCGCTCGGCCGGCCGCTGGTCGTCCCGGCGCGGCTGGCGGGGCTGGTCGCGGCGTACACGCGGGGCGCCGAGCTGCGGCCGGTGGCGACCCTGGAGACGCGGCGGACGGTGGTCGGGCTGCTCGGCGCGGACGGTGCCGAGCTGGCGGAGGTCGCCGACGACCTGGTGACCGGGCGGGGCGGCGAGGACGCGGAGCCGCAGCGGTGGCGGGAGATCGAGGTCGAGCTGGGGACGGGCGGGCCCGACCTGCTGAAGGCGGCCGGGAAGCGGCTCCGGAAGGGCGGCGCGAAGCGGGCCAAGTCGTCGTCCAAGCTCGGGCGGCTGCTCGGGGACGCCGTGGTGCCTTCGGCCGCGGCCGCCGCGCGGGCAAGGGCCCGGTCGCGGATCGCGGCGGCCACCAGCAACGGGAAGGCGCCCGCGATCACGACCGGGGAGGTCGTGATGGCGTATCTCGCCGAACAGGTCGAGGCGATCGCGCACTTCGACCCGAAGGCGCGGCTGGGCGAGCACGACGCCGTCCACAAGATGCGGGTCGGCGTGCGGCGGACGCGGAGCGCGCTGCGCAGCTACCGGTCCGTGCTGGACACGGAGCGGACCGCCCGGCTCGGGCCGGAACTGCGCTGGCTGGCCCAGGAGCTCGGCGAAGTGCGCGACCGCGAAGTGCTGCGCATGCGGTTCCAGGGCGCGCCCGAATTCCTGCTGGACGATCTGGAGAAGCAGGAGCGGTCGGCGTACCGGCGGCTGAACGCGGCCTTGAAGGAACCGAGGTACTTCGCGCTCCTCGACGAACTCGACCGGCTGATCAGCGCGCCGCCGCTGGCCGCCGAGGCGGGCAGGAAGGCGCGCAAGGAACTGCCCGGCCTCGTCACGCGGGCCTGGGACCGGATGGCCAAGGAGTACGCGTCGATCAAGACGGCCGACGACCCGGACACGGCGCGCCACGAGACCCGCAAGGAGGCCAAGCGCGTCCGGTACGCCGCCGAACTGGCGGTTCCGGTGCTGGGTGTCGCGGCGAAGCGGGTGGTCGAGGACGCCAAGCGGATCCAGAGCGTCCTCGGCGGATACCAGGACGGCGTCATCGCCATGGAGCATCTCGCCGCCGCCGCGAAACGCACGAAGATCCCGGCGGAGGCGTTCACGCTCGGCGTCCTGTACGGCAAGGAGGAAAGCGACGCGATGACGGCGCGCGACCGGCTGGCGACGACCTGGTCGCGAACCCTCGGCCCGTCGTTCTAGGGGCTGTGCCGTTCCAGGGCGGGCATGGAGGAATCGGTGACGTGGGCGACCCAGAACTCCGCTTTGCGGAGGCTCGGGTCGTCCGGGGCCTTCTCCCCGAGCTCCTTGCACAGGCCGGAGACGAGTTCGGAGACGATCTCACCGTGCGTGCACACGAGCGCCGGTGTGCCGGCCAGTGAGAGCAGCCGTTCCACGGACGCCTCCGGGCCGGTGTCGCCGACCGTGAACGCCGCGTCCGTGCCGATGGACGCCCTGGTCAGGCGCGCGTAGGGCAGGACGGTCTCCAGGCACCGGGCCGTCGCCGAGCTGACCATCCGCAGCGGCCCGTAGGCGTGCAGCAGCCCGGCGAGGGCCGCGGCCTCGCGCCGTCCCGAGGCGTCCAGCGGGCGCAGCGAGTCGGCCTCCCGCCACGCGGTCTTCTCGCCCGCGGACGCGTGCCGCAGGATGATCAGCGGCGACGTCCGCGAAGGGCCGCGCAGGAACTCCTGGAGCAGGTCGATGTCGTGCCGGTAGCTGAGCCGGGCCTCCGCCTCCGCGGCCGGCAGCCAGACCAGCTCGTCGACCTCGTCGTTCGGGGCGAAGGCGCTCGACGCGACGGGCCGGGCGGCCCAGTAGTCGACCTGCTTGGTCCGCTCGCCGATCGGATACCGGCTGGTCGGGAGGCGGCGGCCGAGGCGGGCGACGATGCCCGTCTCCTCCTCGATCTCGCGGACGGCGGCGCGCAGCACGTGCTCGCCCGGGTCGACCTTCCCCTTCGGGAACGACCAGTCGTCGTAGCGCGGCCGGTGGATCACCGCGAACTCGGGCCCCTGCCCCGGCCCGTCCCGCCACAGCACGGCGCCCGCCGCGTGGATGACCTCAGCCATCGACCGTCCTCCACCGGCGGCTCTTGACCAGGTGCGTCTGGATGTCGAGGAGCGTCTCGCCCGGACGGGGCCGCGCCCGCGTCCAGGTGCCGTCGCCGGCGAGCGCCCACGCGTGGGTGCCGGCGTCCATGGCGCGGTCGAGCAGGTCGAGCAGGTCGTCGCGCTGCGCCCGGTCGGTGACGGTGACGAGGGCCTCGACGCGGCGGTCCAGGTTGCGGTGCATGAGGTCGGCGCTGCCGATCCACACCTCGGGCTCGCCGCCGTTCTCGAACGCGAACACCCGCGAGTGCTCCAGGAACCGGCCGAGGACGCTGCGCACCCGGATCATGTCCGACAGGCCGGGCACGCCGGGACGCAGCGCGCAGATGCCGCGCACCCAGACGTCCACCGGCACCCCGGCCCGCGACGCCCGGTACAGCGCGTCGATGATCACCTCGTCGACCAGCGAGTTGCACTTGATGCGGACCCGCGCGGCATGCCCGGCCCGCCGGTTGTCGATCTCGTGCTCGATCCGCTGGACGAGCCCGGACCGCAGGCTGTTCGGCGCGACGAGCAGCCGGTGGTAGGAGCTCTGCCGCGAGTAGCCGGTCAGGTGGTTGAACAGGGCGCTGACGTCCTCGCCGACCTCGGGGTCGGCGGTGAGCAGCCCGAAGTCCTCGTAGAGGCGGGCGGTCTTCGGGTGGTAGTTGCCGGTGCCGATGTGGCAGTAGCGGCGCAGGTTGCCCTCGTCGTCCTGCCGGACGATCAGCGCGAGCTTGCAGTGCGTCTTCAGCCCGACGAACCCGTACACGACGTGGCAGCCGGCCGTCTCCAGCTTGCGCGCCCACGCGATGTTGGCGCGCTCGTCGAACCGCGCCTTCAGCTCGACGACCACCACGACCTGCTTGCCCGCCTCGGCGGCGCTCATCAGCGCGTCCACGATCGGGGAGTCGCCGCTCGTCCGGTACAGCGTCTGCTTGATCGCGAGGACGCGCGGGTCGGCGGCGGCGTCCTCGATCAGCCGCTGGACGGTCGTGGTGAACGAGTCGTAGGGGTGGTGGACGAGCACGTCCCGCTCACGGATGGCGCCGAAGATGCTCGCGTCCTCGGGCAGCGCCTCCTTCGACGGCACGAAAGGGGGGTATTTCAGCTCCGGGCGGTCGAGGTCGGCGATGGCGGCGAGCCCGCCGAGGTCGAGCGGCCCGACGACGCGGTAGATCTGGCCGTCCTCCACCGCCAGCTCGGAGGTGAGCAGCTCCAGCACCCCGGAGGAGATCGACTCCTCCACCTCCAGCCGGACGACCGGGCCGAACCGGCGGCGCAGCAGCTCGCGCTCCAACGCCTGCAGCAGGCCCTCGCTGATGTCCTCGTCGATCTCCAGGTCCTGGTTGCGGGTGACCCGGAACGCGTGGTGCTCGACGACCTCCATCCCGACGAACAGCTGCCCGAGGTGCGCGGCGATGACGTCCTCCAGCGGCGTGAACCGGTCGGGGGACGCCTCGATGAAGCGCGGCAGCAGCGGCGGCACCTTGACGCGGGCGAACATCGTCGCGTCGGTCTCCGGGTCGCGGACGATCACCGCGAGGTTCAGCGACAGGCCCGAGATGTAGGGGAACGGGTGCGCCGAGTCGACGACGAGCGGGGTGAGCACCGGGTAGATCCGGTCCCGGAAGAGCCGCCGCAGCCGCTCCTGCTCGGTCTCCGCCAGCTCCTCCCAGCGCAGGATCTCGATGCCCTCCTCGCTCAGCGCGGGCAGGACCTCCTCGCGGAAGCAGGACGCGTGCCGCTGCATCAGCTCGTGCGCGACCACGCCGGTGCGCTCCAGCACCTCGCGGGGCTGCCGGCCGCTCGCGGACTGGACGGCGAGCCCGGTCGCCATCCGGCGGGCGAGACCGGCGACGCGGACCATGAAGAACTCGTCCAGGTTGCTCGCGAAGATCGACAGGAACCGGACGCGCTCCAGCAGCGGCAGGCCCGGATCCTCGGCGAGCTCCAGGACGCGCTGGTTGAAGCGCAGCCAGCTCTCCTCCCGATCGAGGAAGCGGTCGTCCGGCAGCGCATCGGGTTGAACGGGGAGCTGTCCTGGATTGACGGTCATGCCCAAATTTTCCCTGACCAAGATGAACGGCGGTCGAACTCGGAAGATTCACCGAAGTATCAGACACTCCGAGCATGCCCCGGGTTCCCGCTGATCAACCGGTATTTCCGGCCTCCCGCCCGGCGGGCGCGACCCCGCCCCGCCCGGCGGTCACGTACCGCCGCCGCTCGGATGCGCGATGTGCGCGGTGTCCGCGCGGTCACCGTGGTGCAGGGTGGACGCGCCGAGGCAGACCAGCGCCACGATCACCGCGAGCCAGGCGACGACGCGTCCCGCGCGCAGCCCGTAGCCGCAGGTGACCCACAGCAGGGTCAGGCCGAGGCGGCGCAGCGGGTCCCGCTCGCCGTGCCGCCGCAGCTCCAGCGCGCCGTACCGGAAGTCGCGGGCGAGCCGGCCCCGGCCGGAGTCGGCGGTCGCGCGGGCCAGCTCCAGGTAGAGCGCCCGCAGCCGGTCGTCGTGGGCGGGTCCGCCGGTGCCGCGGACGAGGTCCTCGGCGAGCACCGCGCGGCCGCCGCGGACCCAGGGCCGCAGCGTCCGCCGCCCCGGCACGGTCGCGAACGGGCAGTCGCCGGTGATCGCCAGCGCGTCCGGGCGGCGCAGGCCGAGGAAGCCGCAACCGCTCAGGTCGACGTCGGTGAGCTGCAGGCCGGCCGCGTCGACCCGCCGCAGCGACACGACCCGGACGGCCGCGGGCCCGGCCGGCGGGGCCAGTCCCTGGATCGGGCGGGCCAGCGACCGGACGGACGCCGGGCCCTCGAACACCGCGTCCTCCAGGTCGACCTCCGCGTTCCGCAGCCGGAACGCGGCCTCACCGCGCACGACGACGCCGCGCGCGGTGACCCGCGGGGCCGCCGCGTGGACCCGGAGCCGGCCGTGCACGGTCGCGTCCGACAGGCCGATCCGGCCGCCCGCGACCAGCGGGCCGAGCGCCACGCCCTGCCGGAAGCGCGTCCGCTCGAACCGGGCGTGCCGGGCGACCTGGACGCGCTTGAACGAGACGGGGCCGCGGAAGCACGCCGCCTGCATCGCCGCGTCCCGGCCGAACCGGGCCCGGTCGAAGCAGGCCGCGCCCATGAGCACGGCGTTCCGGAACGAGGCGTCGGCGTGCCAGCGCACCTCCCCGAACAGGGCGTCGCCGGTGAAGACGGCCTCCTCGAACGAGGCGAACCGGTGGAAGCGCGCCTCGTGGAACGACACGTTCCGGCCGAACCGCGCGCCCCGGAACGAGGCGTTGCCGAAGAACCGCGCGTCGTAGAACGAGATGCCGCCGAGGAAGCAGGCGCCGTTGAACGAGCTGTCGCCCTCCACGCAGACGCCGCGCAGCACCGCGTCGGACAGCAGCACGGCGCCGTCGAACCGCGCCCGGCCGAGGTGGGGGCGGCCGTCCGGCCCGGTGACGGCGTCCAGCACGGCGTCGAGCAGCCACGCCGGGACGGTGACGCCGCGCAGGTCGAGGTCGCCGCCCGGCCGCAGCGAGCCGGCGAACTCCTCGAACTCGCGCGGGCGCAGGTGGGCGGGGCAGCCGCCGGACCGTCCGGCCGCCCGTCCGCTGCATCCGCGGACGGCCGAGCAGCGCGGCCAGAACACCGCCGGCGACGAAGGCTCGTGAGAGGTCACGGTTCTCGTTCTACCCACGCGGCCGCGCCGAGTGAAGGTCTCCCGGTGGCCAAGTACGTGCGACCCCGGCGCCACCCGGCCGCCCGGCGGAACCCGGATTAAAGGCGGGGTTGTTTTGTCAGACCCTTGCGTAATGATTTCTGTTATGAGCAGAGACACCCATCCGGGGGTGCAGTGCCCGCACTGCCAATCGCATCTCGCGCTCGTCCCCGTGCTTGGTAACCCCGTGCTTGGTAACGCCGTGCCCGGAAACTCCGCCCCAGCCGTCCCCGCAGCCGTCCCCGCGTCCGTTCCCGTCGTGCCGATCGTCGCCAAGGAGGAATGGCAGCCGCCGCCCGTCGCCGAGGTGCTCGCCGTTTACGCCGGCCGCGCCAAGGACACCGTGACCGCGGCGCGCGGCGCCGCCAAGGTCAGGGAAAGCCTCAACCGCGCGAAGGCCGCCGCCGCGCAGCGCAAGGCCGCGCAGAAAACGGCCCGCCGGACGCCCAAAAGCGCCTGATCACATCTCGGCCACTAACGCCGGCGGGCACCGGTGCCGGTACCCGGGCCGCCGCCCGGCGGGAGGGCGCGGCCGGATCCGCACCGATCGGCGGCCGTGCCGGTGTATACCGTTCAGGAACGTGCGGACCTGGGCGGGAGAGAATCGGTGAGTGCTCGGATTCTGGTGGCCGAAGACGATGCGAAACAGTCTCGGCTGATCCGGATCTATCTGGAGCGGGAAGGGCACGCGGTCCAGGTCGCGGCCGACGGCCGCGCGGCGCTGGAGCGGGCCCGCTCGTCGAAACCCGACCTCATCGTCCTCGACGTGATGCTGCCGCTGGTCGACGGGCTCGACGTGTGCCGCATCCTGCGCACCGAATCGGACGTCCCGATCCTGCTGCTCACCGCACGCACCACCGAGGAGGACATGCTCCTCGGCCTCGACCTCGGCGCCGACGACTACCTGGCCAAGCCCTACAGCCCCCGCGAGTTGACCGCGCGGGTGCGGGCGCTGCTGCGCCGGTCGCGCCGGGCCGCCGGGCCGGCGGAGCCCGCCGTGCTGCGGGTCGGCGCGGTGGAACTGGACACCGCCCGCTTCGAGGTCCGGGTGGCGGGACGGCACGTCGCCATGACCGCCAAGGAGTTCGCCATCCTGGAGGCGCTGGCCCGGGAGCCGGGCCGGGTCTTCACCCGGGCGCAGATCATCGAGCGCGTCTTCGGCTTCGACCGCGACGTGCAGGAGCGGACCGTCGACGCCCACGTGATGAACCTGCGCCGGAAACTGGACGCCGCCGCCGGCGCGTCCCGGCACCTGGAGACGGTGTACGGCCGGGGCTACCGCCTCAACGACGGCACGCCCTCACCGGCCCGCTGACACCCCGGCGCCCGCCGGAGCCACGGGCAGGACGACGGTGAACGTCGTGCCCGTCCCGACCGTGCTGCGCACCTCGATCGTCCCCCCGTGGTCGGTGACGATCTGGCGGGCGATGGACAGCCCGAGGCCGCTGCCGCCGGTCGCCCGGCCCCGGGACGCGTCCGCCCGCCAGAAGCGGTCGAAGAGGTGCGGCAGGTCCGCCGACGCGATCCCGGTCCCGGTGTCGCGCACCTGCACGGCGGCCGATCCGTCCCGGACGAGCAGGGCCAGGGTCACGCCGCCGCCCGCCGGGGTCGCGCGCAGCGCGTTGCCGACCAGGTTGCCGACGGCCTGGCGCAGCCGGTCCGGGTCCGCGATCACCGACACCGGCCGCGGGACGTCCAGCCCGAGCGCCACGCCCGCCGTCTCCGCCTGCGCGCGGTGGGCCGTGCGGACCGTCTCCAGCAGGTCCGCCAGCCCCACCTCGGTGCGGTGGTAGGTGAGCGCGCCGGCCTCGGCCAGGGCGAGGTCCTGGAGGTCGTCCACGATCCGCTGCTGGAGCATCGCCTCCTCATGCAGGGAGTCGAGCAGCTCGGGGGTGGGTTCGACGACGCCGTCCCGCAGGGCCTCCAGGTAACCGCGCAGGTTGGCGAGCGGGGTGCGCAGCTCGTGCGCGATGTCCCCGATGAGGCGGCGCTGGCGCTCCTCGCCGGCCTGGAGGGAGTCGGCCATGCGGTTGAACGCGCCGCCGAGCTGCGCGATCTCGTCCCGTCCGGAGACGGGGACCCGGCGGCCGAGGTCGCCCTCACCGAGCCCCTTCGCGGCCAGCGTCATCGCCCGGACGGGCCGCAGCACGGCCCGGCTCAGCAGCAGGGCGCCGAGGACGGCCGCGAGGGCGACCCCCACCGCGACGGCCACGGTCGGCGCGGCGGCGAGCGTGGGCGGTGACTCGTCCTGGACGCCGAGCCGGACCTCCAGCCGCGGCGGGGCGACGGACGCGGTCCGCTGGTTGAACACCCGCTGCAGGCAGTCCGCGGGATCGGGCTCGGCCGCGCACGGCCGGATCGCGGCCAGGTCGCCCGCGGTCGGCCGGCTCGCTCCCGGTTCCGGCTCCGCGCACCGCGGGGGCCGCCGCTCGGCCTTGACCCTGGGCACCCCGAAGTCGTCCGGGACGGCCGTCACCTTCGCCCCGGCACGGGTCAGGCAGGTCGCGTACGCCATCACCGCGCGGTACTCGGCGACGGCCGTGGCCGTGAGCTTGGTCTGCGTGAGCGGCGCCTGCCCGTCCCGGAGCCGCAGGACGGGCCGCGGATCGACCACGACGGCGGGCCGGCCGCTCGGCGGCCGGACGTCGCGGCCCGCGAGGGCGTCGGAGTCGGCGAGCAGGACGTCGGACTCGGTGACGACCCGGATGCGCTCGCCGGTGTCCCGGGCGAGGCGGGAGACGGTGGGGGAGACCCCGTCCCAGGTGCCGTGCGCGAACCCGTACGCGCGCAGGTCGCCGGTGATGCGGGAGACGTCCTGGCGGCCGGCCGTCACGGTCTCCCGGACCTGCCGGTTGACCTGCCGCAGCGTCAGCCAGGCCGTGGCCGCGGTGGCGGCCAGCGCCACCAGCATGAGCAGGCCGAGGACGCGGAACCGGAAGCTCACCGGGCCTCCTTCGATCGGGGCGATCGGGGCGATCGGGGTGCGGTCACGTCCCGGACAGCGCCTCCCGTGGCGACAGCCCGCTCGCGCGCACCGCCGGGTACAGGCCCGCGACCACGCCGATGACCAGCGTCGAGGCGACCCCCGCCAGGCTCGCCCACGCCGGCACCACGGTAGGCCAGCCCCGGCTGAGCGCGTAACCGGCCGTGATCAGCGTGCCGAGGACCGTCCCGGCCAGGCCGCCGATGAGCGACAGCAGCAGCGACTCCGTGACGAACTGCGTGCGGATCTGGCCGCTCGTCGCGCCGAGGGCGCGCCGCAGGCCGATCTCCGCGCGCCGCTCCAGCACCGAGATGACCATGGTGTTGCCGACGCCCACGCCGCCGACGAGCAGCGCGACACCGCCGAGGCCGAGCAGCAGCCCGGTCAGCGCCGACTCGGTCGCCTCGCGGGCCGCGAGCGCGTCGGACGGCCGGGAGACCCGCACCTCGCTCGGCTTCTCCGGGTACGCCGTCGCCGCGAGCACCGCCCGCACCGCCGTGACCTGGCTGTCCTCCGCGCGGACGTACACCGTCGAGGGATGGCCGTCGAACCGCAACTGGGCCCGGGCCGCGGGCCAGCCGACCAGGGCGGCGCCGTCCAGCTCCGGGGCCAGCGGCACCGGGTCCAGGACGCCGATGAGCGAGAACCAGCGGCCGCCGAGCCACAGCCGGGTGCCCGGCGTGTACACGTCGAGCCGCTGGGCGGCGGTGGCGCCGAGCACCACCGCCGGGTGGTCGGCGGTCGCCGCGTCGAGCCAGCGGCCCCGGCGGACGTGCCCGCCGACGGCCGGGAGCAGGTCGGTGCCGGCCGCGAGGACGGTCAGCGAACCCGTCCGGCCGATCGGGATGCGCTCGTTGCGGTACACGTGCGCCCCGGTCTCCCCGGTGGCGGCGACCCGCAGCACCGGCGGGATGCGGCCGACCATCGCGACGGCCTCGTAGGGCAGCTTCGCCTGCTCGCCCGCGAGGGACTCGCCCGGAGCCACCCGCAGCAGGTTCGTGCCGAGCGCGTCGAGCCGCCGGTCCACCTCCGCCTGCCCGGAACCGGAGATGCCGACCACCGCGATCATCGCGGCGACGCCGATCGCGATGCCGAGCGCGGACAGGAAGACCCGCAGCGGACGGGTCCGCAGGCCCGTCCCGCCGAGCCGCACGACGTCCGCGGGCGCGAGCCGGGCGGCGCGCAGCCGTCCGCCGGACGCGGTCGCCCTCCGCCCGCTCACCGGGACGCCTCGGTCGCCGCGCCCCGCCGGGTTTCGCCGGCCGCCGTGTCGCCGACCAGGCGCCCGTCGCGCATCTCGATGCGGCGCGGGAGGCGGGCCGCGATCTCGCGGTCGTGCGTGATGACCACGACGGTGGTGCCGGACGCGTTCAGCTCGCGCAGCAGCGCGAGGACGGCGGCCCCCGACGCGGAGTCGAGGTTGCCGGTCGGCTCGTCCGCGAGCAGCACCGCCGGCTCGCCGACCACGGCGCGGGCCACCGCGACCCGCTGCCGCTCGCCGCCGGACAGCTGGTCGGGCAGATGCCGGACGCGGTGGCCGAGCCCGACCCGGGCCAGCGCGGCCTCGGCCTCGGCCCTGCGGCGCCGCAGCGGGACGCCCGCGTAGAGCAGCCCGTCCGCCACCGCGTCCAGGACCGGGGTCCCGACCGCGAGGTGGAAGTGCTGGAAGACGAAGCCGATCCGGGTCGCCCGCAGCGCCGAGACCTCCCGGTCCGACAGCCGCGACACGTCGTGGCCGTCCACCAGGACCCGGCCCGCGGTGGGCCGGTCGAGGCTCCCCATCAGGTTGAGCATGCTGGACTTGCCGGAGCCGGACGGGCCGACCACCCCGACCAGTTCCCCGCGCCCGATCCGCAGGCTCACGTCGCGCAGCGCGGTCACGCCGCCCGGATAGGTCTTGGAGACGGCGTCGAACTCGACGACCGCCCTGGTCCCGCCGCTCACTCCGGAATCCTCACCTTCAGCCCCGCGCGCACCGCGGGACCGCTCACCTCCACCCGGCCGTCGGCGAACAGCCCGGTCCGCACGGGGACGAAGCGGCCGTCCGCCGTCTCCAGCCGGTGGCCGCCCTCCGCGAGCGCCACCAGCGCGGCGACCGGGACGGTCAGCACGTCGGCGGCCTCGCGGCCGACGTACTCGACGGTGACGGGCCCGCTCTCCAGCCGGCCCAGCGACTTCTGGTCCGCGATGGCGATCGTCACCGGCAGGGTCGCGGCGCCCCGCTCGGACCCGTCCTCGCCGGAACCGCCCTCGGGCGCACTGGCCTGCCTGCCCACCGACGCCACCGCGCCCTTCACGTGCCTGCCGTCGGGCAGCCGGACGCGGACCGCCGTCCCGCGCACGGCCCAGCCGGCCTCCGCGGCCGAGGCGTCGACGACGACCTTGCGGGCCGTACCGGTGTAGGCGAGGGCGTTCTCGCCGGCGGCCGCGCCGAGCCGGACGCCCGGCCGGCCGATCCGCACCTTCCCGGCGGAGTAGACGACGTCGCCGATGCCGACCGTCCCGGTCGCGGGCACGCCGAGCGACGTCTGCCAGCGCTCGACCGCCGCGGCGGTCGCCGCGGTGTACTTCTCGTCCACGGTGAAGCCGGTGTAGCCGAGCGCGGCCAGGTTCGTCTCGAACTGCAGGACGTCCATGCCCCCGCGTTGCGTCGCCGCGGCGGCCCCGACGGCCGCCGGCTTGCGGGCGTCCGCCGGCGGGGACGCGGACGGGGACGCGGACGGGGACGGAGCCGCGGCGCGGGGCGCTCCCAGTGCCCGGTACATCGGCAGCGACCCGTACAGCAGCACCACCGGACGGTCGTCGACGCGCAGCAGCGTGCCGCCGCGCCGCACCACCGTCCCCGGCTCGGGCAGCCAGGTCACGGTTCCGGTCGCCTTGAGCGGCAGGGGCATCTCCGTGCCGTACCCGAGCCGGCCGTCCACTCGCGTGCGCTCGGTCAGCGTGGCCCGGGTCACCGGGACCAGCGAACCGGCCCGGGGCGGTGCGTCCGGCCCCTCGCCGCCCCCGCCGCCGAGCCCCAGGGCGCCCACCGCGGCGACCGCCGCCACGACGACCGCTGCGGCGGCGATCAGCACCGTGCGCCGCCGCCGTCCGCCGCGCGGCGCGGCGACCGCGCCGGGCGCGTCGTCGGCTTCCGGGACCGTGTCCGCCATGGTCATCCCTTGGCGGGGCCCGGGCTCGCCGGGACGCCCACGATCGGCCCGCAGATCCGGATGGCCCGCTTGGCGCCGGCCGAACTCTGGTCCCACTCGCCCTGGACGTAACCGTCGGAGTCCGGGTCGGGGAAGTCGGCCGCGCCGTTCTCCTGCATGCACTTCGCGTACCGCTGCTTCACCCGGATCTGCTCGGCGGTGAGCTTGGGCTGGTTGCCCTTCTCGATGCTTTCGGGCACGGGCTTCAGGAGGCCGGAGCACTTCTGCGCGGCGGCCAGGAACTTCGGGTCCTTCTTGATGGTCCGGTCGCCGCCGAAGTCGATGTTCCCCTTGGCGTCCGGGTCCGGGACGTCGACGCCGTTCTTCCGCAGGCAGGTCACGTAGTCGCGGCGGGACTGGACGAAGACGGCCACCTCGTCCCCGCCGCCCTTCCCGGCCGCGGCGGACGGCGCCGCCGCGCCGCCCGCCGCCGTCGGGATCTTCGCCTCGCCGCCGCCGCCGCAGCCGCCCAGCGCCACTGCCGCGACGCAGGCCACCGCCGCCAGCACCACCCGATTCGTCCGCACCGATCCTCCGCTCTCCCGCCGGCCCGGCCGCGGAGTGCGGCGGGCGGACCGACCGTAGGACGGAGCCGATGAAGAACCTGTGAAGAACCTGTCAGCTGATCATGTGGAAAGCCCGCGCGGGACGGACGCGTCGAGGAAGCGCGCGATGAGCGGGGCGATCTCGGCGAGGTGGTCCTCCAACGCGAAGTGGCCGGTGTCGAAGACATGGAGTTCGGCGTCCGGCAGGTCGCGCAGGTAGGCGCGGGCGCCCGGCTCGGGGAAGAACATGTCGTTGCGTCCCCACACGATGAGCGCGGGCGGAGTGTGCTCGCGCAGCCATGCCTGCCACGCCGGGTACTGCTCGACGTTCGCGCGGTAGTCGAAGGCGAGGTCGAGTTGCGGCCTCGTCCGTCCGGGAAGGTCGAGGAAGTGCTGGTCGAGCGTCCAGCCGTCGGGGGCGATGAGCGCGGGGTCGGCCGTCCCGCCCTCGTACTGGCCGCGCGTGGCGGGCAGGGTCAGCAGGTCCCGGACGGTCTTCTCCGCGCCCTCCATCTCGGGACGCAGCGCGATGAAGTCCCGCGCGCCCGGCGAGAGGCCCTCCTCGTAGGCGTTGCCGTTCTGGACGACGAGGCCCGTGATCCACTCGGGGTGCCGCAGTGCCAGCCGGAAGCCGACCGGCGCGCCGAAGTCGAAGACGTACATGGCGAAGCGGTCCAGGCCGAGGCGTTCGACGAATCCCTCCATCACGTCGGCGAGGCCGTCGAAGGTGTAGCGGAACGTCCCGCCGGCCGACGCGGGCACGGGGACGTCACTGTGCCCGAATCCCGGATAGTCCGGGGCGATCAGCCGGTAGCGGGCGCCGAGCACGTCGATCAGGCGCCGGAACTGGTGGGACGCCGACGGGAAGCCGTGCAGCAGGAGCAGCACCGGTGCGTCGGCGTCCGCGGGCAGCGACTCGCGGTAGAAGACGCGGATCCCGTCCACGTCGACGTGGCGGTGTGCGGTGCGGGCAAGGGTCGGGACGGTCATTTCACATGCCTCCTGGCCTCAATGATGCATTAGTCTTAGCCCATCATGATCTAACGCGTCAACCGGCCGATGTAGCATTAGCCGCATGACCGACCCCGTGCCGCTGACCGGTGAGCCGCTGGCGCTGGACCTCGTCAACACCCGTCCGGCCGGCGCCGACCTGATCTCGACCGTGGACGGGCTGGCCGCCTGGCTCGGCCTCGAAGGCGACCGGGTGCCGGCGCCGGAGCCCCTCACCGCGGCCGACCTCGCGCCGGTGCACGCCGTCCGGGAGCACGCGGCCGTCGCGATCGAGCACGCGCGCCGCGCTGCCCGCCCGCCCGCCGGGGCCCTCGACGGCCTCGCCGAGGCGCAGCGGCGGGCCCCCGCGATCAGGCGGCCGGTCTGGGACGGCGCGGCCGTCGCCGTGCTCGCCGAGCGCCCCGGCGGCTACGGTGACCGGCTCGCCGCGCACCTCGCCGAGGCGGCCGCCGGCCTGCTCGCCGACCCGGCGGTCGGCCGGGTCCGGGAGTGCGAGGCGGACGGCTGCGTGATGCTGTTCCTGCCCGCGCATCCCCGCCGCCGCTGGTGCTCGGCGACCCGCTGCGGAAATCGCGCCCGCGTTGCGCGCTACTACGCGCGGCGCAAGTAGGTTGTGGGGCCAAGATCGCCGTTTCGGGCGTTTGCTGCGCATTCCAGCGATCGAGTGCCATTAATATTTGCTGAACGACAACCAAAACCCTCCGTTTGATCCCCTCCGGCTGCGCCGGACCGAAGGAGCTGAGACATGGCCGCGATGCACAGTCGCGGTGCGGAGCGACTCCTCGGGGTGGCCGGCTCCCCGCACCTCCTCCTCGTCGAGGACGATCCGGGGGACGCGTTCCTGTTCGAGGAGCTGCTCACCGAGGCCCAGCCCGGCATCCGGATCACCGTCGCGACCACCCTGCGGGAGGCCCTCGACGCGTTGCGCCCCGAGATCCAGTGCGTCATCGTCGACCTGTCGCTCCCGGACGCGCAGGGCCTCGACGCGCTCCACCAGGTGCGCACGCACGCGCCCGCCACCGCCGTCCTCGTGCTGACGGGCCTCGCCGACGCCCACGTCGGCGTGGCCGCCGTCGCCGCCGGCGCCCAGGACTACCTCGTCAAGCAGGACGTGGACGGCGCGCTGCTCACCCGCGCGATCAGCTACGCGATCGAGCGCAAGCGCGCCGACGAGTCCGAGCGGCAGCTCGTCGAGGCGCGCGCGCTGAGCCGGGAGAACGCCCGGCTGGAGCGCGGCCTGCTGCCCGTCCCGATCCTGCACGACGGCACGCTCCGCCACCACACCCGCTACCGGCCCGGACGCGACCGCGCGCTGCTCGGCGGCGACTTCCACGACACCGTGGAGACCGCCGACGGCGCCGTCCACGCCGTGATCGGCGACGTCAGCGGGCACGGCGCCGACGAGGCGTCCCTCGGGGTGCGGCTCCGCATGGCGTGGCGGACGCTCGTCCTCGCCGGGCACACCGGGCCGCGGCTGCTGGACACGCTCGACGCCGTCCTGCAGCACGAGCGGTGGGCCGAGGAGATCTTCACCACCCTGTGCATGCTGACGATCGCGCCCGACCGGCGCGCCGCCCGGGTGTACCGGGCCGGGCACCCGGCGCCGCTGCTGTTCGGGCCGGGCGGCGTCGCGACCGTCCCGGACGAGCCGCGCGGCCCGGCGCTCGGGCTGATCCCCGGCGTCGAGTGGCCCGCCCTCGACCTCGACCTCGGCGAGTCGTGGACCCTGCTGCTCTACACCGACGGGCTGATCGAGGGCCATGACGGCGACGGGTACCTCGACCTGTCCGGGCTGGTCGAGCTGGCGAAGCTGGCGCACGGCGAGGGGCAGCGCGGCGACGTGCTCATCGACGGGCTCATCGCGGAGGCGGAACGGCTGAACGGGGGCGTCCTGTCCGACGACCTCGCCGTCCTGCTGCTGAGCCGGGGTGAGGGCTGATGGCCGCGGACGGAGCCGGGACCGACGCCGGCACCGGGCCGGACCACGATGAGCCGCACCGCATCGAGGTCCCGCAGGAGCTGCGGATCAGCGGGCCGGCCGTCGTGCTGCCCGCGGCGGACCTCCCCGCGGGGCACGGGATCGGCCGCGTCCGGCTCGTGCGGATCTACCAGGTCGGCGCGCTCGTCCTCGGCCTGCTGCTCCTGCTCGCCTTCGCCCAGGCCGGGACCGCGCTGTACGGGAACAACGCGGCGCGGGACGTCCTGATCAACAAGGTCGACCCGGCGACCCTGGAGCAGTTCCGCCTCTCGACCGCCGTGACCAACCAGGACATGGCCATCCGCGACTACGCGCAGGACGGCCGGGCCGAGCACGTCGGCCGGTACCGCGAGGCCGTGCGGCAGGAGGCCGAGAGCGCGGACCGGATGCGCCGGCTGCTGGCGGACGTGGACGGCAGCGAGGACGTCGAGCGCCTCCTCGACAAGGCGACCGCCGACTCCCGGGCGTGGCGTACCGGCTTCGCCGACGAGATCGCGGCCGGCGCCGGCGGCGCGGGCATCGACCCGGACGAGAGCCGGGAGGCGCGGCGGCTGCTCAACCGGGCGCGGGGCGACATGACGCCGCTCCAGATCGGCATCACCGAGCTGCACGACCGGGCCGCCGCGAAGCTGCAGTCACGCGCGAGCGCCGCGCAGTGGTCGGCGGTCGCCGCGCTCATCATGGTCGTCGTGGCCGCTTTGGCCCTCGCCGTCCTGTTCCGCCGGACCGTGCTGACCCCGGTGTCCTCACTGACCGGACGCGTCCGCGCCGTGTCGCAGGGCGACTTCGGGGCCCCGCTGGACGTCCCCGGCCCCGCCGAGATCAACGAGCTGGCGGTCATCATCGACGCGATGCGCAACCGGATCATCCGGCAGTGGCGCTACAGCGAGGAGAAGACCAGGCAGCTCAACGAGCAGACCGAGGAGCTGCGCCGGTCCAACGCCGAGCTGGAGCAGTTCGCCTACGTCGCGAGCCACGACCTGCAGGAGCCGCTGCGCAAGGTCGCGAGCTTCTGCCAGATGATCGAGCGCCGCTACGGCGACCAGCTCGACGACCGGGGGCGGCAGTACATCGCGTTCGCCGTCGACGGCGCCAAGCGGATGCAGGCCCTCATCAACGACCTGCTGAGCTTCTCCCGGGTCGGGCGGATGACGCGGCACGAGGAGTCCATCGACCTCGCGGCCGTCGGCCGGCAGGCCCTGGACAACCTGGCGGCGCTGGTGGAGGAGACCGGCGCCGAGGTCGAGCTGCGCGACCTGCCGCAGGTGCCCGGCGACCGCACGCAGCTCACCCAGCTCTTCCAGAACCTCCTCGGCAACGCGATCAAGTTCCGCCGCGAGGGCGTGCCGCCCCGGGTCGTCATCGACGCCCGCCGCGACGGCGACGAGTGGGTGTTCGGCTGCACCGACAACGGCATCGGCGTCGAGCCCCGGTACGCCGACCGCATCTTCCTGATCTTCCAGCGGCTGCACCCGCGGGACGAGTACACCGGCACCGGCATCGGGCTGGCGCTCTGCAAGAAGATCGTCGAGTTCCACGGCGGCCGCATCTGGCTCGACACCGGCGACCACGGCGACGCACCCGGCACCACCTTCCGCTGGACCCTGCCGGTCCGGCCGCACATAGGCAACGGAGACGACTCATGAACGAAGGCCCGCGCCCCATCGAAGTCCTGCTCGTCGAGGACGACCCCGGCGACGTCCTGCTGACCGTCGAGGCGTTCGAGCACAACAAGGTCAACAACACCCTGAGCGTCGTGAACGACGGCGAGCAGGCGATGGCGTTCCTGCGCCGGGAGGGCGAGTACGCGAACGCGCCGCGGCCCGACCTCGTCCTGCTCGACCTCAACCTGCCGCGCAAGGACGGCCGCGAGGTCCTCGGCGAGATCAAGGCGGACGACGGCCTGCGCTCCATCCCCGTCGTCGTGCTGACGACGTCCGAGGCCGACGAGGACATCCTGCGCAGCTACCACCTGCACGCCAACGCCTACGTCACCAAGCCGGT
Source organism: Actinomadura bangladeshensis (assembly GCF_004348335.1). Lineage (GTDB taxonomy): Bacteria > Actinomycetota > Actinomycetes > Streptosporangiales > Streptosporangiaceae > Spirillospora > Spirillospora bangladeshensis. The sequence goes on along the minus strand of NZ_SMJW01000085.1, from coordinate 6,487 downwards.
CGACTTCGACCAGTTCATCTCCGTCGTCCGCCAGATCGACAACTTCTTCGTCACCGTGGTGAAGCTGCCGCGCTGACCCGCCGACCCGCTGTTCAGGCGCGTCCCGTCCAGTCGATGCAGACGATCACGGCGTCGTCGACCGGGCTCATCCCCTCGTGGTAGTCGACGAAGTGCCGGATCATGGTGCGGACGGCCTCCGGCGGGTCCTGCAGCCGGGTCGCGCGCAGCGCCTGGAACAGCGCGGACCGCCCGTAGGGGACGCCGGACGGCGACTCGGCCGCGTGCACTCCGTCGCTGACGACGACCAGCCGCTCGCCCCGCTCGACCGTGAACTCCTCGGTCGTGTAGCGGGTGTCGCCGAACATGCCGAGCGGCATCTGCGCGTCGAAGCCGATCCCGTCGGTGGCGCCGCCGCGCATCCGGTAGATCCGCGGCGAGCCCGCGTCCACCACCCGGACCAGCCCGGTGTCGAGCCCGAACTCCATGAGCAGGGTGGCCACGTGCTGCTCGCCGCGGTACCGCGCGTACAGCGTCTGGTCGCCGAGCGCGGCCTGCTCGGCGATGCCGGCGCCGGACCGGCGCGCGTTGCGCAGCGCGCTGACCCCGAGATGGGTGAGCGCGGCGGCGGCCGTGCCCGAGCCCATCCCGTTGCTGACGGTCAGCGTCAGCGTCTCGGCGGACACCGACCAGTCGAAGGTGTCGCCCCACACCGCGTAGGCGGGTTCGAGCTGGCCCGCGAAGCGGAACTCGGCGGCGTCGTAGGCGGGCGCGGGCAGCAGGTCCCACTGCATCTCGGCGGCGAGCGTCAGCCGCGTCCGCCGGCGGAGCCGCCGGTACAGGTCGGTGCCCTGGTCGGCGATCTTCACGGCGCGGGCGAGGACGGCGGCGAACTCCTCCAGCCAGTCCGGGGCGCCGTCCGGGACGCGCACGGTCAGCACGCCGAGCCGCTCGCCCTTCACGGTCAGCGGCAGATGGACGGCGTCCTTCTCCGGGACGACCCGCTGCGCCGCGAACGCGTGGCCCTGAACCGTGTTGTCGACGGGTACGTCGCCGTCCTGCGCGTCCTTGGCGGTGCGGACGAGGAACGCCTGCCGGTAGTCGATGAGCAGGATCTCGGCGGCGGTCGCGCCCGCGCGCCGTTCGAGCAGCCCGGTCGCGGCCTCCATCAGCTCGTGCGGCGGCGCGGCCCACAGCGCCTCCGCCGGCACTCCGGCGCCGTCACCTTCCGCGGATTCGCCGTGCATCGCCCTCCTCGCCTGGACGGGCGCCGGGGCGGTCTCCGGGCCGGGTGGGACCGCAGGTCCGGGGATGCCGTCGGCGACATCGTGTGTAACAGTGGAGGGCATGGTGGACACGTCGGGTGAGGGAGCCGCGAACTCCGCGGCGGCCCTGGACGACGCGGCATCCACCCTCATGAACATCTGGTCGCGCGCCCACAATGCACCCGACGTGCCCGTCCCGTCCACGCAGCTGCGCGCGCTGTTCGTGCTGGAGCGCGGCCCCGTCAACATCAGCAACCTGGCGGGCGAGCTGGGCGCGCTGGTGTCCTCGGCGAGCCGGCTGTGCGACCGGCTGGAGGCCGCCGGGCTGCTGACCCGCGACCCCGGCCGGGACCGCCGCGAGGTCACCGTCCGGCTGAGCGAGGACGGGCAGGCGCTGCTCGACCGGCTCCGGGTGCGGCGGCTGGAGGACCTCACCCGCGTGCTGGCGCTCATGCCGGCGTCCGCGCGCGCCGCGCTGCTGTGGGGGCTGACGGAGTTCCACGATGCGGCCTCCAAGCCGGACGACGAGGGCGGCTCCCTCTCCATGCTCGCCTGACTCGCCCGATTTATTCAGGTAAATCACAACGCTCCGCAAAGCGCCTATCAAATTGGCGTTTATCATTCTTTAGAATGGCGACTCGCACCACGTTTTCGCCATTCTCCATACGTGCGCCTTCACCACTACTAACATCGCGGCCCATGGCGACCACGAATGCCCCCGCGCGGCGATCCCGTCGCGCCGTCACCGCGGCCGGGCTGCTCCCCGCCGCGGCGGCCGTGCTCCTGCTCGGCGGGTGCGGCGGCACCTCCGCGCACGGCACGGCGTCCACCGGGCGGCCGGACGGCGGCGGGCGGACCGCCGCGGAGGCCGGCGCCGCCAAGGTGCCCGACGCCACCACGTTCAGCACCGTGCCCGGCGCCCCGAAGGACGCCGCGCCGGACGGCGCCACCGACGGCCTGGTGGTGCACCCGACCGAGGCGGCGCCGGTGCTGGACCGTCCGGGCGGGCGCCGCATCGCCACGCTTCCCGCCACCGAGCTGGGCGGCCCCACCTGGGTGCCCGTGGTGGAGAGCTCGGGCGGCTGGCGGCGGGTGCTGCTGCCGAGCCGTCCCAACCAGGCGAGCGGCTGGGTCTCCGGAGCCGGGCTGCGCACCGCGCACACGTCCTACACCGTCCGGGTCGAACTCGGGAAACGGCGGCTCACGCTGCTCAAGTCGGGGAGGGCGGCCGGGCGGTGGAAGGTCGCGGTCGGCGGCGCCAAGACCCCGACGCCGACCGGCCGGACGTTCGTCCTGGCCTCGATCGTGCCGCCGGACAAGAGGCAGAGCCCGATCGTCCTGCCGCTCGGCACCCACTCGGCGACCCTGGACACCTTCGGCGGCGGGCCGGGCACCGTCGCGCTGCACGGCTGGCCGGACGCCTCCGTGTTCGGCAAGGCCGTCACGCACGGCTGCGTGCGGGTGCCCGCGGACGCGCTGAAGGCGCTGTCCCGCGTCCCGCTCGGCTCGCTGGTGTCCATCTCGGCCTGAACCAAGATCTCAACGAACGGAGTACCACCATGCGTCACAGTCATGCCTTCGCGCGCCTCGCCGCGGCCGGCCTGCTCGCCGGCGGCCTCGTCGCCACCGCGGGCCCCGCCCTGGCCACCGGGGGCGAGGGGTCGGCGTACGGGCTGGCGGTCACCGGGCCGCTCGCCGTCCCGCCGGTGCCCGCCGTCTCCTCCACCACCCGGACGGTCAGCAAGCGCCTGCTGCAGGAGAACCACACCAAGCTGGCCAGGGCGTCCGCGCTGGACGTCAGCGCCTCCGCCGACCGCGCGCACTCGTCGGTCGCGCGGCTCGCCGTCCCGACCGCGAAGCTGGCCGCCGATTCCGTCTCCGCGAAGTGCGTGAACGGCCGGGGAACCGCGAACCTCGCGAACGCCGTCCTCGCCGGCAAGCGGCTCGACTCCACGCCGCCGCCGAACACCACCATCCCGGTCGACGTGGACGGCTTCGGCCGCACCGCGCTCGTCCTCAACAAGCAGCAGCGCACCGCCGACGGCCGGACCGCCGTCACCGCGATGGAACTGATGCTGCCCCGCGGCAAGGGCGCGCTCCGGGTCGCCTCCGCCACCTGCGGGCAGGGCGTCCCCGAGCGGGCCCCGGCCGAGGCGCCCGCGCCGAGCCCGGTGAAGCACGACCTTCCGGTCACCGGCTGACCGCCGCCGCGACCCGGCGGGCACCCTGCCCGCCGGGTCCGGTCAGCCCGCCAGTGACTTTTCGAAATGCACGATCGCGCCGTTCCGGTGCACCCGGTCGGCGATGTGAAGTTCTTCCGTGAACGCCCGCATCAACTGCAGCCCCCGGCCGTGCTCGGCGAGCGGCGGCACCTGCCGGGACTCCCATTCGACACCCTCCTCCGCCGCGCCGTCCGCGCCCCCGTCGATGACCTCCACGATGCATCTCGCCCCGTCCATCCGCGCCCGGACCTCGTACTCCATTCCGGCCGCGGCGTGCTGGATGACGTTCGCGCACGCCTCCCCCAGAGCGAGCGCGATATCGGCACGGACCTCGGATCCCACCCCGAGCCCGCGGAGAGAGGCGTCGAGCGTGTGCCGCACCAGCGGAGCGCTCTCGGCGTTCCTCGGCAGGGTCATTTCGAGAACGACCTCCATGCCAATCGCCTCCGTTCCCTCTAGCAGCCAGATTTCCCCATCACCACCTCGGGAAACTCCGGTCACCCGGAAACCGCGACGATCGTGGACGCCCGCATATTCACGGCAACTCCCGCATCCCCGCCGTCCAGGACGGCCGTCGTCTGGAGCCGGGTCAGATCCGAGCCGGCGCGGCCGGGCTCCGGCGTCCCGGACGTCCCGGACCCGGTTCGCGCACGGGGACCAGCATCAGGCCCCGCCGGTCAGGTCGGCCGAGATGTCGCGGTCGCCGTAGCCCTCGGGCGCCGCGACCTCCACGACCGGTTCGGGGCGGTCGTCGAATTCGAGGCGCAGGGCGCGGGACATCGTCGCGTGCATGTCGTACATGCAGGTGATGTAGGTGAGCTGCAGGATCTCCCTGTCGGAGAGGTGCTCCCGCAGTTTCTCGAAGACGGCGTCGGGCGTCCGGCCGCCGTCCAGGACGAGGCAGTCGGTGTAGGCGAGGACGGCCCGCTCCAGCGGCGAATAGCAGTCGGCGGTCTGCCAGTGCGGAATGGACTCGATCTTCACCTCGTCCATTCCGAGGGCCCGCATCTGCTTGCAGTGCTGGGAGAACACGAACTGGCTGCCGCGCGCCCAGCCGGCCCGGCACTGGCCCAGTTCCCGCAGGACGGGGTCGAGGCCGGCGTTCCGGTACAGGGCGAAACCGCGGACCGCGTGCCGGAACACGTCGGGGGACTGGGCGAACACCGTCCACCAGTCGCCGGGCGAGCCGGTCGCGGTGCCGTGGTCGACGGCCGGATCGCGGTCGGGTCCGAAAAGGTGGTCGTAGAAGAAGAGGATGCGCTCGTCGGTGACTTCGGCGCGGGGAACCTCACGCAGTCGGGGCATGCTGCTCCTTCGGGGCGGTGCGGTCGGCATTCGTCTTGGGCTCGTGGGAGACGTCGGACTCGTCGAACGTCCGCGTCCAGCAGGCGAATTCGAGGAGGATCCCGTCCGGATCCTGGAAGTAGAAGGAGCGGACGAACACCCCGTCGTGCACGTCGCGGGAAACGCCGGCGGGGCTGTCGTCGTGGTTCAGGATCGGGCTGACCGTGACGCCCTTCTCCTTGAGGCGCCCGCGGTACTCCTCGAACTTCTCGGGCGGGACGTGGAATGCGACGTGGTTCATCGACCCGACCGCGCTGACGAGTTCCCCCTGCTCGGGACGTCCGGCCGGGGCGGAGATCCCGGGAACGCCGTCCGGCGAGTCCGGGAACCAGAAGAACGCGACGCAGTCGCCGCCGCCGCAGTCGAAGAAGAAGTGCTGCCCCAATCCGGCGGGCAGGTCCAGCGTCTTGATGAGCGGCATTCCGAGGACGCCGGAGTAGAAGTCGATGGTGCGCTTCATGTCGGACGACACCAGCGCCAGATGGTTGATTCCGCCGAGTTCGAACTCGGTGTTCATGAGACCTCCGCGACGTCGCCGGCAAGGTCGGTGAAACGCGAGTGAACGCCTCGCCATGCGGCCTCCCGGGAGTTGACTTGACAGTCATATCAAGTTGCTCGATGCTCGGATACTGTTCCTGCTGACATCGGGTTGTCAACACCCCGGGCGAAAGGAACCACGCAGATGCGGGACGAACCCGGCGGCCGGCCGCTCACCGAACGCGGCGCCCGGACCAGGGAGCGTCTCGTCACGGCCGCCCGCGAGGTGTTCGAGGAGCGCGGCTTCCCCGAGACCCGCGTCGCGCACATCACCCGGCACGCCGGGGTGGCCTACGGGTCCTTCTACACCTACTTCCCGTCGAAGGAAGCGGTGTTCCTGGAGGTCGCCGACCGGCTGTTCGAGGACATGACGGGCCACAACCTCGTCCCGCCGGCCGGCCCGACCCCGGCCGCGCGCATCCGCCGCGCCAACCGCGCCTACTACGAGGGCTACCGGCGAAATGCGAAGATGATGGCGATCGTCGAGCAGGTGGCCACGTTCAACGAGGAGTTCCAGGAACTCCGGCGCAAGCACCGCGCCGCCTCGGTCGCGCGCTCGGCGAAGGCGATCGCGCGCTGGCAGCGCGAGGGGCTCGTCCCCGCCGACCTCGACCCCGAGATGACGGCCCGCGCGCTCGCCGCGATGGTCGACCACTCCCTGTACTTGTGGCTCGTCCAAGGCGATGATCCACAGGGCACCGAGCGCCTGCTGGACACCCTCGACGCGCTCACCGTGCGCGCCCTCGGCCTGCCGTCCTGACGAAGGAGACCCGTGGAGACCGCCGACCGCCCGACGACCGCCGTGGAGGCCGCGCTCGCGGCCCGCCTGGACGCGGCGGTCACCGGCCTGCGCCGCCTGTCCGGCGGTGCCAGCCGCGAGACCTGGTCGTTCGACGCCGGCGACCGCGCGCTGATCCTGCGCCGCGAACCGCCCGGGTCGCCCGACCCCACCGCGATGGCCCGCGAGGCGGCCCTGCTGGCCTCGGCCGCCGCGGCCGGCGTCCCAGTCCCGGCCCTGGCCGACCACGGCGACGACCTGGCCGGCGCCCCCTTCCTGATCATGGAGCGGCTGCCCGGCGAGACGATCCCCCGCCGCCTCCTCCGCGACGACCGCTTCGCCGC
>NZ_SMJW01000084.1 GCF_004348335.1 Actinomadura bangladeshensis | reverse complement strand
CACCCGCGGTGCCCTCCGCGCCGGTCGCCGGCGACATCACCCCTGAAGGAGCCGCGCCCCCGACCGCCGCCTGAGCCGCCCACGGTCCGCACGGCCCCGCACGGCCCGCCCCGGAGGCGGACACGCACCCTGCGGGGGTTAGTGCTGTCCTGAACTCCGGCGGCATGGAAGCATGGGGCCATGGAAGGCGACAAGGACATCATCGCGCTGCTGAACGACCAGCTCACCGCGGAGCTCACGGCCATCAACCAGTACTTCCTGCACTCCAAGATGCAGGAGAACTGGGGATTCCTGCGGATGGCGAAGCACACCCGCGACGAGTCGTTCGACGAGATGCGGCACGCCGAGCGGCTCACCAACCGGATCCTGTTCCTGGAGGGGCTGCCGAACTACCAGAAGCTCGGCACGCTGCGGATCGGGCAGACGGTCATCGAGCAGCTCAAGGCCGACCTGGAGATCGAGATGGAGGCCGTCGCCCGGCTGCGCCCCGGCATCGAGCTGATGCGCTCGCGCGGTGACGTCACGTCCGCGCGGCTCTTCGAGGAGATCCTCGCCGACGAGGAGGAGCACATCGACTACCTGGAGACCGAGCTGAGCCTCGTCCAGGCCCTCGGCGAGCAGAACTACCTGCAGCGCCTCACCGACTCGCCCGCCGAGAGCGGCCCCAGCGCCTACTGAGCCGCTACGGCGCCTCCGGCTCCGCGGGCTCCGGCGCCGGGCCGGTCCTGCGGCGCAGCACGAACGGCTGGACGATGCCGAGGCCGCGGACCGGGCGCCGCACGATCCGCGTCACCTGGTACGCCGGGTCGTTCTCCAGTTGCGCGGCCAGCTCGCTGTCGATCACGACGGAGCCGGGCCGGGCCAGCGAGGTGAGCCGGGCGGCGAGGTTGACCGTCGTCCCGAACACGTCCCCCATCAGCGGCAGGACGGGGCCGTGGGCGACGCCGACCCGCACGTCCGGGACCTCGGTCTCGTCCTGGATGGCCGCCGCCACGGTCAGCGCTATCTCCGCGCCGACCTCCGGAGACTCCGCGCTGAACAGCACCTCGTCGCCGAGCGTCTTCACCAGCCGGCCCCCGCAGGAGGCGACGATGTCGGCGGCGGTCTCCTCGAACCACTCCACCACCCGGGCCAGCTCGATCTCCTCCAGCTCCCGGCTGACCTGCGTGAACGACACCATGTCGGCGAAGCCGACGGTGGTCATCGGGCGGCCCGCCGGGTCGCCGTTGTCGCGGGTGGCGGCCGCGGCGAGGGCGCGCGTCCCGGCCGCGGCGAGCTGGCGCCGCCAGGCGTGCACGACCAGCGGCTCGAACTCGCCGATGTGCTTCTCCGCGATGTCCACGACCGTGTCGACCGCCTCGGCGGACGGGATGTCGTGCGGGTCCGGGGTGAGCATGCTGCGCAGCAGGCTGACCTGCCACTCCGCGAGCCGCGTCATCGTCTGCCCGTAGGCCCGGACGAGGCGTATCACGCCGTCCTCGTCGAGGATCCCGTCGTCGACGAGCTTGCGGAGCCGGTCCAGCGCCGCGACGTCGCCCTCGGTGTAGGCGACCGTCTCGTCCGGCATGGACGGGTAGCCGAACGCCCGCCAGATCCGGCCGGCGAAGTCCCGGGACACCCCGGCCCGCCGGACGGCCTGGACGCGGTTGTACCGCAGCTCACCGCCGAGCAGGAGCTCCTCGATCTCCTTCGGATCGGGCAATCCGGCCGCCATTCTCCGCCCCTCAGTCCGCCGGTGCCCAGGGCCGGGGCGGCGGCGTCATGACTCGGTACCAGGACATATCGTCGCAGATCAGCAATCGGATCAACGCCCGGACCGGGAATCCTCGTTCCCCGTTCACCGGACGTGCACCACGTCTCCGGCGCTGATCGCGTTCTCCCCGGCCGCCCCCTCGACCACCAGGCGGCCCGTCCCGTCCACGTCCCGCGCCGTCCCGGTCAGCCGCCGACCCCCGGGCATCTCCACCCTGACCTCGCGCCCGAGCGTCGTGCACAGGTCCCGGTAGGCGGTACGCAGCCCGCTCGTCTCCGGATCACCGTCCAGCGCCGTCCACTCCCGGTACCAGGTCGCGAACTCGCGCAGGATCGCGCGCAGCAGCGGCGCCCGGTCGCTCAGCGGCGCGCCCTCGATCGCCAGGGACGTCGCCGTCGGCACCGGCAGCTCGTCCTCCCGCAGCCCGACGTTCAGCCCGACGCCGATCACGATGCCGTCCTCGACCTTCTCGACGAGGATCCCGGCGAGCTTCCGGTCGCCGACGAGGACGTCGTTCGGCCATTTGAGCCGGGCGTCGACGGCCGTGTCCTCCCGGTCGCCGAGGAACCGGTCCCCCGTCTGCGACCAGGCGGTCATCCTCCGGACCGCCGCGGCGACGGCGACGCCCGTCAGCAACGGCGCCCACCCGAGCCGCTGCACCGGCACCCGCGGCCGCATCAGCATCGAGAAGGCGAGCCCGGAGCGCGGCGGCGCCGCCCACGTCCGGCCCTGCCGGCCCCGTCCCGCCGTCTGCAGCTCGGTGGCCAGCACGGTCCCCTCGGGGGCGCCCTCCGCCGCCCGCGCCGCGAGGTCGGCGTTGGTGGAGCCGGTCTCGTCCACGACCCGGATCTCCCGCCACAGCCCGCCGTCGCGGACGAGCGCCCGCTGCAGCGCCCCCTCGTGCAGCGGCGGCCGTCCGAGATCTCCATACGCTGAGTCCACACACCCATCCAACCCCACCGCGACACTGATCTTGGGGCCGCCCGTCCGGGAAGCCGCCCGACGGTCGTTAGGGTGCGCCTATGGATGGTGTGACGCTGCGGCGCGACGGGAACGTCGCGGAGATCGTGCTGGACCGGCCCGAGGCCCTCAACGCCCTGTCGACCGCGATGGCGAGGCGCCTCGCCGGAGTCTGCGCGGAGGTCTCGTCGGACGCGGCCGTCCGCGCGGTCGTGCTGAGCGCGGCGGGCGAGAAGGCGTTCTGCGTCGGCGCGGACCTGAAGGAGCGCAACGCGATGACCGACGACGAGATCCTCGCGCAGCGCCCGGTCTTCCGCGCCGCGTTCGGCGGCGTCCTGAACCTCCCGCAGCCGGTGATCGCGGCCGTGCACGGCTACGCGCTCGGCGGCGGCTGCGAGTTCGCCCTGTCCGCGGACCTGATCGTCGCGGACGAGACCGCCGTGTTCGGCCTGCCCGAGGTGAGCGTCGGCCTGGTCCCGGGCGGCGGCGGCACCCAGCTCGCGCTCCGCCGCCTCGGCCCCGGCAAGGCCGCCGACCTGGTCTTCACCGGCCGCCGCCTCGGCATCGACGAGGCCCTCGCCTTCGGCCTGGCCGACCGCAAGGTCCCGGCCGGCGCGGCCCGCGACGAGGCGCTCGCCCTCGCCGCCGTGATCGCGCGGAACTCCCCGATCGCCGTCCGCGCCGCCAAGCGCGCCCTCCGCCAGGGCGCCGGCGTCAGCCTGGACGCCGGCCTCGACCTGGAGGAGAACGCCTGGCGCACCGCCGCCTTCTCCGCCGACCGCCGGGAGGGCATCGCCGCCTTCAACGACAAGCGCAAGCCCGACTGGGGGGCCTGAGCTCGCACCGCGTCGCCGGCCGGTCAAGATCCACCGCCGGCACGGGTACGACCTGGACGCGATCCCGGGACCGCGCTCCGGCGGCGGAGAGCCCGGGTCAGTACCAGCGCTGGCCGTCGCTGCCGGTGGCCTCCCACTGGATCACCGGCGCGCCGTTGTCAGTGCTGCTGCCGCCGACCGCCATGTACTTGCCGGTCCGCACGTTCTGGATGAGGCCCGTGGACGGGTCGATGACCCAGCGCTGGGAGTCGGAGTCGAGTTCTTCCCACTGGACGACGGGGATGCCGTTATCGGGGTTCCCGCTGCCGATCGCCAGGCATTTCCCGCTGGCGACGTTGACGATTTTCCGGTCGGCATTGAGATACCACAACTGGCCGTTGCTGCCGGTGTATTCCCACTGGATCGCGGCGGCGCCGTTCGCGGTGCTGCTGTTGCCGATCGCCAGGTACTTGTCGCTGTTCCAGTTGCGGATGCGGTAGTGGCCGGGCGCCGGACCGGCCGCCGCCAGGGCCGCGGAGACCGCCGAAGGAGTCGCAGGGCGCCGGTCCATTCGTCCCCCATGCCTTTAAGCCGTCGTCTTGGGTGACGGTCGCACGGAAGAACGGCGCCTGTCAAGATCGCCACAGAAAACGGCGACTGCTTGACTTTCCGTTCCGGGCGATGCTCTGATCATGCTGGTTTCGTCCGCGCGGATCGGCGATTGGAGCCCTCGTGACACTGAGCCGCCGTCATATGCTCAAGGCCGGAATAGCGGGCGGCGCGGCCGTGCTCGGAGGGTTCGCCACGGCGGGGCCGGCGTGGGCCGCCTATCCCCACACCCCGGAGCTCAACCCGTATCCGGGCGGCGAGGACGGTGCGGTACTCGCACTGCGCCGGGCCCTGGACGACGCCGCGAACGGCATCTGCGGGCTCGCCGGGCGCGACGCCGAGGGCCGCGTCATCGTCCGCGCCAAGCCGGGACACCGATACACCCTGCGGGCCAACCTCGTCGTCCCCGGCAACACCTGGCTCGACGCCACGGACGCCCGCTTCATCGCGAACTTCGCCTCCACGGGGACGTCCCACACCATGGTGCTCAACCATGTCCCCAGCGCGACGACGGGCGGCTACTCGGCGCCGGGGAACATCAAGATCACGGGCGGCTCGTGGGACCCGACCTGGTACTACCTCCAGGGCGTGACCGGCGGCGACTTCGACACCGCCGCGCCGGCCCCCGCGATGAACGTCATCACGATGGAGCACACGTCCAATGTCGAACTGGACGGCATCACCATCTACAACGTGAAGTGGTGGCATGCGATCGAGTTGAACGCCGTGCGCACCGCGACCGTGCAGAACTGCAACCTCTACGGGTGGGTCGCGGCTCCCGACGTGGGCCTCTGGCACGGAGAGGCGGTTCAGCTCGACCTCGCCGGCAGCGGCAATACCTGGGCCGGCGCGAAGGACAACACCCCCTGCACGGACATCCACGTCACGGGCAACAATTGCGGCCCGTCGGGTTCCAAGCCGGGCTGGGGTGCGCTGATCGGTTCGCATACCGCCGTCCCCAATGTGCGCCATTCCCATGTGCTGATCGAGAACAACACGGTGACCGGCTCGCGATGGGACGCGATCACTCCGTTCAACACCGAGCAGCTCACCATTCGCAACAATACGATCACCGACTGCCATGGCGGTGTTTACGTGCGGGGCGCGAACTCCGGCGTGAATCCGCTCACCACCGTGGAGATCACCGGCAACACGGTCGGGCCGCTCAGCGGGGCGGGAAGGTGGGGTGTCGGCGTCACCGCCTATACGCAGGACGCGCCCATCAACGACATCCTGGTGGCCGGGAACACCGCCCCCTCCTTCACCTACATCAATCCCCAGTGGCTGACCTTCCGGCAGCCTCCGCAGACCTGAGGCCGCCGGAAGGCCGCCGCTCAGCCGGTGTTCTGGAGGCCGGCGGCCACGCCGTTCACGGAGAGCAGGAGCAGGTCCTCCAGGTGGGTTCGCTCCTCTTCGTTCTCCACGCCCGCGCGGAGCGCCTTCAGGGCTCGCAACTGCAGGTGGGAGAGCGCGTCCACGTACGGGTTGCGGAGTTCGACCGCTCGGGAGAGGACCCGGCGGTTCTCCAGGAGGCGCTCGTGGCCCGTCACCGCCAGGACGAGGCGGCGGGTGCGGTCGTACTCGGCCAGGACCGTCTCGGAGAGCTCCGGGCGCTCGCCCAGCGCCAGGTACCGCTCAGCGATCGCCCGGTCGGACTTGGCGAGGCTCATCTCGGCGTTGTCGAGCAGGGTGTTGAACAGCGGCCACGCCTCGTACGCCTCGCGGAGCTCGGCCAGGTCGCGGCCGTCGTCGGAGACGGCCGCGAGGCCGCTGCCCATGCCGTACCAGCCGGGGAGGTTGACGCGCGTCTGCGTCCAGGCGAACACCCAGGGGATGGCCCGCAGGTCCTCCAGGCCGCGGGCGGCCTTGCGGCGGGCGGGACGGGAGCCGATCCGCAGCTCGGAGATCTCCTCCAGCGGGCTGACCCGGGCGAACCAGACGGCGAAGTCCTCGGTCTCGATCAGCCCGCGGAACGCCGCCTTCGCCGCGTCGCCGATCTTGTCGGCGAGGGGTCGGAAGCGGGCGGCGGCCTCCCGGGCGCGGTCCTGGACCGGGTCGGTCGAGGCGAGCAGGACGGCGCTGGTGACCTGCTCGACGTGCCGGCGCGCGATCTCCCGGTGGCCGTAGCGGGCGAAGATGACCTCGCCCTGCTCGGTGACCTTGAAGCGGCCCGCGACCGAGCCGGGCGCCTGGGCGAGGATGGCGCGGTTGGCGGGGCCGCCGCCGCGGCCGAGGGAGCCGCCGCGGCCGTGGAACAGCGTCAGCTTGATGTCGTGGCGGGCCGCCCACGCGGCGAGGGCCTCCTGCGTGTCGTACAGGCGCAGGGTCGCGCTCGTCGGGCCGAGCTGCTTGGCGGAGTCGCTGTAGCCGAGCATGACCTCCATCCGGCGGCCGGTCTCGTCCAGGCGGCGCCGCACGGCGGGGATCTCCAGCATCCCGTCCAGGACGGCGGGGGCGTGCTCCAGGTCCTCGCCGGTCTCGAACAGCGGGATCACGTCCAGCACGGGCGCGCCGTCGCCGAGGGACGCGGCGAGGGCGTGCACGTTCGCCATGTCCTCGGCGGAGCGGGTGAAGGAGACGATGTAGCGGTGGCAGGCGCGGACGCCGAACCGCCCCTGGATCCAGGCCACCACCCGGAGCGTTTCGAGGATCTCCTCGGTCATCTCCGAGCGCGGGCCGCCCGCGCGGACCTCCTCGATGGCCTTCTCGTGCAGCTCGGAGTGCTGGCGGATCTCCAGCTCGGCGAGGTGGAAGCCGAACGTCTCGACCTGCCAGATCAGCTGCTGGACGCGGCCGTAGGCCTGCCGGGCGGCGCCCGCCGCGGCGAGGGAGTCCTGGACGGTGCGCAGGTCGGCGAGCAGCTCGTCCGGGGACGCGTAGGCCAGGTCGGCGTCGCGCTCGCGGGTCGCGGCGATGCGGGCGGCGGCGTACAGCAGCAGCTGGCGGTGCGGCTCGCCGGGCGAGCGCTTGGCGATCTCGCCGATCAGCCGCGGGTGCGCGGTGCGGGCGGCGGCGACGGCGTTCAGCAGGGCCGGCGCGGCGGGCGTGGTGATCTCGTGGACGGTCAGCTCGCGGCCGATCCGCGCGCACGCCGCCTCCAGGGCGCGCAGCACGTGCTCCGCCTGGATCATGACGGCGTCCCGGGTGACCTGCGCGGTCACGTAGGGGTTGCCGTCGCGGTCGCCGCCGATCCAGCTGCCGAACCGCAGGTACGGGCGGGCCTTCGGCGGACGGGTCCCGGTGTCCGCGCCGTCGAGCGCGCGGTCCAGCGACCGGTAGATGTGCGGGACGACCCGGAAGATCGTCTCGTCGAACGCGGCCATCGCCGTGCGGACCTCGTCCAGCGGGTCGAGCTGGGTGTGCCGGCGCAGCGCCGTCCGCCACAGCAGGTCGATCTCCTCGCGGAGGCTGCGCTCGGTCTCCTCCCGCTCGGACGCGCCGGGCGCCTCGTTCAGGTGCGTGAGCAGGTCGCTGATCCGCTGGATCGCGGTGACGACGGCGCGGCGGCGGGCCTCGGTCGGGTGCGCGGTGAAGACGGGCCGGAACTCCAGGCCCTCGATGATCTGGTCGAGGCGGCCGTCGCCGGACGCCTCGATCTGCTCGATCGCGGCGGCGACGGAGCCGGGGACGGTGTCGCCGGTGTCGCGCTCCCGCAGCGTCCGGATGCGGTGGTGCTCCTCGGCGAGGTTCGTCAGGTGGAAGTAGACGGTGAACGCGCGGGCGACCTGGCCGGCGCGCTCCAGCGTCCAGCCGTCGACGAGGGCGGCGACCTCTTCGATCCCCGTCTCGCCGCGGCGGGCCGCGATCACCGCGTGGCGGAGCCGCTCCACGTCGTCCAGCAGCTCTTTGCCGCCGTACTCCACGAGCCCGTCGCCGAGCATGGCGCCCAGCAGCCGGACGTCGCGGCGCAGTGGTTCGGGCATGTCCTGCCGAAAGGTGTCTCGCGTCTTCATAGCCACCCGACAAGCCTAACGAGCGGGCTACGGACGGGACTCGTCCCGGTCACCGGCACCCGGCCGCATGCGCGGAATCAGCGTGCGGTTACCCTGACCGGCATGGCGATGGAAGCCCCTGAACCGCCCGTGGACTTCGACATCCACACCACGGCGGGAAAGATTGCGGACCTGGAGCGGCGCCGGTACGAGGCGGTGAACGCCGGTTCGGCGCGCGCCGTCGAGAAGCAGCACGCCAAGGGCAAGATGACGGCCCGGGAGCGGATCGACGCACTGCTCGACCCCGGCTCGTTCGTCGAGTTCGACGAGATGGCGCGGCACCGCTCGACCAACTTCGGGATGGAGAAGAACCGGCCCTACGGCGACGGCGTCGTCACCGGGTACGGCACGGTGGACGGGCGTCCGGTCGCGATCTTCAGCCAGGACTTCACCGTCTCCGGCGGCTCCCTCGGCGAGGTGTTCGGCGAGAAGATCGTCAAGGTCATGGACCACGCGATCAAGACCGGCTGCCCGGTGATCGGCATCAACGACTCCGGCGGCGCGCGGATCCAGGAGGGCGTGGTCGCGCTCGGCCTGTACGCGGAGATCTTCAAGCGGAACGTGCACGCCTCCGGCGTGATCCCGCAGATCTCGCTGGTCATGGGGCCGTGCGCGGGCGGCGCGGTGTACTCGCCGGCGATCACCGACTTCATCGTCATGGTGGACCAGACGTCCCACATGTTCATCACCGGGCCGGACGTGATCAAGACGGTCACCGGCGAAGAGGTGACGATGGAGGAGCTGGGCGGCGCGCACTCGCACAACTCCAAGTCCGGTGTGGCCCACTACCAGGGGTCGGACGAGGACGACGCGATCGAGTACGTCAAGGCGCTGCTGTCCTACCTGCCGTCCAACAACCTGTCGGACGCGCCCGCGTTCGAGGTGCCGGTCGACGTGACCGAGCTGGACGAGGAGCTCGACACCCTCATCCCCGACTCGCCGAACCAGCCGTACGACATGCACACCGCGATCGAGCGGGTGCTGGACGACGGCGAGTTCCTGGAGGTCCAGGAGCAGTTCGCGCCCAACATCATCATCGGGTTCGGGCGGGTCGAGGGGCACTCGGTCGGCATCGTCGCGAACCAGCCGATGCAGTTCGCCGGGACGCTCGACATCGACGCCTCCGAGAAGGCCGCCCGGTTCGTGCGGACCTGCGACGCGTTCAACATCCCGGTGCTGACGTTCGTGGACGTCCCCGGCTTCCTCCCCGGCACCGACCAGGAGTGGAACGGCATCATCCGGCGCGGCGCGAAGCTGCTGTTCGCCTACGCCGAGGCCACCGTCCCGCTCGTCACGATCATCACGCGGAAGGCGTACGGCGGCGCCTACGACGTCATGGGGTCCAAGCACCTCGGCGCCGACATCAACCTGGCGTGGCCGACCGCGCAGATCGCGGTGATGGGCGCGCAGGGCGCGGTGAACATCCTGTACCGGCGCGACCTCGCCGCCGCGGACGACCCGGACACCCGCCGCGCCGAGCTGATCACCGAGTACGAGGACACGCTCGCCAACCCCTACGTCGCGGCCGAACGCGGCTACATCGACAACGTGATCAAGCCGTCGGAGACGCGCGGGCAGGTCGTCCGGGCACTGCGGGCGCTGCGCGAGAAGCGCACGACGCTGCCGCCGAAGAAGCATGGGAACATCCCACTGTGATGCGGACACGCCCGGAAGGTCAGGTTTCGTGAGCGCCGAGCAGAAGCCGTTCCTGCAGATCGTCCGGGGCGACCCGGGCCCGGCCGAGATCGCGGCGCTGGTCGCCGTGCTCACCGCCCGCGCCCGGGCCGCCGCCGCGGCCCGCGACGGCGGCGCACCGGCGCGTCCGTCCCGGTGGGCGGACCGTTCCCGGCTCGTCCGCAACACGTTCGCGGGCGACCTCGGACCGCGCGGACCGGGCGCCTGGCGGGCCAGCGGGCTGCCCCGCTGACCCCGCCCGCCCGGCCGCGGGCCCGCGGTCGCGCGGGCCTCCGCCGGGCCGTCAGAAGCGACATGTAACCGTGGTTCGAGCCCAGCAGGGGCCTTCGCACGAATAAGGTGGAAGGCCATGGCCACCTCGGAGTACGTTGCCCAGCCCGCGCGATACGCGATCTTCGTCGACGCGGGGTACCTCTACGCGGCCTCCGGTGCGCTGCTGCTCGGCTGCGGATCCCGGCGCGAGTACCGCGTCGCCGCGGAGAAGCTAATCAAG
This sequence comes from Actinomadura bangladeshensis, assembly GCF_004348335.1. Lineage (GTDB taxonomy): Bacteria > Actinomycetota > Actinomycetes > Streptosporangiales > Streptosporangiaceae > Spirillospora > Spirillospora bangladeshensis. The sequence goes on along the minus strand of NZ_SMJW01000084.1, from coordinate 20,550 downwards.
GCTCTGACCGACCACGCCGACGAGCAGCGGCGCGGCGAACTGCTGCGGGTGTACTGGTTCGACGCGGCGCCGAAGAAGCAGCCCACGGTCGACCAGCGCGTGATCGCCAACCTGCCGCTGGTGAAGCTGCGGCTCGGCAACCTGAACGCGCAGGGGCAGCAGAAGGGCGTGGACGCGCAGCTGCGCGCCGACCTGGAGGCCCTCGCCCGGCACCGCGCGATCACCGACGCGGTGCTGCTGGCCGGCGACGAGGACATGCTGCCGGCGGTCGAGGCCGCGCAGCGCTACGGCGTCCGCGTGCACCTGTGGGGCGTCGAGCCGACGCACGGCTCCAACCAGGCCGAGTGGCTGGTGTGGGAGTCCGACACCGTCGAGGTGCTGCCCGCCGAGTTCCTGCGCCCGTACTTCACCAAGGCCAAGGTGCTGCCGGTGCCCGCGCCGGGCAGCGCCGCCGCCATCAAGGACGCCGCGGCCGCCGCGCAGCGCGCCAACCCCGTCCCGTCGCCGTCGCAGGTGTTCGCGGGCAAGCCGCCGGCGGTCAAGCCGGTGCCCGCCGCCGTCCGCCCCGGCGTCCCGGTGACCGGCGCCGTGACGCCCGCCACGGTGGCCGCGTCGCTGAACAACACCGCGCAGGCCGACGGCAAGCTCGGCCCGGACCGCGACCACATGCTGGAGATAGGCGAGCACGTCGCGCAGAAGTGGATCTTCGAGCGGGGCCGGGACAACATCCGCGACCTGCTGCCCGGCCCGATCCTGCCGCCGGTCATCGACAAGGAACTGCTGATCGAGGCCGAGAAGGAGCTGGGCTCCTCGCTGCGCCCCTACCAGGAGGCCCGCACCTGGCTGCGGGACGGCTTCTGGGAGCGCGTCTACCGCGAGTTCGGCATCGGCATCGGCAAGTCCGACTGACCGTCGCCTCCGCCGCCGGGGTGCCGGTCCGCGAACACGTTTGGCGATTGTCCGGGCACTGCGCGTCGTCTCTCGGTAAGGTCCCCGCCGTGATGGGGGGTGACCGTGCGTGGGATCTGATGAGCGGCGTCCACTGCCCGCCGCGATGCTGTCCGCCTCGGCCCTCGTGCTGAGCTGCGGTGTCCTGTCCGGGTGCGAGTCGCCCGTCGCGTTCCACCGGCCCGGGAAGAGGTCGCCGGACGATCCGGTGGTGGGGCTGGGCGCGCCCGCCCCGTACCTGAGCCCGCGGCCGGGTGCGGCGGTGAAGGACCCGCCCGCCGCCCCGCCGGTCGCACCGGCCGGCGGGCGCGTCTACGCCGCCACCGGCCCGGGGATGATCGCGCCGAACGCGCGCGGGATGCCGCCGCGGATCTACGTCGCCAACGGCCGGGTCATCGACGTCGTCGACCCCGGCACGGCCCGGGTCGCGGCGCGGTTCCGCGCCGGAGCGTCCGCGTCGCGGGTGGTCCCGTCCTGGGACCTGCGGCGGCTGTGGGCGGCCGACGGCGCGCACGGCCTGCTCGTCCCGGTCGGGCCCCGCAGCGGGCGGCGCGGGCGTCCGGTCGGGGTCACCGGCCCCGCCGGGCTCTACTTCACGCCGGACGGGCGGGACGCGCTGGTGCCGGCGCGGGCGCCGCGGCGCATCGACGTCCGGAACCCGCGCACGATGAAGCTGCGCGCGTCGGTGCCGATGCCGTGCTCGGCGGGCCACGCCGACTTCTCGGCCGGGGGCGCGTCCCTGGTGGCGACGTGCGCGGCCGCCGGGGCACTGGCCCGCGTCGACCTGGCCGGCCGCCGCCTCTCGGGGACGATCCGGCTGCCGGACGGGGCGCGGCCCGGCGACCTGCGGCTCTCCCCCAGCGGCACCGTGTTCTACGTCGCGGACGCGGCCAAGGGCGGCGTGTGGCTGGTCGACGCCCGCGCGTTCACGCTGCTCGGCTTCGTGCCGACCGCGCCCGGCGCCCGCGGCCTCGCCATCAGCCGGGACGCGCGGCGGCTGTTCGTCGTGGGCGGCGGCAGCCTCACCGCCGTCGACTTCCGGACGCGGCGCGTCGTGTCCCGCTGGCCGCTGCCCGCCGACCGTTCCGTCCCGGGCGGGGTGTCGTCGGACGGGACGGCCCTCTGGCTCGCCGACCGGGCCGGGCTCGTCTACGCGGTCTCCACCCGCACGGGCCGCGTCGTCCGGAGGGTCTGGGTGGGCGGCCGCCCGACGGCCCTATGCGTCCACCCGCAACCGGGCCGCTACTCCCTCGGCGGCACCTGCCTCTACCGCTGACCCGCCCGCCCCAACGTTGGCGGTCAGCGGGAGCCTACGCGGTGCCAGCCGGGGATCAGGTCCTCTACCAGGGCCTCCGTCTCTGGTTGGAGCTGGTCTTGGTACGGGTTCCGGGCCAGGCGGGAGCGCAGCTCGTCCACGGCCACCCGGACCTGCTCGACGTCGCCGGTCGCGTGGGTCGCGCGGAGCAGGTCGCGCCACAGGCCCTCGTCCTCGGGCGCGAGCCGCAGCCCGGCGCGGGCCGCGCCGACCGCGCCGCGCGGGTCGCCCTCCTCCAGCCGCAGCACGACGAGCCGGTGCGCGACGTCGATGACCCGCGCGGGCGTCTCGTACTCCAGCTCGTGGTCGGCGAGCCACGCGTACCGGCCGCGCGGCCGGTCGGCGAGCAGCGGACCGCGGACGAGGTCCAGCGCGTACGCCATGTAGGCGGTCTCGGACGCGGGCTCGGCCGCCGACCGCCACACCAGCCAGCGGAACGTCGCGACGTCGACCCGCACCTCCGAGCCGAGCCTGATCCGGCCGCGCTCGTCGTAGTACAGGTTGGGGCGGCCGCGCGCGTCCCGGCCGAGCCAGTCCGACACGCGCGCCACGCACGCGTCGCGGACGCCCGCGCTGGCGCCGCGCGGCCAGATCGCGCCGGACAGCACCGTCGGGTGGACGCCCTCCGGGTGCGCGGCGAGGAACACCAGCAGCTCGGTGCACAGTTCGCGGCGGCTCTCGTCCACCGGGCCCGGCGCGTCGACCTCGATCGGGCCGAGCAGCCGGATGTCGACCGAGGTGTGCTGCGCCGCCGGCGGCTCCGCCCCGCCGGTGAGGCCGGGGAGCCGTACGGAGTCGAGCCGCCCGGCCGTGCGGAACAGCTCGAACACGCCCCGGTAGTCGTCGTCGCGGACGAGCTGCGCGTCGACGTCGAAGCCGAGCACGCCGGCCTGGAGGCGCCCGGCGGCGTCGACGTCCCACGTCCAGGTGGCGCCCTGCACGTCGCCGGGGACGAGGTAGCCGGCGGCCATCCGGGTGCCGGTGCGGGCGAGTGCGACGAGCCGGTCGGCCTCCCGCTCGTCCGGGCGGTCCGCCATGATCAGGTAGTGCGGCATCCACGCCTCGCCGAACACGCCGCGGCAGCGTCCGGTGAGCACCGAGTCGACGCCGGACGCGGCGAGCGCCTGCCGCACCTCCTCGCTGCGCCCCTCCAGCTCGGGCAGCGCGTCCAGCAGCGTCGGGACGGACCGGACCCGGTCCGGCGCGATCTCGGTGAGGCCCTCGCCCAGTTCCGCGTCGAACCCGACGAGCGTGATCCGCATGTGGTCGGACCAGCGGTTGGTGGCCAGTTCGAGCGCGACCGCGGACAGCGCGGCGCGGCGCACGTCCTCGGGGCCGCGCAGCGCGATCAGCCCGTGCGCGGCCTCCAGGTCGACGAGGATGCGGCCGTTGGCGTTCGTGCCGATCGACACGAGGCCCGGGTAGGGGGCGAGGACGTCGCCGAGACCCGCCGCCTCCAGCATCGGCAGCGCGTCCTCGCGCAGCCGCCACACCTGGCCGTCGTCGAACGCCTGCCAGGGGGCGGGCGGGTTCCGGTCGGCGGGCGCGATCCACAGGTCGAGGCTGCCGCGGCCGATGTGGACGCCGTAGACGGTCGGGAGAGCCCGGCCGCCCGCCGCCATCGACTTGGACATGTGCCGCAGCCCGAGGTCGAGGAGCTTCGCCGCGTCTTCGTCGGCGCCGATCCGCAGCGCCCGCTCCGCCTCGGCCGCCTCCCCCTCCGGCCGGACGACCATGTGCCCGAACGCGCGGTTCCACAGCTGGGTGCGGCGGCGCCGGCCGAGCACGGCGAGCAGCCCGGCGGCGACCAGCGACGCCGCGGCGAGGCCCTGCGGCCAGCCGATGTCGAGCGACGCGCCGGTGTCCTTGTCCTGCGGGGAGCCCTGGCCGGGGACGTCCGCGCCGCCGGTGCCCGCGTGCCCGCCCATCTCGCCGGACGGCCCCTCGGCGTGCGCGGGCGGATGCGCGGGCTCCGACTCCCGCGGCCCCTCCTGCCCAGGCGCCTGACTCTGTTCGGGGGTCTGGCTGTGTTCCGGGATTTGGCTCTGCTCGGGCGCTTGACTCTGCTCGGGGGGCTGACTCGGCTGGGGCGCCTGACTGTGTTCGGGCGGCTGGGTCTGGTCCGGCGGGCGGCTCTGCTCGGGGGCCGGGGTCTGCGGTGCCGGTGAGGCGGGCGGCGCCTGCGCGGCCGGGGGCGGCTGCGCCGGTTCGGGTTCGGGTGCGGGCTTGTCCGGTTCGTCCGGGACGGCGTGCCCGTAGCGGAAGTAGTCGTGCAGGTCCTTGACCGGGACGACCTTGGCGCCCTTGGCGTCCGCCGGCATCTCCAGGATCCAGCCCGGACGGATCAGGCTGGCGATCGTCAGGCGCGTCCCGTCCGGCTGGACGTGGTCCTTGTTGAGGGAGTAGATCTCCTTGTAGCGGCGGCCCTCGCCGAGGCACTTCTCGGCGATCTCCCACAGGCTCTCGTGGTGGCGCCCGTCCGGCGGCCGCACCCGGTAGATCTTCGTGGTGGCGGACTTCTCCACCGGGTTCGCGGTGAGGTCCTCGGCGATCCGGTCGGCGGCGGCCGCGTGCTCGGGCGCGTCCGGGACCTGGTGGAACGCCGCCGCCTGCGGCTCCATCCGCACCGGCGCCGACGCCGGCGGGCGCTGCGACAGGCCCCCGGCGGAGAACGCCGGCATGATCGTGGTGGTGGCGGTGAACAGCAGCAGCGCGGCCACGACGAGCCTGTGGACGAGCGACTGCGTCCCGCCCGCGAGCGGCACCCGCGCGGGCACGCCGACGCCGCGGATCCCCGCGTACAGCTCGACCACCACGCACGCCGCGAGCTGCAGCCACGCGAGCCACACCAGCGCGACGAGGATCGCGAGCAGCGACCCCGGCCCGACCCGCTGGGTGAGGTCGGACGCGGTCGGCACATGGTCGGGCAGCGGCGACCCGAACAGCGTGAGCAGCGCGAACGGGACACCGGCCATCAGCGCGGCCAGCGCGGCGAGCGCGCCGATCCCGGCGAGCACGTCGCCCGCGCTGCGGTGCCCCTTCACCCGGACGGGCGTCCGCCGCCCCTGCCGCGTCACCATCGCGTCCCTGCCGTTTCCCCGGCCGTCGCGCCGGAGGTCGCACCGGAGGTCGCCCTCATCGTAGATCCGTTCTCCCGTTCGATCACGGGCCTTCTCCCTCGGTGACCGGGCGGGCGGTCGCACTGGAGGTCAGCCGGAACGCGCCGAAGCCGGGGATGATGCCGAGGAGCTGCGGTTCCACGCTGATCTGGACGGTGACCGCGACCTCCTGGTCATTGGCGTCGCACTCGGACGCGGTGACCTCGTCGGGGTAGGCGGCGAGCAGGTCGCACGCCGCCGCGCGGGCCCGCCCCGGGTCGAGGACGGGCTTGCCCGTCTCGCGGAGGGCGTCGGTGTCGATCTGGTTCGCGCCCGCCCGCGCCGCCTGCTCGGCCATGTCGGCGGCGCGCTGCCGGGCGTGGATGGCGAGGCCGCCGTCCACCAGCAGCCCGGCCAGCAGCAGCACGACCGGCGTGAACAGCACCGTGTACATCGCGATCGTGCCCCGGTCGCCGCGGTCCGCCGCCCGGTCGCCGCGTTCGGGCCTCATGGCGCGTCTCCCGGGTCGTCGGCGCCGCCCGCGTCCGTCCCCCGGTTGGTGAAGGTGTCGACGGGCGCGATCGCGTGGCCCTGCAGGCGCTTGGTGCCGGGCAGGCCGATGAACGCGAGGTCGCCGAGGTCGACGTCGCAGGTGACGGTCACGCCGACCCGTCCGCCCGGCCCCCAGGCGGACACGTCGGTCTGGACGCTGGGGCCGCCCGAGCACCAGTCGGTGCCGCGCATCCCGGCGGCGGCGGTCTCGGCGGCGAGGCCCTGCGCGGATCCGGCGCTGCGCGCGATGGACGCGGCACGGGCGGCGTCCCGCGCGGCGCCGTCCACCTGGCTCTTGGCGTCCACCATCCGGCCGGCGCCGGCGAGGAAGAGCAGGAACGCGATGAAGATGGGCGTGACGATGACCATCTCCAGCGACATGGATCCGCGGTCGTTCACGGGGCGGCCCCCCGCTGGCAGGCGGTGCCCGCGCCGACGTCGGGACGGAAGCACTCGATCGGCCCCTGCGACCGCTGCGACACGTGGAACGTCATGAACGGGACGACCTGGACGGCCTCGCCGCTGACCTCCACCCACCGCTCGTCGTTCTCCTCCCCCGCCCGCACCTGGAGCCCGGACAGCAGGTCCGGGCCGATCTCGCGGACCGACCCGGTCGCCTTCGCGGTCGCCGCGCCCTCCCAGCCGCCGCCGACCGGGGACGTCCGCGCGACGCGGGCGCCCGCCTGCGCCGCGGCGAGCGCGACGTGCCGGGCGTGGAACACCATGGCGAACTGCACCACGACGAGCATCACCAGGAGGAGGATCGGGGTGAGCAGCGCCCACTCCATCGACGACACGCCCGCGTCCGACCGCAGCCGGGACGCGAGCCGTTCCGGGGACCGCATCGGGGTCAGCCCGTGTTGATGCTGTTGGCCTTGTCCTGGATCTTCTTCTGGATCACCGCGCCGATGGTGATCGCGATCAGCGCGAGGATCGCGGTGATGATCGCCCATTCGATCGCGGACGCGCCGCGGCTGCGCTCCTCCTCCGACCGCAGCCGCGCCATCCGGACGCCGAGCGCGGCGCGCCAGTACAGGACGGACGGATGGTTCAGCGGGTTGAGCGGATTCATCGGACACCTCCACGGGGTTCGGGGGCAGGCCCTGAGGTCATGACGCGAGCACCCGCATCAGGGCCGGGTAGGCGAGGAAGATCAGGAATCCGGCGCACAGGAACAGCTGCGCGACGAGCATCGACTGGGAGCGCTCGCCGGCCTTGCCCTCCAGCTCCGACAGCTCGCGGCTGCGCATCGACGCGGCGCGGGCGGCGAGCGACTTGCGGATCTGCGCGCCGTCGTCGGAGACCAGCGCGAGCGCCCCGGCGAGGTCGCGCAGCTCGGCGATGTCGAGCTCCTCGCCGAGCCGGCCGAGCGACTGCCAGGGCGTCTGCCCGGTGATGCGGGCGTTGGACAGCGCGTCCCGGATGCGGTGCATCGCCCAGCCCTCGCCGACGTTCGACGCGGTCATCAGCGCCTCGGGGACGCCGCGCCCGCCCGCGAGGTTCATCGAGACGAGATCGAGGAACGCGCCGACGACGTGCCGGAAGTCCTGCCGGCGGGCCTGCGCCTCCTGCCGGAGCTGCATGTCGGGGAAGAAGAAGAACAGCACGGCGAACAGCACGCAGATCCACGCGGGGACGGCGACGGACGAGCCGAGCCCGAGCAGCGTGAAGTAGGCGACGATCAGCGGAATGACCAGCAGCGCGGCGGCGGGCAGCAGGAACTTGGTGGCGAGGAACGCCTCCAGCGACCGCTCGGTGATGGCGAGGTCGGCGCGGACCGACCGGAGCCGCCAGCCGCGCGCCTCGCAGAACCGGGCCATCTCCCGGCCGATCCGGGCGCGCATCCCGCCGACCCGCTCCAGCGTCGGCGACATCCGGCCGAGCTGCTGCTCCTCCAGGTCGCGGCGGCGCGCGGCGTCGAGCGCGGCCATCCGCGCGGCGAGGCCGGGGCGGGCCGGGAACAGCGCCCGGACGAGCACGTACACGCCGAGGCCGACGACGGCGCCCGCGATCATCGCGGCGTTCACGGCGCGCCACCCCCGCCCGCGTCCATCGTGTGCCGGCCGCGCAGCGGGGGTTCCTGGCCGCCCCTGTTCTGCCAGCCCGCGACCGTGCTCGGCACCTCGCCGGGCACGCCCGGCTCGGCCGTCCGGCGCGGCTCGCTGAGGAAGCGGCTCGGCAGCTCGTACCGCGACAGCCGCCGCAGCCACAGGAACGCCGCCCCGTACAGGGCGACGACGATGCACAGGACGAGCTGCCCGAGGAAGTCGTCGTACGGCTCGACGTAGGAGTGGTTGAACACGGCGAGGGCGAGGGCCGTCCCGACGGAGACGGCGACGACGATGCGGACGCTGCGCCGGGTCGCGCGCCGGTCGGCCTCGACGCGGCGCCGCATGTCCAGTTCGGCGCGGGCGGACGTCGCGAGCGCGCCCAGCATGTCGCGCAGGCCGGGGCCGCGCAGCTTGGCGTTCAGGATCAGCGCGGCGATCACCAGGTCGGCGGAGGGGTCGTCGATGTCGTCGGCGAACCGGCGCAGCGCCTCCGGCATCGGGACGCGGGTGTGCAGCCGGTCGACGAGGTTGCGGAGCGGCTGCTGCAGCGCGGGCGCGGCGGCGCGCTGCGAGGCGGGGATGGCCTGCTCCAGGCCGACGGCCCCGGCGATCGTGTCGCGGAGCGACTCCGTCCAGCCGGCGAGGCCCTCCAGCCGCGCCATGCCGCGGCGCTCCTCGGCGGCGCCGCCCGCGAGCCCGTCCCAGGCGAGGACGAGCACGCCGGTGCCGGCGGCGGCGATCGGCCAGCGCGTCAGGATCAGGACGAGGAAGCCGACGATGACGGCGAGCGCGGTGCGGGTCGTGAGGGTGCGGACCAGGTCCTCGCGGCTGCGTCCGCGCGCGGGCCTCGTGCGGGCCGGCAGCCCGCGCAGCGCGACGACCAGCAGCAGGAGGCCGCCGCCGGCCAGGGCGCCCGCGACGATGGCGAAGAGCACGTCCGGCGCGTACATCACCCCTCGCCCCCGCCCACCGCGAACCCGCTCACCACGAACCCGCTCACCACGAACCCGCTCACCAGGAACCTCCGGCCGACGGGTCGTAGCCGTACTCGGCCAGCTCGGCGACGCAGGAGATCGGCGCGGAGGGGACGGCGACCCCGCCGGTCCCGAGCGCGAACACCTCCGACGACAGGACCCGCCCGTCCACGCCGGTGACCTCCCGGACGCTGGACACGTACCGGCGCAGCCGCCCCCCGGACGCGTACTCGTTGCGCTTCTCGATGAACACGACGAAGTCGATCGCGCCCGCGATCAGCATGTGGGTCGCCTCGACCGGCAGCCGCTCCTCCGACTGGATCGCGTACGTCGCGACGCGGTTGAACACCTCCACCGACGAGTTCGCGTGGATCGTCGACAGCGACCCGTCGTTGCCCTGAGTCATCGCGTTCAGCATCGTGACGATCTCGTCGCCGAGGACCTCGCCGACGATCACCCGGGACGGGTTCATGCGCAGCGACCGGCGGACCAGCTCCGCCATCGAGATCGCGCCCTGCCCCTCGGAGTTCGGGAGGCGCTGCTCGAACGCGACGCAGTTCGGGTGCAGCTCGGGGAAGGCGTCCAGGCCGAGTTCGAGGGCGCGCTCGACGGTGATCAGCCGCTCGGCCGGCGGGATCTCGTTGGCGACCGCGCGCAGCAGCGTCGTCTTCCCCGCGTTCGTCGCGCCCGCGATCATGATGTTCTTGCGGGCGAGGACGGCGGCGCGGAAGAACTGCGCGACCTCCTGGGTGAACGTGCCGTTGCCGACGAGGTCGGCGAGGAACACCTTGCCGAGCCGGGCGCGGCGGATCGACAGCGCAGGGCGGACGGTCACGTCCATCACGGCCGACAGCCGCGAGCCGTCCGGCAGGCGCAGGTCGAGCTGCGGGTTCGCGGTGTCGAACGGCCGCGACGACAGCCCGCTGTAGGCGGCGAGGATCTGGATCAGCTCGACCAGTTCCTCGTCGCTCTCGGCGACCGGCTCGCCCATCACCTCGCGCCCGTCGGCGTAGCCGATGAACACGCGGTCGCAGCCGTTGATGTCGATGTTCTCGATCTCGGGGTCTTCGAGGAGCGGCTGGAGCCGGCCGACGCCGAACAGCGCGGCGTGCACGCCGGCGGCGAGCGCCTCCTCCTCTTCGGCGTTCGGCGGCCGCCGCCCGGAGGTGATCTCGCCGCGCGCGAACTCCTCCAGCACCTGGCCGATGAGTGCGCGGGCGAACTGCCGCTCGTCCTCCCCGGACATCGGCGGCAGCCCGTTCGCGGCGTCCAGCCGGCGCTGCTGCGCCAGCCGGTCGCCGACCTCCTGGCGGAGGCGCTTGACGAGCCCGTGGTCCATCTACCGCCTCCCCTCCTGCGGAACGCCGACCGGCACCTGCGGCGGCGCCGCGGCGGGCGCGGCCGCCGGCGGCGGGGCGAGCCGGCCGACCAGGTCGGCGGCGACCTCGCGCGCCGAGCGGATGAGCAGCGACCGGTCCAGCCGGCCGCCCCACTGTCCGGACAGCAGGTCGGCGCCCTTCGGGTCGAGCGCCAGGCCGCCGAGGACGGTCACGCCGGGCGGCGGCGGGCCCTGCGCCGGACCGGGCGCCGGGTCGGGCGCCTGGCCGCGGCCGCGCGCCCCCGCGATGATCCGGTCGACCTCGGCGACCGAGCCGCGGAAGTCGCGCGGGTCGGCGAGCACCAGCACCCCGATCGGCGGGCCGCCGCGCAACTCCTCGGTCAGCGCGCCGACGCGCTCGCGCAGGTGCGCGACCTGTTCGAGGGTGGCGCGGGTGAGCAGGACGACCATGTCGGCCTCCCGCATCAGGTCGGTCAGCGGGGTGCCGGCGCCGAGCCGCCCGCAGTCGGCGATCACGTCCACCGGGGCGAGGCCGGCGAACGCGCGGCCGAGCGGCCCCCACAGCCACGTCATCGCCTGCGCCTGCTCGGCGTTGGTGAGGCCGACGAGCACGTCGAGGCCGCCGACGAGCCGCTGGCAGTGCTCGGCGATCTGGTCGGGCCGCAGGCCGCGGCGGGCCGTCGCGGCGAGGCTGAGCAGGCCGCGGGACGGGTTCAGCATGCCGCCGTCCCCGTCGCCGTCGCCGCTCTGCGCGGCGGCGGGCAGCCGGTACACGAGGTCGCCGCCCGCCTGGTCGCACTCCGCGACCAGCACGGGACGGGGCCACACGGCGCCGAGCGCGACCGCCGCGGTCGTGACGCCCGGCGCCCCCTTGTCGGCAGCGAGCGCGATGAGAGCCACCGTCAGTTACCGCCCGTGCCTGAAGACTGCGGGCCGCCCTGGTTCGGGGTACCGCCCTGGTTCGGCGTGCCGCCGCCCTGGTTCGGCGTGCCGCCCTGGTTGGGCACGGGCTCGACGCCGCCGGACTCCTGCTTGTTCTGCTTCTGCTGCCTGTCCTGCTTGGCGGGCGGTGCGGACACCTTCGTCCCGTCCGGGACCAGCGCGAGCGCGACCGCCCCGGCGGACGCCGCCTGCGCGACCTGCGCCGCGTCCGCCGGCAGGACGGCGACGTCCACGCTGGTCTGGTCGGAGCGCAGCCGGGTCGGGCCGCCGTCGTCCCCGGCGCCGACCCCGACGACGATGGCGTCCTGGGCGAGGACGGTTCCGGCGCGCGGGCCGCCGTTCTGCCCGTTGCCGACCGCGTAGAGGATGACGTGCTTGCCCTGCACGAGGTCGCCGGTCGGGGTCTGGCCGGGCTTGAGCGCGAGGCCGACGACGACGCGGCCGTTCTCGGGGGCGTCCGACCTGCTGATCATTCCGTTGGTCAGCAGCGCGCCCGGCACCAGCCGGACGGCCGCGACGCGCCCGGTCACCTTGGCGCGCTCGGACCAGGCGAGGAACTGGATGCCGGTGTCGCCGATCTGCACCTCTTCGAGGGCGCTCGCCGGGATCTGCTGCCCGGCCGCGACCGGCTGCGCGATGCGGATCGCCGACACCCGCTCGCCGCTCGCCATCACCAGGTAGGCGCTGGCGAGGGCGCCGCCGAGGATCAGCAGCACCGCGAGCGCGGCGAGCGCGGGCTTGCGCTCGCGCGGGGAACTCGGAAGCCGCTGCCCCCCGGATGTGCCGAGCCCCGACCGGCCGAGCCCCGCCGTCCCACCGGACGGGCCCGCCGCGCCACCGCCGGAGACGGTCGACTGGTTGGACTTCATCGCGCTGCCCACGCGCTCCTTCCCGCCCTTCCGCGGACCCCGTCCCGGGACGTCCGCGCACATCGAGCGATCCATGCTTGCGGGGGCGGCAAGGTCCCGTCAATGGATTCGTTGACATCCTCCCCCTCAAGTGAGGGGGATTCCAGCCGGTGGGGGCTGAGGTTCACGGACACTCGACCGCTCGCACGGTGTTGCCCCTCCGGCACACGCCCTGTTGAGCGCGGGTCTGGCGACCTGTCCTGCCGCGACATTGCCTGCTGCGTTGATGTCGGCGTTGCAGCGGAACCCGCAAGATGAACAGACGAACTCGGCTTGGCTCTTGCGCGAGTTCTTGTCGATCCATCCGCAGGCGCTGCATCGCAGACTCGTGTATGGGGCCGGGACGTCTTCGACCCGGCCAGGCGCCTTGTGCTCGGTACGGCTGCGCAGCCTGCCCCACCCCTGGGCGAGGATGGCGCGGTTCAGCCCGGCCTTCGCCCGGACGTTGCGGCCGGGTTTCTCGACCGTCCCTTTCGCCGAGGCCGTCATGTTCTTGATGTTCAGCTCGAACCTGATCACGTCGTAGGTGCGGGCGAGCATGGACGATGTCTTCTCGCACCAGTCCCTACGCCGGTCGACTTCCCGTGCCTTGAGTAGGGCGGCTCTGGCGTACTCGGCCGTCTGGCGAGGGCTGCCCTTGGGGGCGCGGGCCGCTCGCCGCTGATGCTTGCGGATCCGCGCTCGTTCCCTGGTGGTGAGTTGCGGGCAATTCAGTTTCCGGCCGTCCGACAAGGCCGCAGTGATGGTGACGCCTCGGTCTATTCCGATGATCTTGCCGGTGCCCGGCGCATCAACAGGCTCAGGGACGATCGCGAAGGCAATATGCCACTGACCGTGGCGGAAGGTGACACGGTACGAGCCCGCCCGAGGCAAGTCCGGCCGGGTGAGACGGAACTTCACCCAGCCCAATCCCGGCACCCTGACCCGCGCCCACTTGCGATTGAGCTTCTGCACTGCGACGCGGCGGTTCATCACCTGCTTGCCGGTCTTCGGGTTCAGCCGAGGCGTCCCGTCCGGAGCGAACGCGGGCGCACAGCCGTCGCCGATGATCCGGAAGCCTTCGTGCCTGTACTTCCGACGCCAGGTCGGCTCACCGAATCCGGACTGAAATCGCGCGGTCTTGGCCTTGGCGAAGTCTCGGAGTGCCTGGACCTGAACAACGAGGGGCACGTCACGAAGCCACTCGAACTCACGGCGGGCCTGGGTGAGCTGCCGGGACTGTTCGGCGAACCCCGGTGCAGGACGACGGCCCGGCCTCCACTCCCGGTGCTGCTCGACCGCAAGATTCCAGACATATCGAGCGTGCTCGCAGTACTTCACCATGCGTTGTTCCTGCCCGCCCGTGGGGTACAGCCGGAACCTCGACATGCCATCAAAGTACCATCACTCTGCCGGTACGTTGATGGCATGAAACAGATCACACTGAGACTTCCCGACGAACTCCACTCAGAGCTGAAGGACCTCGCCACGCGCGAACACCGGTCACTGCACGCGCAGGTGCTGCACATGCTGCAATCAGCGCTCGACGCTCGCTCCGGGGAAGCGCCGGATGCACGCTCCGGTCGCCCTACTGCCTGATCAGGCGGGTGGGAGGCCGGCGAGGCGGCCGAGGAGGGTCATTGTGTGGTCGAAGTAGGCGGTTCGTTCCTCGATCACGTTGTTGAATTGGCCGAACAATTCGAAGCTGACCGTTCCGTACAAACCGGCCCATGCGGTGAAGGCCCGGGTGATCACGTTGGCGGGGAGGTCCATGGACAGCGCGGTGCGCGCGCGGGCCATGTCCTCGGCGAGTGAGGGCGGCGCGGGCGGGCACGGCCCGGCGGGGTCGAGCGCGCCGGCGGCGTGGGCCTCGGTGATGATGCGGGTGAAGACGACCGTGTCGCGCACGGCGGCGGGGACGGTGTCCTCCGGCGCCTTGTAGCCGGGGACGGGCGACCCGTACAGCAGGGCGTACTCGTGCGGATGCGCCAGTGCCCACTCCCGGACGGCCCTGCACACGGCGAGCCAGCGTCCGGTGAAGTCGCCGGCGTCGGCCTCCGCGTCGGCCCGCTCGACGGCCTCCCCGACGGCGTTGTACCCGTCGATGATCAGCGCGGTCAGCAGGTCGTCGCGGCTCGGGAAGTACCGGTAGATCGCCGACGAGACCATCCCCATCTCGCGGGCGACCGCGCGCAGCGACAGCCCCGTCGCGCCCGCCGTGGCCAGTTGGCGTCTCGCGATCTCGGTGATCTCCCGGATCAGCTCCGCCCGAACCCGTTCCCGTGCCGTCCCGCCTGCGCTCATGCGGCCAGGCTAGCAGAGCGACGCACTGAATCGAGAGCACTGCTCTTGACATCACCGCTCTCTAGAGAGAGCATTGCTCTCAGAACAGAGCACTGAGCCGAAGGAGACCGCGATGCCGAGCCTGGCGACCCTGCACGACGAGTACGCGCTGCGCGGGCGGATCGACGCGGCGGCGCCCGTCACGAACTCGTCCAGCGTCCTGATCGATGCGGCGCCGGACCGGGTCTGGGACGTCCTCGCCGACCTGCGCGGCTGGGAGACCTGGGCGCCCGGCTTCAAGCTGCGGGCGCTGCACGCCGTCGAGCCGGGCCGCGAATTCCGCTGGAGCCAGAACGGCACGCCGCTCCACTCCCGGTTCGCCGTGGTCGAGCCCGGCCGCGAGCTGAGCTGGACGGGCAGCCTCCTCGGCCTCTACCGGGCCGTCGACCGCATGGTCCTGGCGCCGGAGAGCGGCGGCACCCGGGTCACGCTCCAGGAATCCCTGGACGGCCCGCTCGCCGGCCTCATCTACCCGTCCCGCAAGCTGCGCGCCGGCCACGAGGCCCGCCTGGCGGCGCTCAAGAGCCACGTCGAATCCCGCGCCTGACGGCGCGGACCAACCATCAGCGAAGGAGAAACGTCATGGGCAAGCACGTGATCGTCGGCGCGGGGCAGGTCGGAACGCACCTGGCCGAGCGGCTCGTCCGGATGGGGCATGACGTCGCCGTCGTGACGCGGTCGGGGTCGGGGCCCGAGGGGGTCGAGCGGATCGCCGCCGACGTCGCCGACCAGGCCCGGCTGACCGAGATCGCCAAGGGCGCCGACACGCTCTACAACTGCGTGAACCCGCGGTACCACCGGTGGGTGCAGGACTGGCCGCCGATGGCGTCGTCGTTCCTCGCGACCGCCGAGGCCACCGGCGCCACGCTGGTGACGCTCAGCAGCCTGTACGGGTACGGGCCGGTCGACGGGCCGATGACCGAGGACCTGCCGCTCGCCGCCACCGGCACCAAGTCGCGGGTGCGGGCCCAGATGTGGCGGGACGCCATCGCCGCGCACGAGGCGGGACGCATCCGGACCACCGAGTTGCGCGCGTCCGACTACTACGGGCCGGGCAGCACCGACCAGGCGTACATCGGCGAGACCCGGTTCGTGAGGCCGCTGCTCGCGGGCAAGCGGGTGCTGTACTTCAGCGACCCGTCCGTCCCGCACGCCTGGACATACCTCCCGGACGTCGCCGAGGCCCTCGCGATCGCGGGGACGGACGAGCGGGCGCTGGGCCGGCCGTGGCACGTCCCGACGGGCCCGGCCGTGTCGACCCTGGACGTCGCCGAGCGGCTGTGCGCGATCGCCGGCGCGCCGGCGCCGCGGGTCACCGAGGCGCCGCGCGCCCTGTTCAACGCGCTCGGACTCGTCTCGCCGATGATGAGGGAACTGCGCGAGACCCGCTACCAGTTCGACCGGCCGTACATTTTGGACTCTTCCGCGTTTCAGTCGACGTTCGGGATGGCTCCGACGCCGCTGGACGACGCCCTCGAAACGATCGTCGCCGCCTACCGGAAAACCGAGGGGAGCGGTAATTAAGCTGAACGATATTTCCGGAGACGTCGGAGGCTCGGATGCGGATCTCGTTCACGGCGCTGACCGGCGGCGGACCTCGCGATGTCGTGATAAATGTCGATTCGGAGGCCACCGTTGCCGGGGTCGCGCAATCGCTCGCCGCGACCCTCGACGGATCCGCGGCCGGATCCGCGGCCGGATCGGCGGCCGGATCCGCGCCGGCCCCCGCACCCCGGTTCTCCAAGGCCGCCCTCCTCGCCAAGGACGGTCTCGTCCGGGACGGTCTCGCGCGTGACGGGCGCGGCCCGCGCAAGGCCCTCTGGATGGACGGCCGGATGCTCGACCCGCAGGCCCTCGCCGTCAAGGAGCTGCGGGACGGCGCCGTCGTCGCGGTCGAGCAGCGCACCGCCGCCGCCACCGTCCTCGCCGAGCCGACCGGCCTCGTCGAGGTGCGGGTCGTCGGCGGGCCGGCCGCCGGGTCCGTGCACCGGCTCGGGCTCGGCACCAGCACGATCGGGTCCGGCCGGGACGTGGACGTGGTGCTCGACGACCCGTCCGTCCCGGCCCGGTCGCTGCGGCTGACGGTCGGGCGCGAGACCGTCGAGGTCGAGGCGTCCGCGATGACGATGCAGGGCACCGCCAGACTCGACGGGACCCCGCTCGGCGCGAAGACGGTCTGGCCGGTGGGCGGCATGCTCTCGGTGGGCGGCAGCGTGCTGGCGCTCGCGCCGAGCGCCGCGCCCGACACCCATCTGGAGCCGCTGTCCGAGGGCGGGCTGGCGTTCAACCGGCCGCCCCGGCTGCGTCCGGCGCACCGGGCGCGGACGCTGGAGGTCCCGAGGCGCCCCGAGCGCAACCCGCGCGAGCGGCTGCGGCTGTTCGGCGCGCTGCTGTTCTCGGCGTTCGGGCTGGTCATGGCGTTCGCGCTCGGCCAGTGGTGGTGGGCGCTGTTCGCGCTGGCCTGGCCGGTGATGACGCTCGGCGAATGGGTCGGCGACCGGCTGCATGGCCGCAAGTCGTACAAGAAGGCGCTGAAGGAGTACCACCGCAAGGCGGGCGAATTCGACGGCGAGATGGACCGGCTGCGGCGCGCGGACGAGGCCGAGCGGCGCGCCCTGCACCCCGACCCGGCCGAGGTGCTGCTCACCGCGACCGGGCCCCGGCGGCGCCTGTGGGAGCGGCGCCGCGGCGACGCCGACGTCCTGCACCTGCGGGTCGGCCTCGCCGACCTGCCCGCCCGCATCGAGCTGACCGGAGAGCCGGGCGAGGTGGAGGTCCCGGCCGCCCGGCAGGTCCCGGTGGCGCTGCCGCTCGCCGACCTCGGCGTCATCGGGCTGACCGGGCCGCGGCACGCCTCCCGCGGGCTGGCGCGGTGGCTGGTCGCGCAGGCCGCCGTCCTGCACAGCCCCCGGGATCTCGCGATCGTCGTCCTGTCCGCCGACCAGCGGGCCGGCGGCGAGTGGAACTGGGTGCGCTGGCTGCCGCACTGCGCGCCGCGCGAAGGCGAGGACTGCGTCGCCCTCGTCGGGACCGACCCGGAGTCGGCCGCGCACCGCGTCACCGAACTCGCGATCCGGGTGACGGAGCGGCGGCGCGCCGCCCAGGCGGAATCGTCGTTCTTCGGGCAGGAGGGGGTGCCTGCCGTCCCGTACAACATCCTGATCGTGCTGGACGGCGCGCGCGCGTTGCGCCGCATACCCGGCATGCCGATGCTCCTGTCGCGAGGTGCCGAGTACGGCATCTACGCCATCTGCGTGGACGACGAGGAACGCCTCCTCCCGGAGGAATGCCAGGCCGTCGCCGCGTGGGAGCCGCAATGGCCTTCGCTGATCCGGCTCCAGGGGCAGGGGCTCGACGCCGTCGGTTCCGTGGTCGCCGACCAGGTCTCGGCGGTCTGGGCCGACCGGGTGGCGCGCGCGCTGGCACCCGTCCGGGACGTGTCCCGCGAGGACGCCGACGACTCGATCCCGTCCGATGTGCGGCTGCTGGACGTCCTCGACATGCCCGAACCCACCGCCGACCACATCCTCCAGTCGTGGAACCGGACGGGCGGACGCACCACCCGCGTCCCCATCGGGCTCGGGTCGGGGCGGCCCTACGAGATCGACCTCCGCGCCGACGGGCCGCACGGCCTCATCGCGGGGACCACCGGCGCGGGCAAGTCGGAGCTGCTGCAGACGCTCATCGCGTCCCTCGCCGCCGCCAACCGCCCGGACGAGATGACGTTCGTCCTCATCGACTACAAGGGCGGCGCCGCGTTCAAGGACTGCGGGCGCCTCCCGCACACCGTCGGCATGGTCACCGACCTGGACGGCCACGCCACCGAACGCGCCCTCGAATCCCTCGCCGCCGAACTCCGCCGCCGCGAGGAGGTCCTGCTCGGCGCGGGCGCCAAGGACATCGACGACTACAACGACGTCCGCCTCACCGACCCGGGGCTGCCGACGATGCCGCGGCTCGTCCTCGTCATCGACGAGTTCGCCGCCATGGTCACCGAGCTGCCCGACTTCGTCACCGGCCTCGTCGACATCGGCCGCCGGGGGCGGTCCCTCGGGGTGCACCTGGTCCTCGCCACGCAGCGTCCCGCCGGGGTCGTCACCGCCGACATCCGCGCCAACACCAACCTGCGCATCGCGCTGCGCGTCACCGACCCGGACGAATCCACCGACGTCCTCGACGCGCCGGACGCCGCGCAGATCTCCAAGTCCACCCCCGGCCGGTGCTATGTCCGCTCGGGGGGGTCGGCGCCGCAGCTCGTGCAGTCCGCGCGGATCGGGGGCCGCCGCGCCGGCGCCGGCACGACCGCCGCGGGACCGACCATCCTGCCGCTTCCGTGGCAGGGCCTCGGCCACCCGCTGCCGTCCCCGCGGGAGGCCGCCGAGGACGCGACCCTCGCCACCGACCTGGGCGTCCTCGTCCAGGCGGTCGACGAGGCCGCCCGCCGCGCCGGCATCGCCCGGCAGCCGTCGCCCTGGCTGAACCCGCTGCCCGAGCAGATCAAGCTGACCACCCGCACCGCCGCCGGCGGCTCCGTCGTGGACGTCCCGCCGATCCCGTTCGGCGTCACCGACCTGCCCGCCGTCCAGTCCCGCGAGGAGCTGACCCTCGACCTGGCCTCCGGCGGCCACCTCTACATCGCGGGCTCCGCCCAGTCGGGCCGCTCCACCGCGCTGCGCACCATCGCCGGCTCGCTGGCCTCGTCCTGCTCCCCCTACGACGCGCACCTGTACGCGATCGACTGCGGCGCCAACGCGCTGCTGCCGCTGATCTCGCTGCCGCACTGCGGCGCCGTCGTCACCCGCGACCAGCTCGACCGCTGCGAACGGCTGCTCACCGCGCTGGCCGCCGAGGTCGCCCGCCGCCAGCAGCTCCTCGCCGAGGCCGGCTTCGCGTCCCTCGCCGAGCAGCGCGCCGCCGTCGCCGCCACCGACCGGCTCCCCTGGATGGTGCTGCTCCTCGACCGCTGGGAGGGCTTCCTCGGCGCGTTCGAGCACTACGACTACGGCCGCCTGGTCGACCAGGTGATCCGCCTCCTGCGCGAGGGCGCCGCCGTCGGCCTCCGCGCCGTCTTCACCGGCGACCGCTCCGGCCTCGGCGGCCAGATCTCCACGGTCTTCGACCGCCGCCTCATCCTGCGGATGGCCGACCCGAACGACTACTGCTACGGCGGCCTCCAGGACAAGCAGGTCCCCGCCGCCATGCCGCCCGGCCGCGCCCTGGAGCCCACGACCCCGGGCGCACCTCCGCGCGAATCCCAGATCGGCCTCCTGGGGGACGACCCCTCAGGCACCTCCCAAATCGCCGTCCTCCAGGAGATGGCCCGCGCCTGCGTCTCCCGCTACGGCCGCCTCCCCCGCCGCCAGCGGCCCCTCCACGTGGACGAACTGCCCGTCCGCGTCACCTACCGGGAGGCGATGTCCCTCGACCCCGACTTCACGGCACCGTCCCCCCTCTGGGCCCTGGTCGGCGTGGGCGGCGACACCCTCGCCCCCATCGGCATCGACCTGCTCAACGAGGGCCCCGGCTTCGCCGTGGCCGGCCCGCCACGCTCAGGCCGCTCCACCACTCTCCGCACGATGGTCCAATCCCTCCTGGACCCGTCCGTCGGCGGCGGCCTGGTCCCGGTGGTCCTGATCACGCCCCGCCGCTCGCCCCTCCGCCTCCTGGCCAGCCGTCCCGGCGTCCTGGGTCTCCTCACCTCCGACGCCGACCCCGACGACCTGGAGAACGCCATCGGCGACGAGCACCGCTACGTCGTCGTCGTGGACGACGCCGAACTGCTCGACGAGACCGACCTGGACGACGCCCTCCGCGGCGTCCTGCGCACCGCCCGCGACGGCGAGCACGCCGTCGTCATCGGCGGCACCACCGCCGACCTGGGCCGCGGCTACCGCGGCTTCCTGTCCGACACCCGCCGCTCCCGCTCCGGCGTCCTGCTGTCCATCGAGTCCCCCGACGACGGCGACATGTTCGGCCTCCGGCTCCCCCGCAACGCCCCCCTGGGCGGCCCCACCGGCCGCGGCCTCTTCACCGCCACCGGAGTAACGACCCAAATCCAGGTAGCCCTACCACCCCCCACCACCACCGACTGACCACGGACC